>RFHJ01000212.1 GCA_003696905.1 Gammaproteobacteria bacterium | reverse complement strand
TGACACTTCGAATATCGCCCACCAGCGTCAGCTGCTCCGCCTGGCCAAGGACCTCCAGCTCAAACACGAGCTGCAGCATCTCCGCCACTTCCCCCAGGGGTTCAGGATGGGACAGCCGGGCGCCGGTCTCGCTCAGGTCGACGATACAGGCGGCCTGGAAGTTCTCGGGTACGTCAGGCCTCCTGGTATTGCGCACCTGGCAAGGCAACTCTGCGCGCACTCGGGTCGAGTTGCGGATCACGATCTGTTCGAAGGCCTGAGGATATTGGAGATGCAGATGCGGATAGGGTTTTACCGGCGCGGCCAACACCCTTGCCTCGAACCCCACCACGGTATCACCCCGCAACATCCGCACCTTGTAGACCTGACCATCGCGCACGATCTTGAACCTGCCCGCCTCGTTGGTGGGACAG
The DNA here is from genome assembly GCA_003696905.1 of Gammaproteobacteria bacterium. Taxonomy (GTDB): domain Bacteria; phylum Pseudomonadota; class Gammaproteobacteria; order Chromatiales; family Chromatiaceae; genus MONJU. The sequence continues at coordinate 4,276 of RFHJ01000212.1, read as the reverse complement.
GTCACCACCAGGCTCGACCCGGGCAAATACCCGATCACGCGCACCAATTCCCGAGGTGAATTCTCGGGTAGAGTGAGTTGTAGTTGAACGGTCGCACCCACCGGCAGATTGAGCGTATCTTCCATAGTGCGGGGGATATCGGCCATACCACAGGAATCTTTATCCCTAGGATGAGAATGCAGTGGCAAGCCTCGATACTGGATGACATTGGCGCGGTGGTGGCGGATGCCTGGAACGCCCTGGGCGTGGCCGCCTATCCGCATCTGCGCCATGAGTTCCTGCATGCCCTGGAGGCACACGGCTGCCTGGGTGAACGCTTCGGCTGGCTGCCCCGCCATATCGTGATCCACGACACAGAGGGCCGCCTGGTAGCGGCCTGCCCCCTGTATCTCAAGTCCAATTCCTATGGCGAGTTCGTCTTCGACTGGTCCTGGGCGGACGCCTACGCACGCAATGGGCTGGAGTACTATCCCAAACTGGTGAGCGCCTCGCCCTACACCCCGGCGACCGGACCCAAGCTGCTGCTGGCGCCGGATGCGCCGATCGAATTGCGCGAACTGCTCCTCGATCGTGTCATGGCGCTGGCCCTCGAGAATGACTGCTCATCCATCCACTGGCTGTTCACGACCGACGAGGAGACGGCCCATCTGGAAAATCATCGCTACCTGCGCCGCATGGGTTGCCAGTTCCACTGGGAGAACCGGGGCTGGAACGACTTCGACGCCTTTCTGGGCAGCCTGACCCACGGGAAACGCAAGAACATTCGCCGGGAGCGGCGACGCACCCGGGAAGCGGGCATTACCTTTCGCTGGCTCGATGGCCATACGGCCTCGGCCGAGGACTGGGCCGACTTCCACCTCCTTTACCAATCCACCTTCGACCGCAAGGGCGGCATCCCTACTCTCTCACTGGACTTCTTCGAGGCGCTGGCCCACCAACTCCCTGACCAGGTGTTGCTGGTACAGGCTCGACACCAGGGCCGGCCGGTGGCCGCCGCCTTCAATCTGGTCGGTGAGCAGACACTGTACGGCCGTCACTGGGGATGTCGTGAACGGTTCCACAGCCTGCACTTCGAAACCTGCTATTACCAGGGACTCGAATTCTGCCTGCAACGCGGCCTGCGCCGCTTCGAACCAGGTGCCCAGGGCGAACACAAGGTCAGCCGGGGCTTCCTGCCCACGCCGACCTGGTCGGCACACTGGCTCGGAGATGCACGTTTCTCGCGAGCCGTGCAACAATTCCTGCAGCACGAGCGCGAAGGGATGCAGGACTACCTGACGGAGATGAGGAGTCACTCCCCCTACCGTCAGACCATGGAGAAATGATCTACCGCCTGGACAATACCACCCCCCAACAGCACTTCCCCGACCCGGCCCAGGCGGAGGAAGAACCCAACGGACTGCTCGCCGTGGGGGGAGATTTGCATCCCCGGCGTCTGCTCAACGCCTACGCCAGTGGCATCTTTCCCTGGTATAGCGACGACCAGCCCATACTGTGGTGGAGCCCAAACCCGCGCACCGTTCTGTATCCCGATGCCATCCATGTGTCACGCAGTCTGCGCAAACAGATGCGCCGCGGTGGCTGCGAATTGCGGATCGACAGCGACTTCGAGGGTGTGATCCGTGCCTGCGCCGCCCCCCGGCATGACGATGCCGGCACCTGGCTGCTACCGGAGATGCAGGAGGCCTATCTCGCCCTGCATCGACTCGGACATGCTCACTCGATCGAGCTGTGGCAGGACGATGACCTGGTGGGCGGGCTCTACGGTATCGCCCTGGGGGCGGCCTTCTTCGGCGAGTCCATGTTCAGCCGCGTTCCCAGTGCCTCCCGCATGACCCTGGTCTACCTTTGCGCCCGCATGAGCAGATTTGGCGGCAGCCTCATCGACTGTCAGGTGTTTAATCCGCATCTGGCCCGCATGGGCGCCTGCGAGATCCCCCGAGAACGGTTTCTGGCCGAATTGGGCACGGCGCTTCGATCCTCCATCGACCCAAGGATCTGGCGTGCCGATCCGCTCCCGGTGGAACAGCTCGTCGATCCAGTGCAGGGGGATAACCGCCGTGGATAGCCAGCCCCTGCGACTGCCGCTCTATCTCTCGGCACCCCAACCCTGCAGCTACCTTGCCGGGGAATATTCCCAGAGCCTGTTCATCGACCCCGAGATGCCCATGACGGTCGCCCTCTACAGCCAACTCGTTCGGCAGGGCTTTCGGCGCAGCGGCGGCATGGTCTATCGCCCCCATTGCCTGCAGTGCAGACAGTGCCTTTCCGCGCGGATTCCGGTGGCCGACTTCCAGCCACGCCGGCGCCATCGGCGCACCCTGCGCGCCAACCGTGCGCTGCGCCTGGTGCCCACCGAGGCCCGGTTTCGAGAGGAACATTTCCGCCTCTACCAACGCTACACCGCCAGCCGCCATGCCGGCGGCAGCATGGCCGACTCCGAGCCCTCGGAATACCAGGATTTCCTGATCACCGACTGGTGCGACACCCACTTTCTCGAGTTCCGCGAAGACCATCGTCTGCTCGGCGTGGCGGTCACCGACCAGTTGCGTGACGGCCTCTCTGCGGTCTACACCTTTTTCGACCCTGACCTTCCCAGTCGGTCCCTCGGCACCTGGGGGATCCTGGCGCAACTCGATCTGTGCCGGCAGCTGCAACTGCCCTATCTCTACCTCGGATATTGGGTCCGAGACTGCGCCAAGATGCGCTACAAGGCCGACTTTCGTCCGCTGGAACTGTTCAGCCAGAATCGCTGGTGCCGTTTCGAACAGGGAGAGCAGATCCGGCTGCCGGAATTGCCCGAATAGCAGGGGCGAGTTTTGCTATAATCCGCGCCCATCTTCGGCCGGGGCGCCGAACGCAGACTGGATAGAGGCATGGCAAAAGAAGACGTAATCGAAATGGAAGGGACGGTCATCGAGACCCTGCCCAATACCATGTTCCGGGTGGAACTGGAGAACGGGCACGTGGTGACCGCCCATATCTCCGGCAAGATGCGCAAACACTACATTCGCATCCTGACCGGCGACAAGGTCAAGGTGGAACTGACACCCTACGATCTCAGCAAGGGGCGGATCACCTACCGCGAGCGCTGACCCCCTGCGAACGCGGCTCAGGGCCAGGGCATCACCGAATCCATCGAGGGAAAGGGGCCGCGGAAGCCATTCACATCCCGCGACAGGCGGCCCACGTTGCGGTTCATGTAGTCGAGCGACTGGGCCATACTGGCCACATTGTCACCCATCATCTGCATCTGTCCCATCAGGCCCGACAGGGCGCGGTTCATCGAGCCAATGTCACCGCGCATCCCCTCGATCGCGGTACGCATGGCACGAATGTCTCCGGTCACCTGTTGCATCGCGGCACGCATGATGCCGATGTCCTCGGCCATCCGATCCAGATTTTTGCCCGTGCCGCCGGCCATCGACCCGGGCCTGCCGGGGCCACCCGCGTTCAGGTTTCTCAGGTAGCCCTGCATCTTGCCGAGGTGTGAGGACATGGCGTCCACATTGGCGGCCATGGGCTGCATCAGCGAGTAGACCCAGAAGCCGACCATCAGCGCCAACAGCCCGGCCACCAGCGCATACCACTTCGCCGCACTGGCGCGCCGGCCTAGTTGCTGTTCCAGCACCCGGGTGCGCGCCTCGAGCTGCTCATTGATGGCCCGCAGTTCGGCGGTCTGCTGTCTCGCCTCCTCGCGGATGACCTCTACCAGCTGCTGCATTGGCTCCGTAGCCGCCTCCATGATCCATCTTCCTCGAATGACCGCTTCACCCGAGGATACAACAGCTTCGCCCCCGGGGGCATTCCGATTCGGGCCTCACGCAGAATGGCGTCGTCCAACCCGAGCAGGGCGCCCGCCCTGGCTTTCAAGCCGTTACAAACTTGCGATGAAGGCTTGGCCACACCCCTGATCATGGAAGTTGCGTCTACTCACCGGTATTGTCTCGGGGTCGGAGTCGTTTACGAGCATACCGGAGGCTTGGCTTTGGTGCTGCCGAACGACTCCGACTCCTGGTGTGCCAGAGGGACGTAGCCCGGATGCGGTGAAGCGAAATCCGGGAAAACAGGCGGCACCTTGTTTAAACGGTGGGTTTCGCTAGGCTCAACCCACCCTACGCGGAGCGATCGCTTGCCAACATCGGGTGTTTCCACCCTAACTGCCATGAGCTGTTGGTTGGCCACACCCCTGATCATGGAAACCAGGTCTACTCACAGTCATTGCCCCGGGGTCGGAGTCGTTTCCGAGCATACCGGAGGGTTGGCTTTGGTGCTG
>RFHJ01000024.1 GCA_003696905.1 Gammaproteobacteria bacterium | reverse complement strand
GATCAGTGCACGGCCGGAGGTGAACCATAACTACGAGCGGGAACACCACTTCAACCTGTGGTTCGTGGTGACCGCCGAGGATCGACGGCATCTGGAGGGCGTTTTGGCCGAAATCGAGGCGGAGACCGGCCTGCCGGTACTCGATCTGCCGATGCTGGAGGACTACTTCATCGACCTGGGGTTTCGTATCCAATGGACCTGAAGGTGACACGCCTGCGGAGCGAGAATCCGCGCGACACGGCGCTGATCGCCGCCATCCAGGAGGGACTGCCGCTGGATCCCCGCCCCTGGGCGGTGATTGGCGAGCGCCTCGGGATGAGCGAGGCGGAGGTGATGGCGCGGGTGCGTCGGATGCAGGAACGCGATCTCATCAAGCGCCTTGGCGTGGTGGTGCGTCATCGCCGCCTGGGCTATCGCGCCAATGCCATGGTGGTCTGGGACATCCCCGACGAACAGGTGGCAGAGATCGGGCGTTGTTTCGGGCGCTTCGATTTCGTCACCCTCTGCTACCGACGCCCGCGCCGGCTACCCGAGTGGCGCTACAACCTGTTCACCATGATCCATGGACGCGACCGCGAACAGGTGATGGATCGGGTCTCCTGGCTGGCGGCGGCCTGCGGCCTGGAGGACGTGCCCCACGAGGTGCTATTCAGCCGCCGCAGCTTCAAGCAATGCGGGGCGCACTATCGTTTCATCGACCTGCCGCGGCCGGCAGATCGGGTGAAGGCCGGGGGAGGTGCGTGATGCCATCGGTGATGGATCCTCCCGCACGGGTCTTCATCAACCGTTTTCAGGGCGGCTTCCCTCTGGCCGAACGACCTTTCTCAATCGTCGCGGCACAACTCGGTCTGTCGGAGGTCGCCCTGATCCAGCTCGTCGAGGATCTGCTCGAGCGGGGCCTGTTGTCCCGCTTCGGTCCGCTCTACGATGCCGAGGCGATGGGCGGTGGACTTACCCTGGCCGCCATGAGCGTCCCCGATCCCGTGTTCGATCGCGTGGCGGCGCATGTCAATGCACTGCCCGAGGTGGCGCACAACTATCGCCGTGATCACCGGCTCAACATGTGGTTCGTGGTGGCTACCGAAACCACCGCAGGGGTGGCACGGGTACTCGAACGAATCGAGCAGGAGACCGGTCTTTCCGTATACGACTTTCCCAAGCGCCGCACCTTCTATCTGGGACTCTGGCTGGCGCTGGACGAGGCAGGTGGGGTGCGCACCGTGCCGGTGCCCGGAGTGCCATCGTACAGTGTCCGGCCTCGTCCGCTGGATGTGGTCGACCGTCGCCTGGTGGCGGCCACCCAGGCGGGGTTGCCATTGGTGGAGCGGCCCTACCACGCGGTGGGTGAGCGAATCGGTGTCGATGGCGAGGAGGTCATTCAGCGCCTGAAGGCGATGCGCGAACAGGGAATCATCCGGCGCCTCGGCGCGGTACCCAACCACTATCGTCTCGGGCTGCGGGCGAACGGCATGACCGTGTGGGACGTGCCGGATGAGCGGGTGGGCGAGCTGGGCAGCCTGCTGGGTCGCATGGAATCGGTCAGTCACTGCTATGAGCGTCCGCGGCATCCCGGTATCTGGCCCTACAACCTCTTTGCCATGGTGCATGGCCATGATCGGCAGGAGGTTATGCACCAGATGGAACAGATCCGTCGTCGGCTGGACGATGCGGTTCGGGGGCATGAGGTGCTGTTCAGCAGCGAGATCCTGAAAAAGACCGGGCTGCGCTTGGTGGCCTGAGGGGTATTGGCATGTTTCGCGTAACGAGGTATCTCAAGGCCCTGGCGGCCCCCGCTTCCGGTAGTCGCCCTGCGCGCTCGCCGGCGGCCACCGGCCCGGTGGTGATCTGGAACCTGGTACGGCGTTGCAACCTGACCTGCAAACACTGCTACGCCACTTCGGCGGACAAGGACTTTCCCGGCGAGCTGAGCACCGAGGAGGTGGTGGCGGTGATGGACGATCTCTATCGCTACGGCGTGCGCGTGCTGATCCTCTCCGGCGGAGAGCCTCTGATGCGGCACGACATCTTCGAGGTCTCGCGGCATGCCAAGGCGATGGGGTTCTATGTGGGCCTGTCGAGCAATGGCACCCTGATCGACGAGGACAACATCGGGCGTATCGCCGAGATCGGCTATGACTATGTGGGCATCAGCCTGGATGGCATGCGCGAGATCCACGACCGCTTTCGCCGCCGAGAGGGGGCCTTCGATCAGTCCCTGCGGGGGATACGCCTGTGCCGGGATGCGGGGATCAAGGTGGGCCTGCGCTTCACCCTGACACGCGACAACGCCCGCGACCTGCCCGAACTGCTGTGGTTGATGGACACGGAGGGGATCCACAAGTTCTACTTGTCGCATTTGAACTATGCCGGGCGGGGCAACAAGAACCGCATGGATGACGCCCACCATCGCATGACCCGTGCGGCCATGGACCTGATCTTCGACACCTGCTGGAACCATCTCATGGCCGGGCGCGAGCGGGAGTTCGTCACCGGCAACAACGATGCCGATGGCGTGTACCTGCTGCACTGGGCACGCCGGCGCCTGCCCGGCAGCGAGGCCCGCCTGCGTCCCCTGCTCGAGCGCTGGGGAGGCAACGCCTCCGGGGTGAACGTGGCCAACATCGATAACCTGGGGCATGTGCATGCCGACACCATGTGGTGGGACTACGATCTGGGATCGGTGCGCGAGCGTCCCTTCTCCGAGATCTGGGAGGACACCAGCGACCCGCTGATGGCCGGCCTCAAGCAGCGCGAGCGGCCGTTGCTGGGGCGTTGCGCCGCCTGTGCCGAGCGTGCCATATGCGGCGGCAACAGCCGCACCCGTGCCTGGCAGCTCACCGGTAATCCCTGGGCCGAGGATCCGGGATGTTATCTTTCCGATGAGGAGATCGGTGTCAGTGGCCTGCCGGAACGGATCGAGGTCACCCCCTGGCGCCGGCACGTCGTACGCAGCGAGGGAGAAGAAACCGCATGTGCCGACTCTGCTGGATCCTGACCCTGCTGTTCGCCACCGCAACGGGGGTGCTGGCCTGGAAGTTCATACTCCAGGGCGAGACCGTACCGGCCAATGACGGTCGCACCGCCATCCTGTTGACCGAAGGGGAGCGTGACCTGGTGCTGAGCGAGATGCGAGCCTTTCTGGCCGCGGTGCAGCAGGTCCTCGACGCCTCGGTGCGTGGCGATGTGGATGCGGTCGCCTCTGCGGCGCGTGCCGTGGGCATGGCCACCCGGGCCGGGGTCCCCGACAGCCTGGTGGGCAAGCTGCCGCTGGCGTTCAAGAAACTGGGTTTTGCCACCCACGAGGCCTTCGACCGGCTGGCGCTGGATACCGAGGCGCTCGGCGATACCCGTGAGGTGCCGGAGACGGTGGCGGGTATCATGCGGAACTGTGTGGCCTGTCATGCAAGCTACCGGCTGAAGGCTCGGGCCGATGCGGTTCGCTGAACTCACCGCATCCTGCCCCTCCCGCGCCAGACCGGTGTGGGAGCGGCTTTAGCCGCGATTGAAAAGGCATTCGGGTTCGAAGGCTCAGCCACAGTTGTGTTCCAGGGCCCACTGAACGGCTGCTGGGCTGATCGAGCTGAAGAGAAGAGAAGTGATCGCATGACAAACTGGCGTCTGCTCATCCTCGGCTGTATGGCGATCCTGCCGGCACTGGCACCGGCTGCCGATGCCCCCGCGCTCTATGCCCAGCATTGCGCCCAGTGCCATGGCCCGGGGAGACTGGGTGGCATGGGGCCGGCGCTGTTGCCCGAGAATCTGCACCGACTGAAGCGCGACAAGGCAATGGCCACCATCCGCAACGGCCGTGCCGCGACCCAGATGCCGCCATTCGGCGACAAGCTCAGCGATGGCCAGATCCAGGCCCTGGTCGACTACATCTATACCCCGCTGCCGAAGGTGCCGGAATGGGGCATGGCGCAGATCCGTGCCAGCCATAAGGTGCTGGTGCCGGAGGATCAGCTGCCCACGCGGCCGGTCCATCGGGCCGATCCCATGAACCTGTTCGTGGTGGTCGAGTTGGGGGATCACCATGCCACCATCCTCGATGGCGACCGTTTCGAACCGCTGATTCGGATCAAGACCCATTTTGCCCTGCATGGTGGACCCAAGTATTCGCCGGATGGGCGTTTCGTCTATTTCGCCTCGCGCGACGGCTGGATCAGCAAGTTCGACATGTGGAGCCTGCAATATGTCGCCGAGGTACGGGCGGGTATCAATGCGCGCAATGCTGCGGTCTCGGGTGATGGGCGCTATGTCATGGTGGCCAACTATCTGCCGCACTCCCTGGTGCTGCTCGACGCCAGGGATCTCTCTCCCATCAGGGTGATACCCGTGGACGACGGCAGGGGACATTCCTCACGGGTGAGCGCGGTCTATGACGCACCGCCACGGCAGGCCTTCATTGCGGCACTCAAGGATCTGCCCGAGGTATGGGAGATCAGCTATGCCGACGATCCGCTGCCGGTCTACAACGGCCCCATGCACGACTATCGACTGGACGAAGGGGTAGCGAAGGTCACCGGGCGTTTCCCAGTACGTCGGATCCGCCTCGATGGCTACCTGGACGATTTCTTCTTCGATCCCTCCTATCGTCTGCTGATCGGCGCCTCCCGGGAGGGTGGAGGAGGGCAGGTGATCAATCTGGACCTGGGACGCCGCATCGCCAAGGTGGATATCGATGGCATGCCGCACCTGGGTTCCGGCATCACCTGGCGGTACAAGGACCATCGGGTGCTCGCCACGCCCAATCTGCACAAGGGTGAGGTGACCATCATCGACATGGACAACTGGAAGACCCTCAAGCGGATCAAGACCGATGGCCCCGGTTTCTTCCTGCGCAGCCACGAGAACACCCCCTATGCCTGGGTGGACGTCTTCTTCGGTCCGCATCGCGACGAGGTACATGTGATCGACAAGCGTACCCTGGAGATCGTCAAGACCCTGCGCCCGGTGCCGGGCAAGACCGCGGCCCATGTGGAATTCGACAAAGATGGCCGCCATGCCCTGCTGAGCATCTGGGACATGGACGGCGCGGTGATCGTCTACGACGCCAACAGTTTCCGCGAGGTCAAGCGCCTGCCCATGGTCAAGCCGTCGGGCAAGTACAACGTGCACAACAAGATCACTCGCTCGGCGGGCACCAGTCACTGATTAGGAGTAGGCTATCCCTGCGAGCGGTAGTGGGATGGTGGGCAGGGGTAGAGGAAGCTCGCAGCGAGCCGTTCCTGTGGTGTGGCGCAGATATTGGCGGTTTCGCGCAGACGCTCGCGATCGTGAATCTGCACGCGGCTGTTCTTGATCGTGACCACGCCGCTTTCATTCAGGTTCTTGAGAATGCGTGAGAATGTCTCGGGTTTGACCGACAGCCGAGAGGCGAGGATCTGCTTGGCCACCGGGAGTTCGAATTCGTTGGCGTCATCGGGCCCGGCTTCCAAGAGATAACCGGCCACACGGCAGGTGGCGCTGTAGAGGCTCAATTCGTCGATCTCACGGAGCAGCCCCCGGAGTCGCTGGCTAAGATCGCCCAGCAGGAGGAAGCAGGTGTCGGTGGACTCACGCAGCATCTTGGTGAAGTCGCGGGCGTCGATGCTGATTACCTCGGCGGCAGTCAGTGCCTCGGCGCCCACCGGATAGGTGGGTCGCTGCAGGAACATCAGGGCCTCGGCGAAGGTGCAGCCCGGGGTGACGATCTCGACCACCTTTTCGTTGCCGTTGGGCGACAGCCGATAGAGCTTGATCTGCCCGGAAATCACCAGGTAGAAACGGTCCGCAGCTTCCCCCTGTTCGAAGAGCGATTCCCCACTTTGCAGCGAGATGCGCCGGGCATGCCGGGTGATGCGATCCAACTGCGCATCGGACAGGGCGGCGAACAGCGGCCCCTGTTTCAGCAGCGCCTTCATGGTGGTTTCTCATCATCGTGATTCGGCAGCACGATTCTATCGCACCGGGTGCTCAGGCCAAGGGTTTTCCAGGGGAGAGAAAACGACATAATCCGCCGTTTTCTTGATCTGGCGCAAAATCCCGCCTTCCCGCTTGACCAATATCAAGGTCCGGCTTGCCCGTCAGGGGGAGATTGGCACCACAACTTTGGCAAGTGGAGGGTTCGATCATGTCACAGGCTTTCACCAAGGCCATGGCACGCAACATATTCTACGGAGGAAGTCTGTTCTTCCTGTTGCTGTTCCTGGCCTTGACCTTCGATACGCAGTCTATGTTGCCCGATCGCGACAACCGACAGGCGATCACCGAGAAGGTGGCCATGGGCAAGCGCCTCTGGGAGAAGAACGATTGCATCGGCTGCCACACCCTGCTCGGCGAGGGGGCCTATTTCGCGCCGGAGCTGGGCAACGCCTACAAGCGTCTGGGCGGCAAGGCGGGCATCATTGGCTTCATCAAGAGTCGTCCGAAAGAGGGCATCCCCGGTCGTCGCAGCATGCCGCAGTTCAATTTCACGGACGAGGAGCTCGATGCGATTGCGGAGTTTCTCAAGTATGCGTCCGAAATCAAGACGGCCAGGAACTGGCCACCGAACATTCAGGGCTGAGCCGGCAGGAGGTAGAAAGCAATGCAATATCAATCACAATCGGTTGCCAAGCTGTATTTTGTTGCGGCCATCGGGCTGTTCGTCGGGCAGATCCTGTTCGGTCTGATCCTGGGGCTGCAGTATGTGATCGGGGATTTTCTCTTCCCGGCCATTCCCTTCAACGTGGCCCGCATGGTCCACACCAACCTGTTGATCGTCTGGCTGCTGTTCGGCTTCATGGGTGCGGCCTACTATCTGGTCCCGGAAGAGGCGGAGCGCGAGCTGTTTAGTCCTGGGCTGGCAAAGCTGCTGTTCTGGGTCTTTCTGATCGCTGGTGCCTTGACCGTCCTGGGGTATCTGCTCGTGCCCTATTCCAGTCTCGCCGATCTCACCGGGAACGACCTGTTGCCGACCATGGGGCGGGAGTTCCTGGAGCAGCCCACCATCACCAAGCTGGGCATCGTGGTCGTGGCCCTGGGCTTTCTGTTCAACATCGGCATGACCATCCTCTCGGGGCGCAAGACGGTCGTGAACCTGGTGCTGTTGATCGGCCTGGTGGGGCTGGCGGTACTGTTCCTGTTCTCCTTCTACAACCCCGACAACCTGGTGAACGACAAGTATTACTGGTGGTGGGTGGTGCACCTCTGGGTCGAGGGGGTCTGGGAGCTGATCCTCGGTTCCATCCTGGCCTTCGTGCTCATCAAGACCACTGGCGTGGACCGCGAGGTGATCGAGAAGTGGCTGTACGTGATCATCGCCATGACGCTGATCACCGGCATCGTCGGGACCGGGCACCACTACTACTGGATCGGTACGCCGGAGTATTGGCAGTGGTGGGGTTCGGTGTTCTCCGCCATGGAACCCATTCCCTTCTTCATGATGACCGTGTTCGCCTTCAACATGGTGAACCGCCGTCGCCGCAATCACCCGAACCAGGCTGCTGTGCTGTGGGCCCTGGGGACCGCGGTGATGGCCTTCCTGGGTGCCGGGGTCTGGGGTTTCCTGCATACCCTTGCGCCGGTCAACTATTACACCCATGGCAGCCAGATCACTGCCGCCCACGGCCACATGGCCTTCTATGGGGCCTATGTGATGGTGGTGTTGACCATCATCTCCTACGCCATGCCCATGATGCGCGGGCGACAGGCGGCCAACAGCAACCGCTCGCAGGTGCTGGAGATGTGGTCCTTCTGGCTGATGACCGTCTCGATAGTGTTCATCACCCTGTTCCTCACGGGCGCGGGTATCTTGCAGGTCTACCTGCAGCGCTTTAGCGAAAACCCCATGCCCTTCATGATGGTGCAGGAGAAGATCTCGCTCTTCTACTGGCTGCGTGAGATCGCCGGCCTGGTGTTCCTCGTCGGTCTGGTGCTCTATGTCGCCAGCTTCTTTGTCGGATCGAAGGATCCGGAGGTTGCCGTGGAGCAGGCAGCGTCTCCCACTGCCTGAGTGACGGGGGGGTGCCTGGCATTCCGCAAGGAGTGCCAGGCGCTTTTTTATTTGCAGACCGGAAACATCTCGATGAGGCAGCTGAACCCGTTGGAAAGGCAGGGAGAGGCCCTGCGCTATCCGCCCGGCGACCTGGCCGTGTGGATCTTCATTCTTGCGGAACTGTCGGTCTTCGCCATCTTCTTTGCCGCCTATGCCTTCACGCGGATGCAGCACGTGGCGCTGTTCGACCAGTACCAGGCTACCCTGGACCGGACCTCGGCGCTCTACAACACCCTGGCGTTGATCACCGCCAGCTATTTCGTGGTCCGGGCGGTGGCGGCGATCCGCGAGAACCGGGCGGCGCAGTCGCGCAACTGGCTCTGGGCAGGGGTGGGAATGGGTCTGCTGTTCCTGGTCATCAAGGGGGCGGAGTATGCCCACCATTTCGCCGAAGGGGTGCGCCTGAGCACCAATACCTTCTACATGTTCTACCTGTCGCTCACCTTTTTCCATTTCATGCACGTAATCCTGGGCATCATCGTGCTGGCGGTGCTGGCAGTGCGTACCGGCCAGGGCCATTACGATGCGGCCAGCCATACCGACATCGAGAGCGGCGCCAGCTATTGGCATATGGTGGATCTGGTCTGGCTGATCCTGTTCCCCCTCGTCTACGTGATGCACTGACATGACCGACTCCCTGACCCAACGCTGGATGCGTCCCTGTACCCTGGTCTATGGTGTTCTCATGGGGTTGACCCTGATCACCTGGGCGGTGGGCATGCTGGAGCTGCAGGGCCTAGGGGTTACCTTCCTTGTGCTCGGCCTGGCGCTGCTCAAGGGCCATTTGATCGGGGATTGGTTCATGGGCCTGCGGTCGGTACGGGGCTTCTGGCGATGGGTCATCGTGTTCTGGCTGCTGCTGGTGGGCGGGCTGGTGGGGGCCGCCTTCTGGCTGAGCGTTTAGTGTGGAAATACCCGATGTTGGCAAACGATTCGCTTTGCGTAGGGTGGGTTGAGCCTAGCGAAACCCACCGCTTCAAGCCGTGTTCGATGGGTTTCGCGGAGCTCAACCCACCCTACCCGGGTTTTTCCATGATCAGGGGTGTGGCCAAGGCCTCATGAGAGGTGGGGAAGGTCTGAAAAATTCAGACCTCCCGCGGCTCAGGGAAGAGCCGCCAAAATCAATCGCTGTAAGCGATTGATTTTGAAGCCAGCCGCGAATCGCGTTTGCGGCGCAGCGTACCCTGATAAAGCCAAGGATGGCTTTTATCAGGGTTTCCTTAGGTAGAAACAGGGTCTGGAATGATGGATATGCAAGTCGATAACCTGTCCGCCGAAGAGCTGCCGTTCTATCGGCCCCAGGGCAACGAGGTGGCGCTGTTCGAGCATGCCTGGCGCAAACAGCTGCCGGTCCTGATCAAGGGGCCCACCGGCTGTGGCAAGAGCCGCTTCGTGCAATATATGGCCGCACGCCTGGGGCGCCCCTTGTATACCGTGGCCTGCCACGATGACCTCACCGCGGCGGATCTGGTGGGTCGGCATCTGATCGGTGATCAGGGGACCTTCTGGTCCGACGGTCCCCTCACCCGCGCGGTGCGCGAGGGGGCCATCTGCTATCTGGACGAGGTGGTGGAGGCGCGCAAGGACACCACCGTGGTGTTGCACCCCTTGACCGACGACCGCCGCATCCTGCCGCTGGAACGCACCGGAGAGACCCTGAAGGCGCCGCCCGATTTCATGCTGGTGGTCTCCTACAATCCGGGCTACCAGAATCTGCTCAAGGGAATGAAGCCCTCCACCCGCCAGCGTTTCGTGGCGATGAGCTTCGATTTTCCCGCACCGGAACTGGAACTGGAGATCCTGCAGGGCGAAACCGGTATCGACCGGGCGACCGGCGAGCGCCTGATCGGCCTGGCCAATGCGCTGCGCGCACTGAAGGATCACGATCTGGAGGAGGCGGCCTCGACCCGCCTGCTGGTGTATGCCGCCACCCTGATCGAGGGAGGGTTCGATCTGCGTCAGGCCTGCCGGGCGGCATTGGTGGAGCCACTCACGGACGACGAGGAGACCCTTGCCGCCCTGATGGAGGTGGTCGATGCCACCCTCGGATGAATTGCCGCCCGGCGCCACCCTGGCCACCACGGCCGAGGCCTTGTACCTGACCAATCTGCTGTTGCTGCCGGGCCTGGCCTTTCTGGTGGTGGCCTGGCTCTGGTGGCGGCATCGTGAGAAAGCGGCGCCCCTGGCCCGTGCTCACCTCGATCAGACCATGGCGGGCAGCCTGTGGGCCGGTGGGCTGCTGGTGGTGGTCAATGTCGTCATCGTCCTGCTCGGCGGCTACGACGGTCCCTGGACCTGGGTGGTGGTGATCACCTATTTCACCTTCTGTCACTCCATGCTGGTGGTGTTCGGTGCCTACGGCCTGGCCAAGGCGATGGCCGGTCAGTGTTGGCGCTACCCCCTGGTGGGCCGGCCCCTGCCGGCGGACTGTCCGGAGCGCCGCTCATGAGCCTGACCCTGCAACAGCGCCGGCGTCTGTTTCAGGCGGGGTTCTTTCTGCTGTTCGTGTTGGCGCCGGTACTGGATATCCTGCGCATCGACCTGAACCAGGGGCACGCCATCCTGTTCGGCATGGACTGGACCCTGGGTATCGACGACTTCATCGCCGGACGGGCGGGGATCGGTGAGGCCACGCTCAATCTGCTGTGGCGAGGCTTTCTGCCGCTGTTCGGTGGTGCCGGGCTCTTTCTCTGGATCGCCTGGCGTTATGGTCGCCTCTATTGCGGCTGGCTCTGTCCCCACTTTTCGGTGGTCGAGACCATCAACAATCTGATGCGCCGGGCCATCGGGCGGCATAGCCTGTGGGACAAGCGGCCCCTGCCGGTGCTGCAGCCCGATGGTCGCATCCTGCGACCGGAGCGGCGCTACTGGGTGCCGACCCTGCTGGCGGTCTTCGGTTTTGCCTTTCTGTGGGCCCTGGTGTTGTTGACCTATCTGCTGCCGCCGGCCGAGATCTACGGCAACCTGATCCGCGGCGAGCTGACCCGCAACCAGAGCGTCTTTCTCAGCGCTGCCACCATCGCCTTCAGCATCGAGTTTCTGCTGGCGCGCCACCTCTTCTGTCGCTTCGGCTGTGCGGTGGGTCTGTTCCAGAGCCTGGTCTGGATGGGCAACGACCGGGCCATGGTGGTGGGCTTCGATACCGATCGGGCGGATGCCTGCAAGCGCTGCAACAATGCCTGCGACAATGCCTGCCCGATGCGGCTAAAGCCGCGCACCATCAAGCGGCGCATGTTCACCTGTACTGAATGCGCACAATGCATCAGCGCCTGCGCCCAGGTCCAGGCGCGGCAGGGCGGGGGGCAGGGGCTGCTGCACTGGGTGAGCGACGCGGCTGCAATGCCGGTGGTCACCGGCCGTCCCGCCGGTAGTGGCAAGACGTCGCAGACGGTGGTACCCATCGAAGGCCAGGGTAGGGAGCTACGGGAGAGACGGTGGAAGAACAGGTCGGCGAACTCTGGCACCGCCTGATTACACGGCTGGCCGATACGCGCTACCCCCAGGCCGCAGTGGATCTGTCGGAGGTCGAGCGGACGGTGGCCGTCCTGTTCCGCGCGCTTGGGGGAGATGGG
>RFHJ01000211.1 GCA_003696905.1 Gammaproteobacteria bacterium | reverse complement strand
GCCTGGGCCATCTTGCTCAGCGAGGTGATGCAGACATCCGGGCAGCGGGTGTAGCCGAAGTAGATCGCCGCCACCTTGCCCTGGAAGTCGTGCAGGCTGACCGGACCCTGCGCCCCCTGCAGCGTGAAGTCGCCGCCGAGATGGGCGTACTGGTTCTTCTGATCTTGTTGTGAGGGGCCACTCCCCTGGAGGCCGAACCACACACCGACGGCAATACTCGCAACGGCAAGGAGGATGAGAGACAACTGCTTCATGGGGAGGGTGCTCCAGCGGCATCAGAGTGGAAATACAGGTCCAGGCCTATCTCTGGTGCGGTTCGCATGGCTCACCGCACCCTACGATCGGAACGCAAGGTAGGATGCGGTGAGGTACGAACCGCATCGGTTGTTTCCGACGGGCCTTTGCCATGATCCCGGGTGTGGCCAAGGCCTCATGGCGGTCAGTCGGTAATTGTACCCGGATCTTCGACGGGCGGCTCGCAACGGGTGCCCACGCAGCGATAGGCCAACACCTTGCCGGGCTGTCCCATCTTGGCTGCCAGCGAGGGCGGCAGCGCAGCATCCTCGGGAATGGCAAAGGTCTGGCGCCATGGGTTGTATTTTTCGCTGGCCGCCCTCTGCCAAGGCGTCAGGGCCGCTGCCGCGCCACGAATGACCAGGGTTTCGGGCGGATCGTGGTATTCCTGTAACGCGATCAACAGGCCCGGGCAGGTCCAGCCGGCCTGTTCCAGCTTGCTGGCCGCTGCGGCAAGGGTGCGTTCGGCCGCTTGCAGATAGCGCGGCTCGCCGAGCAGCATGCCGAGGCGTTGCAGCGCGAAGGCGGCAATGGCGTTGCCGGAGGGGATGGCTTCGTCGGCGAAGGGACGCGGGCGCACCGGCAGGGCCTCATGGTCGTCCGCGGTGAAGTAGAAACCGCCGCGCTCGTGGTCCTGGAAACGTTGCAGCAGCAGTTCGGCCAGCGCCCGCGCCCAGTCCAGGTCCTCGCTGCGCCAGCGGGCTGCCAGCAGTTCCAGGATGGCATGGATGAGGTAGGCGTGGTCGTCCAGGTAGGCGGGCAGCCGCGCCTCGCCGTGGCGACTGGTGGCCAGGAGGCGGCCTTGTTGCCAGTGGCGCTCGCGCAGGTAGTCCAGGGCACGCTCTGCCGAGGCGAGCCAGTCCGGTTGGTCCAGCAGGCGCCCCGCGCGGGCCATGCCGTGGATCATCAGGGCATTCCAGCTGGTGAGGATCTTGTCGTCACGACCCGGACGTACCCGCTGCTCGCGCGCCGCCATCAGCCGGTCCCTCGCCTGCCTGAGATGGCGTCGTATCTCCCGTGGGCTCAGGTCGAATCGTTTTGCCAAGGCGTCGGTGGAGGCGGCCACATGCAGGTGCCAGCGGCCCTCGAAGTTGGCTGGGCCGTCCAGCCCATAACGGGCCGCGAAGATCTCGTATTCGCTGTCGTCCAGCAGTTCGGCCACCTCGCTCCGACCCCAGAGATAGAAGCGTCCCTCCTCGCCCTCGCTGTCGGCATCCAGGCTGGAGCAGTAACCGCCATCGGGCAGCTGCATCTCGCGCATCACCCATTCCGCCGTGCGCTGGCAGACGTGGCGAAACAGCGGCCGTCGCTGGTCGGCAAGCCAGACGTCGGCATACAGGGCCAGCAGCGGCCCGTTGTCATAGAGCATCTTCTCGAAGTGGGGGATCTCCCAGCGTTCGTCCACCGAGTAGCGGTAGAAGCCGCCGCCGAGCTGGTCGAAGACGCCGCCCTCGGCCATGCGCTCGAGGGTGAACAGGGCGGCCTGGCGCGCCTCGGGGCGGTCGTGGCGCCAGCCGTGGCGCAGCAACAGCTCCAGGGAATTGGGGTGGGGGAACTTGGGGGCGGACCCGATACCGCCGTGTTGGCGATCGAAGTGGCCCAGCAGGGCGGTCACGGCCTGCTCGATCCGCTCGGGTGGCGGCACGCGGTCGCCCCCGGCCGGCTCCAGCCGTTCGAGTGCGGCCTGGAGCGAACGGTTCTGTTCCCCTATCGCCTCTCGCTGTTCGCGCCAGGCGCGTTCGATCTGGCGCATCAGGTCGACAAAGGAGGGCAGGCCGTGGCGGGGCTCCGGCGGGAAATAGGTACCGGCGAAGAAGGGCACCAGGTCATGGGGATCGAGGAAGACCGTGAGCGGCCAGCCGCCGGGGCGCTGCGCCAGCAGCTGGTGGGCGGTCTGGTAGATCTTGTCCAGGTCGGGGCGTTCCTCCCGGTCCACCTTGATGTTGACGAACAGTGCGTTCATTACCTCGGCGGTGGCGGGGTCCTCGAACGATTCATGGGCCATCACATGGCACCAGTGGCAGGCGGAGTAGCCGATCGACAGCAGAATCGGTTTGTCCTGCGCGCGCGCCAGCGCCAGTGCCTCGTCGCACCAGGGCCACCAGTGCACCGGGTTGTCCGCATGTTGCAGCAGGTAGGGGCTGGTGGCGTCGGCCAGGTGGTTCTTGTCGCTGTTCATGGCCACATCATAGTACGGCGTAGGATGCGGTGAGGGACGAACCGCATCGGTCTGTTCGCGATGGGTATTTCCCTTGATCAGGGGGGTGGCTACCCCCTCACGGAGCATCTGATTCAATACATCCGGTGCCGCGCAAGCCAGCCGGCCACCGGGAGGGCAATACCGCCGATCAGGGCCATGGGCCAGTACTGGTGGATCAGCAGGCCGGCATCGGCGCCTTCGAGAAAGACCCCGCGCACGATCACCAGGAAATAGCGCAGGGGATCGAGATGGCTGATCCACTGCACCACCTCGGGCATATTGGCGATGGGGGTGGCAAAGCCGGACAGGATCACCGCCGGCACCAGGAACAGGAAGGCCCCCAGCAGGGCCTGCTGCTGGGTGACCGAGATCGCGGAGATCATCAGTCCCACCCCGACCGCCGAAAGCAGGAACAGGAATATCCCCAGATAGAGGGCGCCGAGGCTGCCGCGCAGCGGCACCTCGAACCAGGCCACCGCCAGCAGGACGATGAAGCTGGCCTCGAGCAGGCCGATCACCAGGCCCGGGATCGACTTGCCCAGCAGGGTCTGCCAGGGGTGCAGCGGGGTGACCAGCAGCTGATCGAAGGTGCCGGCCTCGCGCTCGCGGGCGATCGACAGGGCGGTCACCACCAGGGTCACCACCAGCAACAGGAGACCGACGATGCCCGGCACGATGAACCAGCGCGAGGTCATGTTCTCGTTGTGCCAGGCCCGCAGCTTCAGCACGGCCGGCAGGGGTGGCCCGCCCTGGCGTAGGGACTGCCCCTGGTTGAAATCGATCAGGATGTTGCGCAGATAGCCCAGCGCAATCAGGGCGCTGTTGGAGTTGCGCCCGTCCAGAATGGCCTGCAGGCGGCCGCTGCGCCCCTGCTCGATGTCGCGCGAGAAGTTCGGATCGAAGCTCAGCGCGAGCATCGCCCGGCGCTCGTTGATCAGTTCGCGCAGGGCCTCTTCGGCGTCGACCTCGGCCACCAGGTGGAAGGCCGGCGAGCCCTCCACCCGCGCCAGCAGCTGCCGCGACAACGCGCCCCGGTCGGCGTTGTGCACCGCGACCGGCACATCGTTGAGATCGAAGGTGGCCGCATAGCCGAATACCATCAGCTGAATCATGGGTGGGCCGATCAGCACCAGGCGGCTGCGCGGGTCGCGCAGCAGTGCAAGGAACTCCTTGCGCACCAGGGCCAGCACTTGCAGCAGGGCGTTCATGCGATGCGCTTGTGGGCCCGGCGCCGGATGATGGCCATGAAGATCAGCAGCATCAGCGCCATGGCGCCCAGGTTGGGCAGGATCACCGGCCAGATGTCACCGGCCAGGAAGAGGGTCTGCAGGATGGCCACGAAGTAGCGCGCCGGCACCAGGTGGGTGATCACTTGGATCGGCGCGGGCATCGAGCCAATGTCGAAGATGAAACCCGAGAGGATGAAGGCCGGCAGAAAGGTCACGATGATCGCGATCTGGCCGGCCACGAACTGGTTCTTGGCAACGATGGAGATCAGCAGTCCCATTGCCAGCGCCACCAGCATGAACAGGGCGCTGGCGCCGAGCAGGGTGACGAAGGAGCCGCGCAGTGGAACATCGAACAGCCATAGTGCCAGCGCCACGGTGAACAGCATGCCGAACATGCCCAGGGCGAAATAGGGAATCAGCTTGCCGGCCAGTACCTCGGGGATGCGCAAGGGGGTGGCCATCATCGCCTCCATGGTACCGCGTTCCCACTCGCGCGCGATCACCATCGAGGTGAGCAGCGAGCCGATCAGGGTCATGATGATGGCGATCAATCCGGGTACCAGAAAATAGCGACTGCTCACCGCCGCGTTGAACCATACCCGGTGGTCCAGCCGTACCGGCGTCTTCAGCTCGCGTCCCTGGGCGCGGGCGTATTTCTCCAGCCAGCCGAACCAGACCCCCTGGATGTAGCCAATGGTGATGCGCGCCTGGTTGGCATCGGTGCCGTTGACCCGCACCCCGATGGCGGCGCCGCCCGGCTGCTGCAGGCGACGGCTGAAGTCGTGACGCAGCCAGACGATGCCGTCGAGGCGGCGTTCGGTGAGATCCCGTTCGGCAGATTGGATGTCGTGATAATAGTGCGGGCGAAAGAAGCGCGAGCGCACGAAGGCCCCGGCCAGGTCGCGGCTGCGGCTGTCCATGTGCTCGACCACCAGCCCCAGGCGGATGTCCTTGGCATCGAGCGACACGCCATAGCCGAACAGAAACAGCAGTACCAGCGGCAGCACGAAGGCGATGGCGATACTGGAGGGATCGCGCAGGATCTGCAGCCACTCCTTGCGTACCATGCCGCGCAGGCGGCGCCGGCTGTCCTGTCCTGCCTTGCTCATGCAGCGGCCTCGTGCGCCGCGACCAGGGCGATGAAGGCATCCTCCATGGACGGTTCGGGATGCTGCGGATCGCGTGCCCGCTCGCGGATCTCGCGCGGGGTGCCCTCGGCCAGTACCTCGCCCTCCGCCATGATCACCAGGCGATCGCAATAGTTGGCCTCTTCCATGAAATGGGTCGTGACCAGCACCGTGATGCCGGCCTCGGCCAGGGCGTTGGTGCGGGCCCAGAATTCACGCCGTGCGATCGGATCGACCCCGGAAGTGGGTTCGTCCAGGAACAGGATCTGCGGCTCATGCATCAGCGCCGCGGCAAACGCCAGGCGCTGCTTGTGGCCCAGCGGCAGCACCCCGGTGTTGCGCCGCGCCAGCGGCCGCAGCTCGAAGTTGTCCAGGGCCCAGTCGACCCGTTCGTTCTGTCGCCGGCCATGCAGCCCGTAGGCGGCGGCGAAGAAGCGCAGGTTCTGCAATACCGTGAGATTGGCATACAGCGAGAACTTCTGCGCCATATAGCCGATGTGCGCGCGTGCCCGGGCGGCGGCGTGGCGCAGGTCGTGACCGGCCACCGAGAGGTGTCCGCCGCTCACCGGCAGCAGCCCGCAGAGCATGCGGAAGGTGGTGGACTTGCCGGCACCATTGGCCCCCAGCAGGCCGAAGATCTCGCCCCGCCGGACCTGGAAGCTGATCCCCTTCACCGCCACGAAGTCACCGAAGCGCCGCTCCAGGCGCTCGGCACGGATCACCACCTCGTCCCCCTGATCCGCCGATGCAGGACCGACCTGGGGCATCGGCGGGGGCACCTCGTCCGGCGAGCGCAGCAGCCGGATGAAGGCGTCCTCGAAGCGCGGTGCCACCGGTCGAAAGACCAGGGCCGGGCCCTGGCTGCCCAGCAGATCGGTGGGCAAGGGCTGGTCGGGCCAGCGCACCACCCGGATGTGCTCTCCCTCCACCAGGGCATCGGCGATCGCGGGGTGCGCCTGCAGGTCGCGTTGCAGACGCCGCGCAGAGATCCCTGGCGGCATCTCCAGCGCGAAGCAGTCACCGGCGAGCGGTTTGCTGAACGCAGCGGGACGGTCCATGCCCAGCAGTCGGCCCTGGTGCAGCAGAGCGACCCTGTCGCAGCGCTCGGCCTCGTCCAGATAGGCGGTGCTCAGCAGCACGCTCATGCCCTGCTCGCGCACCTGGCGGTAGACGATCTGCCACAGCTCGCGGCGCGAAACCGGGTCCACGCCGACCGTGGGCTCGTCCAGCAGCAACAGCTCGGGTTCGCGCAACAGGGCGCAGGCCAATCCCAGCTTCTGCTTCATGCCCCCGGAGAGCCTGCCCGCCAGGCGCCGGCGAAAGGGCGCCAGGCCGGTCATGTGCATCAGTTCGTCGTAGCGGCCGGCACGCCGTGCGGGCGACAGGCCCTGCAGGTCGGCGTACAGGTCGAGGTTCTCCTGCACGCTCAGGTCCTCGTACAGGCCGAAGCGCTGCGGCATGTAACCGATCCGTGACTGCACCGCTACCGGCTCGGCCACCGCATCGATCCCCAGCACCTCGATGCGTCCTTCGTCGGGCAGCATCAGGGCCGCGGCCAGGCGCATCAGGGTGGTCTTGCCGGCACCGTCCGGGCCGATCAGGCCGGTCACCTCGCCTCGGCGTACCGCCAGGTCGATGCCGTCCAGCGCGGTGGTGGCCGTCTCGCCACTGCCGAAGCGCCGTGTGACCCCCTGCAGTTGCAGGACCCGCTCTGCCACGTCACTGCCCGCAGCGTTCGGGACCCTGCGGGCCGGCACCGGCCGGCTGCTGTAGATCCAGCACCACGGTGGCCGGCATCCCCAGGCGCAGCTCGCCATCCGGATTGCAGGCGAACACCCGCATCTCGTACACCAGGCGGGTACGCAGCTCGGGGGTCTCGACGTTCTTGGGAGTGAACTCGGCGGTGGGCGAGATGAAGCCGACCCAGCCCCGGTAGGCCTTGTCCGGGTAGCTATCGGTATGGAGGGTCGCGCCCATGCCGGGCCTGACCCGGCCCAGGTCGGGCTCGGGCAGGTAGGCGCGCACCCAGACGGGCGAGATCCGAGCCAGGCTGAGCACCGGGTTCTGCG
The DNA here is from genome assembly GCA_003696905.1 of Gammaproteobacteria bacterium. Lineage (GTDB taxonomy): Bacteria > Pseudomonadota > Gammaproteobacteria > Chromatiales > Chromatiaceae > MONJU. Next base: position 19,308 of record RFHJ01000211.1, on the reverse strand, counting down.
GGGTGACGAACTCGCCGGGCTCGGCCAGGCGATCGCGCACCACGCCGTCGAAGGGTGCCTTCAGCACCGCGTCTTCGAGCCGCTGTGCGGCCAGCGCCATGGCGGCGCGCGCGGCAGCGGCCTCGGCGCGGGCCGCGGTGATGTCCTCGGCGCGCGGGCCGGCCTGCATCAGCCGCAGGTTTTGGCGCGCGGCCTCGACCTCCGCCGCGGCGGCTTCCGCATTGGCGCGTGCCAGTTCCACCTCCTCGGCCGAGGTGAGCTTGCGCTTGAGCAGCCGCTGCAGGCGCTGCCAGGTATCCCGCGCAGCGCGGGCCTGGGCCTGGGAGGCCTCGACCTTGGCCTGCGCGGCGGCAATCTCTTCGGGGCGTGACCCGGCGAGCAGCTTGTCCAGCTGGGCCTGGCGGGCCTGTACCTGGGCCTTGGCCTGTTCCAGCATCTTTTGCAGCAGCTCGGTGTCGAGGCGGGCCAGTACCTGCCCGGCCTTCACCCGGTCGCCTTCCTCCGCCAGGATCTGGGCCAGGTGCTCGCTGCCATTGAAGGCCAGGCGTGCCTCACGGATCTCGACATTGCCGTACAGGGTGAGGTGCGAGTCGTTGGCGGGCTCTGTGCCGGTGGCATTCCAGTACGAGAGGCCGCCAACCATCGCCAACAGGATTAACGCCAGGAGGGGACGAGGCATGGTCAGACTCACGGTTCGGGGTTGGCGCTGGAGAATAGCATGGGGCGGGTATAGGCTAGGGCATCCTCACCAGGACGGCGTCATCCAAATTCGTAACCCATTGAAAAGTGGAGCGGGCGTCTGCGCGAAAAACGTCGGCGGCAGGGATGCCGCCGTCGAGCCTACAGGGATGTATCTACGGCGTTTTTTTCGGGCAGACGCCCGCTCCGCACACTGTTGGATGACGTTGTCCTGGCATCCTCACTAGGGAAACCCTGATAAAAGCCATCCCTGGCTTTATCAGGGTACGCTGCGCCGCAAACGCGGTTTGCGACTGGCTCCAAATCAATCGCTTATAGCGATCGATTTATTCCCTTCCACTCCGTCAGCCGCCCAACCCGCTGCTGCATCAGACGGGCGAACCTCCCATCGTGCGTAGAGGAAGCTCCTGATTGTGGCGGTAGCGTCTGGTTCTGACCGGACATCGACCGATCTGAAGCCCTGTTCTCCTACCCTCCCTCGTCGGCACCATGATCTAACCAAGCAGGAATGTCTCGCGGCCCATGCAAGACGCGCCAGACGTCGATGTGATCATCATGCTCCATGTAGAAGATCAGATAAGGGAAGCGTTTCATCGGCCAGGATCGTACGCCGGGCAGTTCGAGTTCGAGAGCGTAACGTGAAGACCCGCTGGCGGGATGGCGTGCAATATGCCGAAATGCCTTTTCGACGGCGTCAACGAAGCGCGATGCAACACTTTCGCCAGCCTCCTGGAGGTAGTGTTCCACTGCCTCCAGAATATCCTGATCGGCCCGGCTTCGCCGGACGACAGGCTTGAGGCTCACTTGGCTGTGTGGCGACGAATGTAGTCGCGCAGTCCCTCGAAGTAGGCCTCGTCAGCGGCCCCGCTGGGAGCTGAAGTCGCCCCTTCGAGCAGCAGGCTGCGCAACCGGTTCTTGTCCTTATCCTTGCGGATCAGTTCACGCACGTACTCGCTGACCGTGCCATAACCGCGCTCGGCAACCTGCTCGTCGACGAACTCTTTCAGTTCGTCGGGAAGTGAAACATTCATCGTGCCCATGGCATCGATCCTAGGGCGTTTGGCAAAATTTGGCAAGAACGGTGGGTTTTACCCCTGTGGCGCAAGTTGCGAGGTCCGTTTTTGGCGGTTCTTGCTCGCAGTCCGCGAAGTGTCTTCAGCGCCCACCCAGAATAGATCCCAGAATACCGCGCACGATCCGCCGTCCCAGGCTGGAGCCGATGGAGCGGGCGACCGACTTGGCCATCGCCTCGACTACGGTTTGACGCCGGCGGCCACCGCCGGATTGCTTGCGTGCCGCGGCCTTCTCTTCTTTCTCGCGCTGTTTACGCTCGGCCTCTGTTTGGGCGGCGGCCTCGGCCTGTTTTTCGATCTCTTCGCGGCGCTTCTTGAGCAGTTCGTAGGCCGACTCGCGGTCCACCGCCTCTTCATAGATGCCCTTGAGCGGCGAGCGAGCGCGGATCTCGGCCCGTTCCTTCTCGTCCAGCGGGCCGATGCGTGAGCGCGGCGGCGCCATCAGAGTGCGTTCCACCCTACTGGGGATGCCCTTGTGGTCGAGGGTGGAGACCAGGGCTTCGCCCACGCCCAGCTGGGTGATCACCTCGTAGGTGTCGAAGGCGGGGTTGGGGCGGAAGGTCTCGGCGGCCACCTTGACTGCCTTCTTGTCGCGCGGGCTGAAGGCGCGCAGCGCGTGCTGGATGCGGTTACCCAGCTGGCCGATCACCTCGTCCGGCACGTCGTTGGGGTACTGGGTGATGAAGAACACCCCCACGCCCTTGGAGCGGATCAGGCGCACCACCTGGGTGATCTTCTCCAGCAGTGGCCTGGAGGCGGTATCGAACAGCAGGTGTGCCTCGTCGAAGAAGAACACCAGTTCCGGCCGGTCGGCATCGCCGCGCTCTGGCAGCTCTTCCATCAGCTCGGAGAGCAGCCACAGCAGGAAGGTGGAGTAGATACGCGGCGAGTGATACAGGGTGGTGGCATCCAGCAGGCTGATCACCCCGCGACCCGAGAAGTCGCGTTGCATCAGATGCTCCAGGCGCAGCGCGGGTTCGCCGAAGAACTGCTCGCCGCCCGACTCCTCCAGCACCAGCAGACGGCGCAGGATGGCGTTGACGCTCGCCCGCGAGATGTTGCCATATTCGCGGCCCAGTTCCTTGGCGTTGTCCGCCACCCAGTTGAGCATTGCCCGCAGATCCTTCAGATCGAGCAGCAGCATGCCCTCGTCGTCGGCCACTGCGAAGGCGATGTGCAGGATGCCCTCCTGGGTCTCGTTCAGCTCCAGTAGGTTGGCGAGCAGCACCGGGCCCATCTCCGAGATGGTGGTGCGCAAGGGGTGGCCCTGTGTGCCGAACACATCCCAGAACAGCAGCGGATTGCCCTCGAAGCGAAAGTCTTCGATGCCGATGTATTTCTGTCGCTCGTCGATCCTGGGGTGCGGCTTGCCGGCGGTCGCCAGCCCGGAGAGATCCCCCTTGATGTCGGCGGCGAACACTGGCACGCCCAGGCGTGAGAAGGATTCGGCCAGCACCTGCAGGGTGACCGTCTTGCCGGTACCGGTGGCACCGGTGATCAGGCCATGACGGTTGGCCATGGCCGCATCCAGGAAGATCTGGCGTTCCCCATTGCCGCCGAGCAGAATGCGCGCGTTTTCCATCGCTGCCGTCGCTGTTTCGTTGTCGTGTCGTATCCGGATGGGCCCGGCCCTTGTGTTCCATTCTCTGCTAAGCTCCGCTCCCCCTGCAAGGAGCCTGTCATGGAATTCGAGATTCTGCGCCTGAAGTCCAACCAGGACCGTCGCCTGCGCGCCGGCCATCTGTGGGTTTACTCCAACGAGGTCGACACCGATGCGACGCCGCTTAAGGGGCTGACGCCGGGCCAGCAGGTGGTGATCGAAAACGCCCGGGGACGTTTCCTGGGCTATGCCTATGCCAATCCCAATTCCCTGATCTGCGCGCGCTTGATGAGTCGCGACAAGGCGCACCCCATCGAGGCGCCACTCCTGGTGCATCGTCTGAAGATCGCCCTGGGCCTGCGCGAGCGCTGGTACGCCCAGCCCTACTATCGGCTCGTGTTCGGCGAGGGCGACCTGTTGCCGGGCCTGGTGGTGGACCGTTATGGCGAGCATCTAGTGGCCCAGATCGGCACCGCGGGAATGGAGGTGATGCGAGAGGAGATCGCCGGGGCGCTGCAGAAGGCGCTCAAGCCTGCGTCGCTGCTATGGCGCAATGACAGCGCGGTGCGCGATCTCGAAGGGCTGGGTCGTTACGTCGAGCCGGCCTTTGGTGAGACGCCTGCTTTGTTGGAGGTGCGCGAGGGCGGTTGTCGTTTCGAGGTATCGCCCACCGAGGGGCAGAAAACCGGCTGGTTCTTCGATCAGGCCTTCAACCGCGATCTGCTGATGCCCCACGTCGCCGGGCAGCGGGTGCTGGATGTGTGCAGCTACGTGGGGGCCTGGGGCGTGCGCGCTGCGGCCAGCGGTGCCCGTGAGGTGCTGTGCGTGGACGCCTCGCGCCATGCCCTCGAACGGGTCGCGGCCAACGCCGAAGTGAATGGGGTGTCGGAAAAGGTCGGCACCCTGCAAGCGGATGCCTTCGATGCGCTGCGTCAGCTCAAGGCGGCAGGTGAACGTTTCGACGTGATCGTGCTCGACCCTCCGGCCTTCATCAAGCGGCGCAAAGACATGAAGGAGGGGATGCTTGCCTATCGCCGGCTCAACGAGGCGGCGATAGGGTTAGTGACGAGGGACGGTCTGGTGGTGACCGCATCCTGTTCTTTCCACATGGATCGGGACAACCTGCTGCGCACCGTGCAGCAGGCCGCACGTCACGGCGATCGCTTCCTGCAGGCGCTGCAATCCGGTCAGCAGGGGCCGGATCATCCGGTCCACCCTGCGATTCCGGAGACGGCCTATCTGAAGGCCTTTACTCTGCGCGTCTTGCCAGGTGCCTGATTTGTTCATTGGTGTTTGGCGGCCAGTTGGCGGATCGTTTCGAGGACGCGACGGCGGTCGAATTCGGAAAGCGACATCCACAGCTCGGCCACTTCGCGGGCATCGTCAGTCAAAGGCGTTGCCTTGTCGTCACCGAACATCAGCCAGGCGGGGTTGACTTCCAGCACCTCGGCGATCTGGTCGATCTTGCGTGGACGCAGGCTCTTCCCGTTCTCGATCTTCTGGATCACGGCCTGGTTGGTGCCGGCCTGCACGGCCAATTGTTCCTGCGTCCAACCCATCTGTCGTCGACAGTAGCGCAGGCGCTCGCCAAGGGTGCGCAGGTGCACCGGGGGTCGTTTCCGTTCGTTCATGCTCATCAGCCTCATAGCCAACTCTCTCTCGGTGTCACAGGGTGTGACCGAGCTAACGGCGGCCAAATGGGAAACTTGAGCCCTCCCCTGCGCAAATGGGGAATTAAGAGATTGAAAGGTGGTTGCTTTTTGTTGGTTGTTCAGTGGTCGCGATAGAGCGGTGACTGCTCGAGGCGGCGTTCGATCTCTGCCATGACCTTTCGATAACGAGGCGAATCGAGGTTCTGGTAGCTACGGCGAAAAGAAGCCAGATCGAGCCCTTCGGTCAGGGACGGCATGGCCGGTAAAAGGTCGGTCTGCGAGACCCCGGCAGCGAGCCTCGCCTGGAAGCGGCGTGCCGCCTCGACAGAAGTGGTAGCGGCGAGGCCGAAGCGGATCCCCGCGCGGTCGGCCAGCAGATCCATGAAGCTGAAGCCCGAGCCGCCATCGGCATCGCTCAGTTCCTTGTAGACCCCTGCCGCGTCGGCCAGGCTCCCGCCTCCGTGTGCGGCGAGCATGGCAGAGAGCAGGAAGTGGCGTGCCAGATCCTCACGCCCGCGCAGCCGCGCCCGAAAGGGTGGGAGCCCTTCGACACCCAAGCCGAGAAGCTGGGCAGCCCGGCCATGCTCGGCCCAGGCACCGAGTACGCGCAGCAGGGCAAGATTCTCCTGCAGGGGGTTGCCCATGTCCGAACGAACAGCGGCAAGGGCGAACAGAGGCGGTAGTAGTTTGGCGAGGCCGACGCGGCGCGACTGGCCGGCCAATGCCTGTTCCAGGGCCTGCGCGTAGGCATGTGCTACTGCGTCGGTTTCTCCTACCAGGGTGGCCCGCGCCCGCCGGGCCAATTCGGGCGTCCATTGATAGCGCAGTGTGAGTCGCCCGTTCTGCAAACGGACATCGTCGATGACCTCCCTCGCAAGGCGAGAGTGGGGCGTCTGGTAGAAGACCGCGAGTAGGCGCGCAAGCAGCCATTTCGCCATCGGCGGGGGCATCGTCAGTTCGCCGATTCGTAGCTGAAGCAGATTGGGTTTGCGTGCCTGTTCCCGCAGTTCCAGCTGAATGTTCAGCCAGGGGCGTGCCGGCAGCAGCGGCAGGTGCAAAGCTGCGCGCGCGATCAGGCGGTCGTCCTGAATGGTCACCGCGACCCCACCTTCGAGATGTTGTTGCAGGAGCAGGTTCGCCACCAGCTCCAGGTCGCGGGCACCCAGAATGACGGACTTTGTCTGGTGTGGCCCCTGCCGCTGGTGACTTTGCAGAATCTGGCGGGCCCGCTGCATATCCTGGGCGGACAATGGGGCGTGCGGTGCAAGGAGTGGCGTCGCCGACAGGCTGGCCCAAACGAGCAGGGCTGCCACAAAAGGCGTCAGGAAAAGCAGCCACAGCAGGGATCGCAACAGGAATCGCATTTTGCAGACGGTGGTATTTTGCCGCAGCCTAACGCCTGCCCCGAAGACTGTCCATCGCTGGCGCGGTACACTGCGCGCCATGCAATATCCCTCCATAGATCCTGTCATTCTGCAGATCGGGCCGGCGGCCATTCGCTGGTATGGTCTGATGTACCTGATCGGTTTCGCCGGTGCCTGGCTGCTCGGTCGCGTGCTGGCGCGCCGGGCCGGCAGTCCGATCGATGAGTCACAGCTCGACGACCTGATCTTCTATGGCGCCCTGGGCGTCATTCTGGGTGGGCGCCTGGGCTATATGCTGTTCTACGATTTCGACCGGTGGCTGGCCGATCCGAGCGTACTGGTGCGGGTCTGGGAAGGCGGCATGTCCTTCCACGGCGGCCTGATCGGAGTGCTGGTGGCAATGTGGTTGTTCGCGCGGCGCCAGGGACTGCGTTTTTTTCAGGTGACCGATTTCGTGGCGCCGCTGGTGCCGGTCGGGCTGTTCTTCGGGCGTCTCGGCAATTTCATCAATGGCGAGCTCTGGGGTCGGCCCACCGACCTGCCCTGGGGGATGCGCGTACCCTGCACCCATCATCTCGATCTGTGCCTGAACAAGCTCGGCCTGCCACCGGGCACCGTGGAGACACCGCCACTTCACCCCAATCAACTCTACGAGGCGGGGCTGGAGGGCGTCGTATTACTCGTTATCCTATGGTTGTACGCGCGCCGGCCGCGGCCGGTGGGGGCGACCTCAGGGGCCTTCCTGCTCGGCTACGGGAGCTTTCGCTTCCTCATCGAGTTCGTACGGATGCCCGATTCGCAATTGGGGTATCTTGCCTTTGGCTGGCTCACCATGGGACAGCTGTTGTCTCTGCCGATGATTCTCTTCGGCCTCTATCTGCTACTTCGTTCGCGCAAGGCCACCACATGAAACAATACCTCGACTTGCTTCGACATGTTCGTGATCACGGTGTAGACAAGGGCGACCGCACCGGCACTGGGACACGATCGGTATTCGGTTACCAGATGCGCTTCGATCTGGCGCAGGGGTTTCCGCTGGTGACCACCAAGCGGATTCATTTCAAGTCGGTCGCCTACGAACTGCTGTGGTTCCTGCGCGGCGACACCAACACGCGCTATCTCAAGGAGCACGGTGTCAGTATCTGGGACGAATGGGCCGATGAGGAAGGCAATCTCGGGCCGGTCTATGGCCACCAGTGGCGCAGCTGGCCGGCGCCCGATGGTCGCCACATCGATCAGATCGCCCAGGTAATGCAGCAGATCCGCGAGACCCCCGACTCGCGACGCATCATCGTCTCTGCCTGGAACCCGGCCGATCTGCCCGACGAACGGATATCTCCGCAGGAGAATGTGCGCCAGGGGCGGATGGCGCTCGCGCCCTGCCATGCCTTTTTCCAGTTCTATGTCTCACGCGGGCGGCTTTCGTGTCAGCTCTATCAGCGCAGTGCGGATATCTTTCTCGGGGTACCCTTCAACATCGCTAGCTATGCCTTGTTGACCCATATGATCGCCCAGGCGACAGGCCTTCAACCCGGCGAGTTCATCCACACCCTGGGTGACGCTCACATCTATTCCAATCATCGTGAGCAGATCGAGCTGCAGCTGACTCGTGAGCCCTTCCCTCTGCCTCGCCTGCATCTGAACCCCGAGGTGACTAACCTGTTCGCCTTCGATTATGAGGACATCGAGCTGCTCGACTACCAATGCCATCCGCATATCAAGGGGCAGGTGGCTGTATGACGATTACGGGTTCTCCTGATCTGGATCAAGCAAGAGGAGGATTTTTAGTACATCAGAAGGTACTTATGTACTAAAAATATACTTGCAATCTCACTCGAACAGACGGGAGCAGGGTCATGAACAATAGAGATCAAGTGCAAACCGAACTGGCAGCGGAATGGGAAGAGTTGACCGAACTGGTGGAAGAGTGCCCGGAAGAGGCCGAGGTCATCATGGATATGTTGATCGAGGCGGATGATGACGCGGAGGACGATCTCGCGGCCTGACACCTTTCCACCCCTTCCCTCTCGGCATGTCGCTGGCCCGGCTGCGGGTAGCGCCTCACGGCTGCCACCCCGGTCGGGTCATTTGGTTTCCTCGCCGGGACTGAATACAATCGAACGATGGTGACCCCCAATCCCAACCTCTCGTTGATTGCTGCGGTGGCGGACAACGGGGTGATCGGGATCCACAACCGGCTTCCCTGGCACCTGCCGGCCGACCTCGCCCATTTCAAGCGCCTCACCCTGGGCAAGCCCATCATCATGGGACGCAAGACATGGGAATCCCTGCCTGGGCTGCTGCCCCACCGGACCCATGTGATCGTCACCCGCAACCCGGATTACCAGGCGGAGGGTGGTTTCGTGGTGCATTCCCTCGAAGAGGCGTTGGATACCTTTGGTGACGTGGAGGAACTGATGGTGGTGGGAGGGGCCGATCTCTATGCGCAGGCCCTGCCGCTTGCCTCACGCCTCTATTTGACCGAGGTGCATGCGAAACCGGAAGGAGATTCCCATTTCCCCCCGTTCGATCGTGCCGAATGGAAGGAGGTCGAGCGGGTCGAGGGTCGGGTGGACGAACGCAATCCCATTCCCCACAGCTTCGTGATCTTTCAGCGGTCGTCCCAGTAGCGTTGCATCTCCACGAACAGGAAGGAAGCCGACCAGGTGATCAATACCAGGCCGGTGAGGGCCTCCATGCCGGCGGTGTAACGTAATGGACCGATGGGCTCGATGTCACCAAAGCCCAGGGTGCTGAAGGTGGTGAAGGAGAAATAGGCCGCATCCAGCAATGACCCATCGAAATTGCCCTGCAGTGTGCCGAACCAGGGGCTATGGTGCTCGAAGTAATAACCAACGCCAAAGATCCATACCTCCACCGAATGGGCGATCAGGGCGGCCAGGACGCCGATCAGGATTCGTGGGCGGTGGCGAGCACATAGGCGGGGAATGATATCGGAGGTGCGGTAGAGGAACTCGTAGTGGATCACCACCACCACGGTGATCAGCAGGATGTTCAGCAGGGTGACGGCAATCAGCTCGTTCATGCAGGCTCGGCTTTCTCCATCGCCTCGCGGAAGAACTCGGGCTGCGCCAGGGCGCCGCGATGAATATCCGCATTGTAGTAACGGGTCGCGAAGGGCTTGTTGCGGGCATCGGTTTCGCGAAACTCACGAGGATTCTGACCCTTGCCCCCCAGGGTGGCCGACCACCAGCCGGTGGGATAGATCGGCTGCGGGAAGAACAGGGTCTCGACCGCGTCGAACCCCGCTTCGCGATAACCGCGGCGGACCCGTTGCAGTATGTGCATGTGGGCCAGGGGAGATTCGCTCTGCTGGACGATCAGCCCGCCGGGGCGGAGAGCGCGGTGGCAGGCCCGATAGAAGGTGGGCGTGAACAGTACCTCGCCGGGGCCGATGGGGTCGGTGGAGTCGACGATGATCACGTCCAGGGACTCCGGCGCTGCATCCTTCATCCACTGGATGCCGTCCTGGAACAGCAGTTCGGCGCGCGGATCGTCGTTGGCCTCGCACAGTTCCGGGAAGAACCGGCGGGCGGCCTCGGTGACGCCTTCGTCGATATCGATCTGCACGCAGTGCTCGACGCCGGGATGGCGCATGACCTCGCGCAGGGTGCCGCAATCGCCGCCGCCGATGATCGCCACCTGGCGGGGAGCCTGGTGGGTGAACAGCACCGGGTGCGCCATCATTTCGTGGTAGAGAAAGTTCTCGAGGGTGCTCACCATGGTGAAACCGTCGATGACCATCAGGTAGCCCAGGCCTTCGGTTTCGAAGACCTCGATGTGCTGATAGGGCGTTTGACGGTCGTACACCTTCGCCCGGATCTTCGCCGACCAGGCGGTCTTGATGTCGTCATCGACCTCGGTGAACCAGCTGTCGTCCAAACCCATCGAAGCGTCTCTCTCCTCTTGGATGCGGCACCATACCAGAAGGGGAGGGCGTCCTGGCAACAGTTTCCCTCCCGGCGAGCCGGTTGCACCGGTAAGATACCGGCCCATTGCCCCACCAACCCCGAATCGGAGTTCAGAATGTCCGCGTCCATTCGACCGGTACCGGAGAATTATGGCATCCGTTACTGGAGTGAGGGTTTCTTTGGCATCGGGCCGAATGGCCATGCGACCGTCTGCCCGCGTCTACGCGATGGCGAGGAGCTGGATCTCTACGAGATCGCCCAGGCGGTGCGCGAGATCGGTCTGAACTGGCCGGTGCTGCTGCGCTTCAACGACCTGTTGCGGCAGCGGGTGCAAGGTCTCTGCAAGGCCTTTGCCGAGGCGGCCGAGGAGATCGGTTACCAGGGCGGCTACCGGGCCATCTACCCCATCAAGGTGAATCAACAGCGCAGCGTGGTCGAGCAGGTCGTGGCCGGCGGGGCCGGTCGGGTGGGCCTCGAGGCGGGCAGCAAGCCGGAGTTGATGGCGGTGCTGGCGGCGGCCGCCCCGGGCAGTCCCATCGTCTGTAACGGCTACAAGGACCGGGAATACATTCACCTCGCCCTGATCGGACAGCGCCTGGGGCATCCGGTCTATATCGTGATCGAAAAGCCCTCCGAGCTCGATCTGGTGCTGGAGGAGTCGCAACGTCTGGCGATCCGGCCGCTGCTCGGGGTGCGGGTGCGCCTGTCGGCGGCGGCCTTTGGCAAATGGCAGAACTCCGGCGGTCCACGCGCCAAGTTCGGTCTGTCCGCGGCGCAGCTGGTCGCGCTGGTCGAGCGTCTGCGCCAGGCCGGGATGCTCGATTGCCTGGTCCTGCTGCATTCGCACATCGGTTCGCAGATACCCGATATCGGCGACATTGCCCAGGGCGTCGCAGAGGCGGGTCGCTTCTACAGCGAGTTGCGCCGTGCGGGCGCGCCGATTTCGGTCGTCGACGTGGGAGGCGGCCTGGGCGTCGATTACGAAGGGACCGCCAGTCGCCATTTCTGCTCCATGAACTACAGCGTCCAGGCCTATGCTCGCGAGGTGCTCGATGCCCTGGCGCGCCATTGTCACGAGCACGATCTGCCGCAGCCGATGGTGTTCAGCGAGTCCGGTCGCGCCTTGACTGCCCATCATGCGGTGTTGGTGACCGAGGTCATCGAACGAGAATCCCCGGTGGTCGAGCCGGACCAGGGTGCGAAGTCGGACGCCGCGCCGGTCGTCCGGGCATTGGCGGCCTTGTGTGGGGAGATCGACGACAGCACGCCGCTGCTGGTGTGGCAACAGGCACGGCACCTGTTCGACCAGGCGCAGCAGCAATTCGAGCAGGGCGAGCTGGAGCTGGCGCAGCGGGCCCATGCCGAGCAGTGGCTGTATGCCCTGGCCGTGGCCGTCAGACAGCGGCTGCATCCGGCCTCGCGCCGTCACCGCGAATTGCTGGATGAACTGAACGAGATGTTGGCCGAGCGGGTGTTCTGCAATTTTTCCCTGTTCCAGTCGTTGCCGGATGTCTGGGCCATCGAGCAGATCTTCCCGGTGATGCCGCTGCATCGCCTCGACGAGCCGCCGTCACGAACAGCAGTGGTCCATGACCTGACCTGTGATTCGGACGGCTGTATCTCTCAGTACGTGGATCAGGATGGCGTGGAGAGCACCCTCAAGCTGCACCCGGACAATGGCGAGCCCTATCTGCTGGGCATCTTCCTGGTGGGGGCCTATCAGGAGATCCTGGGCGACATGCACAATCTGTTCGGCGACACCGATGCGGTCAACATCGAGCTGGATGAGGATGGCGGTTGGCGCTTTCTCGAGCCGGAACGTGGCGACAGCGTGGACGAACTGCTGCGTTATGTGCATTTCGAACCGCAGCAGATGCTGGAGCGTTATCGGCATAAACTGCGTCGCCAGAAGGTGGATAGACGATTGGCGGAAGGCTATTTTCGGGAGCTGAAGGCGGGGCTGCACGGCACCACCTATCTCACCGACTGAGGTGCGACCATGGACATGCTGCAAAGCCTGTTGAAACTGTACGACGAGGGTCAGGACAACGTCCTGTTGCGCTTCAGCCTGGGCAACGAGTATTACAAGGCGGGGCGTTACGACGAGGCGGAGCACCACCTGCGGGCGGCGCTGGCGCACGACCCGCACTACTCGGTGGCCTGGAAGATCCTGGGACGCACCCTCGCCGATGCCGGTCGCCCGTTGGAGGCGATCGGCGTGTTCGAGCAGGGCATCGAGGTGGCCGAGGCGCGCGGCGACATCCAGGCGGCGAAGGAGATGCGGGTCTTCCTGAAACGGGCGCGCAAGGCGGCGGAGGCCGGCAGCGACGCGGGATGAGTCCGGCATCCGGTCAGGCGGCAAGTTCTCCCAGCATCTCCCGCAACTTCTCGCGTGCCCGGAACAGGCGGGTGCCGACGCCGGCGCTCGAGATGCCGAGTTGGGCGGCAATCTCCTTTTGTGAATAACCGTGGATGATCTGCAGCAGCAAGGGCTCGCGATATTTTTCCGGCAGTCGCTCCAGGGCGTGGCGCAGGGCGAAGGCCTCGGTGGAAGTATCGTAGTCGCGATGGCCATCCTGCAGCTCCTCTGCCGGTATGCCGGAGGGTTGCAGTCGCTTGCGTTCGAACCGGCGGGCGTTCTCACGGCGCAGGATGGTGATCAGCCAGCTCTTGGCCGAGGTCTTGTCGTTGAGCCGGTCCATGTTCTTCCACGCGCGCAACATCGTCTCCTGGACCAGGTCGTCGGCCACGCCGGGATCACCGGTGAGCCAGCGGGCATAGCGGTAGAGGTCGTCCAGGTAGCCGCCGAACAGGGCATTGAAGCGCGCCTCACGGGAGGGATCCTGTGCGGCGGTGGCGGAAAGAGAGCGATCGAAGGCAATGGCGGTCATCGGAAGTTCCTCGGGTTGCTGTTCACCAGAGGAGATGCAATTGCCGTGCCAGATTGTAACTTATTGTATTTACAGTGATAAGGCGCTTCTCTTGGACAGGGAATTGAACGTTTCGTTAAAACGAATCGTTCAATCGTATCGTCGAGAGGTGTTGCGATCCGGCAGGCGCAGACCGTATTTACGAATCTTACGGTCGAGCGCCGGGCGAGAGATACCCAGGATGTCGCAACTGCGACCCTTGTGTCCGCCGGTGTAATCGAGCACCCGCTGGATGTATTCGGCCTCCACTTGGTCGAGAGACTGCAGTGGCGGGGCGGCGGCAACCTCTGGCGGGGGGTGGCCCGTGCCATGGGTTCCCAGAGCGAGGTGCTCTGGCAGGATGGCGCCATTGCGGGCCCGCACCAGGGCCTGGGTGAGGGTGTTTTCCAGTTCGCGCACGTTACCCGGCCAGTCATACCCTTGCAGCCGGTCGAGCACTTCGCTCGACAGCGGAGGCGGACAGGCTCCTGCCCTTACCGCAATCCGGCCCAACAGCGCCTGGGCGAGCAGCGGAATGTCCTCCCGACGTTCACGCAGTGGCGGCAGCTCGATATGGATGACGTCCAGACGGTAGGCCAGGTCCTCGCGGAATCTTCCCGCTTCGGCCAGGGCGAAGAGGTCCTGATGGGTGGCGGCGATGATGCGCACGTCCACCGCAATCTGTTCACTCCCGCCGACCCGCTCGATCACCCGTTCCTGCAGGGCCCGCAGCAGCTTGGCCTGAAGGCCCGGGGTCATCTCGCCGATCTCGTCGAGGAATAGGGTTCCGCCCTCGGCGAGCTCGAATTTCCCCTTTTTCTGGCGTTCGGCACCGGTGAAGGCACCTTTCTCGTGACCGAACAGTTCGCTCTCCAGCAGGGTATCCACGATGGCGGCACAGTTGAGGGGGACGAAGGGGCCGGGACGGTGGCTGTGCTGGTGGATCAGGCGTGCCACCACCTCCTTGCCGGTACCCGATTCGCCATGCACCAGGACATTGGCGTCGGAGCCCGCCGCAAGCGCGATCTGTTTGCTCACCTCCAGCATGGCGGCGCTGCGTCCAATCAGGTCGCGCTCGGGAAGATGCGGTGGCGGGCAGGGCTCGCCCCGGCTCTCCCGGCGCGCCAGCGCCTTGTCCGCCGCGGCCTGCAGCAGGTCGGTATCGATCGGCTTGTGGATGAAATCCGCGGCGCCGAGCTTGATGGCCTCGATGGCCAGTTCGAGGTCGTGCTTGCCGGTCATCATGATCACGGCAGGTTCGTTGTCGCACTGGAGCAGCTGCGGGAGCAGCTCGATGCCGGCCCCGTCCGGCAATTGTTGGTCGAGCAATACCAGGTCGGGCCGTGCCCCGCGGCAGGCGCGCAGGCCAGCGTCGCAGTCCAGCGCGGTTTCGATGTCGAGGCCCTGTTCCTCGAAATGCAGGGCCAGCATCTCTGCCAGCGCGGGGTCGTCTTCGATGATCAACAGTCTTGCCATGACGGACCTTACCGGTAGGACCAGCGTGCAGGGTTCCAGTATTGTGCATCAGGGGTCGGAGTCGTTCGACACCGCCAAAGCGAGCCCCCCGGTATGCTCGTAAACGACTCCGACCCCGAGGCAATACCGGTGAGTAGACCCAACTTCCATGATCAGGGGTGTGGCCAAGGCGTCATGGGCGTTAGGACCAGGGTGCAGGATTCAAGTATTGCACGGAACGGCCGCCATAACGCCCACAGCGGCTTCCATACGCGTTGAGAACCCGTTGCAAACGAGCAGATGAGCGATTCCAGAGAACCCACATCACCGCGTTCTGGTCACAAGGTATTGATCGTCGAAGACAGCAAGGCCATTGCGTCATTGCTGCACGCTAGCATCGGCCAGATCGAAGGAATCGATGTGCTCCTCGCCGGCGACTTGGCGGAGACACGGCGCCTGCTGGCCGCATCGGGCGACGAGATCTTCGTGGCCGTGCTCGACCTGAATCTGCCGGATGCCCCCGATGGCGAAGTGGTGGATGAGGTGCAGGCGCTGGGTATTCCGGTGATCATTCTCACCGGCCAGGTCGACGACGAGAAGCGAAAGGCGCTGTTTCGGCGCAACATTGCGGACTACATCAGTAAGGGAAACCTGGGTGGGGTCGGCGCGGCGGTAAAGCTGGTGGAGCGAATCTGGCACAATCGTGAATCGCAGATCCTGGTGGTGGATGACTCGCCTTCACAGCGTTCCCTGCTGTGTGCGCTGCTGCACAACCATGGTTATCAGACACTGGAGGCGGGCAATGGCCAGGAGGGCCTGAAGCTTCTCCAGGCGCATCCAGGGATTCGCCTGGTACTCACCGATCATCACATGCCCGTCATGGATGGGCTGAGCATGACGGGCCAGATTCGGCGATTCCGGAGTGGCGACGAGTTGGCCATTATCGCCCTGTCAGGGGCGGAAGAGGAGACCCTGCTGCCCCGCTATCTCAAATCGGGGGCCGATGACTTTCTTCGCAAGCCCTTCGAGATCGAGGAGCTCTACTGCCGAATCGATCGAAACCTGGACATGCTCCGCCATATCGCCGAGGCCCGCGACGCGGCGAATCGCGACTACTTGACCGGGCTCTACAACCGACGCTATTTCTTCAGCCGCGCGGTGTCATTGCATGAACAGGCGATGCGGGGAAAGGTGGAGTTGATGGCTGCAATGATCGACGCGGATCACTTCAAGGCGATCAATGACACCCACGGCCACCATGTGGGTGATCTTGCGCTCAAGGCGATGGCGCGGGTACTACAGGATTTTGCCGAAGAAGGTGGGTTCCCATCCCGCTTCGGCGGCGAGGAATTCGTCTGTCTGCAGGTAATACGCGAGGGGGTGGATCCTGCGGCCCGCCTGGAGTCGTTGCGTGCAGCGGTTGAAGCGATCGAGTTGCGTGGCGAGGGGGGACAGCGAGTGCCACTGACCGTCAGTATCGGCGGCACCACCTTTGCGGGCAACAACATCGACGAGATGTTGGGGGTTGCCGACGAGGCAGTCTATCTCGCCAAGACCCAGGGGCGGAACCGGGTCGTGATTCTCGACCGGCCGAGTGGGGCGGGTAGTGCAGGGACAGCGGTGCGCACATCGAAGCGCTGACAGCGCTGTTGCGCGTCGTTTTCAACCGCCTGGCGCGTTCCCGGCCTCGTTGGTCAAGGGGCAGCCCCATTTGTCTGTCCGGCTTTCTTCCTCGGTGGCAGGGCAGCGATCGATGCCATCGGGGATGCCATCGCGATCGGCATCGAGGGCACAACCAACCTTGTCCACCCGTGCGCCGGGAGGGGTCTGGGGGCAGAGGTCCCGCGTCTCTGGTACTCCATCCTGATCGTCTGCCCCGGCCGGGACCGACGACGAGTTTCCTGGCCGATCGTCGGCATGTACCCGGTAGCGGATTTCGAAGATGACGTCGTTGACGTTCTCGGCATAGAAGCCGAGGGCCTGGGGGCGCTGGGTCCAACGGCCTTCCACATTGCTGTGGTAGTCGAGGATCTCGATGTTTTTCGGTAACAGCCAGGCGAAACCATAGCGATCGAAGTTGCCGGGTGCGTACCATGAGCCGAAATGGTTGGCGTTCTCCTCTTTCTTGCCCTGCCAACTGCGATAGCGCCAGCTCCCGTCGGCCTGTCGCTGGAGCTCATCCCGGAATTGGCCGGCGTAGATCAGGGTGAAACTGCCACTGTCGAAGCGCAGCGAGACGCCGCCGTCCGGACGGGACTCCCATTGGTAGTCGCTCGGGCTGACATAGCGCAGGTCATCCATGTTCACGCCTGGTGGAAGGTGGAACCGGTGGGTCGTGCTGTCAGAGCGAATGCTTCTCTCGATGAGGTAGTGCCGGCCGTCTGGCTGAAGAAAATAGAGCGTCTCGCTTACCACCTCGGCGGCGACGGCGGTGCTCGCCATGAGCAGGCCCAGCAGGATGGCTGCGGTGCGGGCGATCGGCAGCATGGTAATCTCCGTAACCTGGTGTCGTTTACTGAGCCTCGCTCCTCTGGCCTGGCCCCTTGGTCCTGGCACTGGCCGACTGTTCCCGTAGCGGTCGCCCGTTCAACGCAGACGGAACAGGCCCCATGCGAGTGCACTCCAGCCGACCAGGAAGGCCGCGCCCCCGAAAGGGGTGATCGCACCCAGCCAGGGTGCATCCACGATGGCCATGACATAGAGACTGCCGCTGAACAAGAGGATGCCCAGGCTGAATCCCCAGCCGGCGACACGATAGGACAGGCAGTCTTCATCGCGGATCAACAACCCCACCGCCAGTAGAGCCAGGGAATGGGTTGCCTGGTAATGGACCCCCGTGCGGAACACCTCGAGGAGTCCGGGGCTGAGGATCTCACGCAGGGCATGGGCGCCGAAGGCACCAAAGGCCACGGCGAAGAAGCCGCCGATGGCGCCCAGGAGGAGAAACAGGCGCGATTCCATCATGGCGAGGTCTCTTCGAGACGAGAAAGTTCTTCGAGGATCTGTTCCAGCAGCTGCCTGCCCCGGGCATCCATTCCACGGCCGAGTCGTTCGATGTCCCTTTCACCGTTGATCATCGGCCGGATGGCGCCGGCGATGCGCGTCATGTCGCCGCCGACCTTGCGCATCTGGTCGGCCATCTGTCCCAGCAGCACCAGGGCCTGCATGTCCCCCGTCGCGGCGGCATGAATCATGCCCGCCAGACCAGGGGCAGCCAGGGCGGGTTCGGGTTTCTGGTTTGGGTCGGGCAGCGTGTTGGGGTCTTGCAGGCCCTGCAGGACCGCCTCGGCGATGACCCGGTCCTCGGCGTCCAGCCCGACCATGCCGGCAAGATCACGCTGGCCATTCAGGATCCGCCGCAGGGCCTGCACCAGGGCATCCCAGCCGTTCTTCCGTGCCTCTTCCAGGATCTGCTCGAGCTCGGCACGGCCATCCGCACTTCCGGCCGCCTGCACGACCTGGCAGATGAAGGCGGCATGTGTCCGAATGATCTGTTGATCGCGCGAGTCGAGCATGAGGGCCACCGACCGGAAATCATAGATGGTACCAACCGCGGACGGTTTGCGCATAATGTGGATCCATGAAGCCCATATTCTGGATCCTCCTCATCCTGCCGATGGTGCTGGTGGCCTCGACGCTATGGGGCAATCGGGCGCCGCTGTTTGCGCCACCTGGCCCCTGGGTGCGCCTCAAGACCTATCTCGGTAGCAACTGGGCCTGTACCGCACCCGAGCATCCCTTCCCCGAGTTGCGCCAGCCCTTGTTCGATCTGCCGGCCGATCGATTGCAAGCGCTGGTCGAGCAGGCCCTCCAGGGGTTGGGCTGGCGTTATCGGCGTCTCGGTGCGGGGCACCTGCATGCGGAGGTGGTCACGCCGCTGCTGCATTTCACCGATGATCTGGATATCCGCATCCTGCCCGAAGGTCCGCACAGTCACCTCCAGCTCTGCTCTCGTTCGCGGGTCGGTCGTGCCGATTTTGCGGCCAATCAACGCCATATCCTGGATCTGCTGGATCAGGTCCATCGCCAGGCAGAGGCGCTTTCGCGGTAGGGAAATGGCCCCTCAGTGGGAGACGGGCAACGCCTCCAGCGCTTCCGCGGCGATCTCTCTGACCTCCGGTGCCGGATCCTGCAACAGCGGTTCGAGCCACTCCCTGGTCCGGGGATCACCGCTAAGCCCCAGATAATAGGCCGCATCGGCGCGTACCGGGGCCTCCGCGGCGCGGAGCAATTCGCGCAGGCCGGGAAGCAGCGGGCCGAGTTCGTCATGCTCGGCCAGGTCTTCCAGGATGGCACTGGCGCCGATACGCACCCCGACCGGGGTTTCCAGGTCCGAGACCATGCGCAACAGCACCTCGTTCCACTCCGGATGGGCGCGGATCTCCTGCAATGCCTGGTCGAGGCGACGCGATTCGATCAGTTCGCCCAGGTATTCGGCGATGCCCTGGTTGCTCGCGGCCCGCTGGGCCCAGCGGCGCAGTTCCCCCGGGCTGTGATTACCCTGCAGGGTGAAGGGGCCGATCCGCATCCAGGGCACCGAGCGGATGCCCTGTTCCTGCGCGATCTCGGGGTGACTGGTGATATTGATGACCTCGAGGCGCCCGATCAGTCCCTCCTTGGTCAG
>RFHJ01000210.1 GCA_003696905.1 Gammaproteobacteria bacterium | reverse complement strand
GCCTTGTACTTGGAGAAGATCGCCATCCCCGGGCCGATGGCCGCCTGGGCCAGGTCGACCGGAGCGATGGGCGTGGTGCCGCTCTCGCCACCGATCATGGTCTCCAACGCCTCCGGCATCTCCTCGCGCAGGCGGCGCTGGAAGTCGCGGCGGGAGACGGTCTCGGCCTCGGCGGGGCGTTTGTTGCAGACCAGGACGATGGAGGAGGCAAGGGCGTTGGTGCCCGAGCCGATCATCCTGTTGCCGAGTTCGGTGCGCATGGGCCAGGTGCCGTCGATGGAAAACCCGGCCCTGATGACCGCCTCCAGAAAGGTTTCCCAGCCGGTGCTGGTGGTGCCGCCTTCCTTGGTTTCGGACTGTTTGAAGGCGTAATAGATGGTCACCGGGAAGGCCGGGTGGGCCTGCGCGGCCAGGTTGTGAATGGCCCGGGTCATGCCGTCCATGAAGAAGACTTCAGCCTGCTCCTTGCCGCCATGGCGGTAGGGTGTTGCAACCAACTCCTCGGCCTTGGGCACGGCCATGGTGGCGAACAGCTCAGGGTAGATCCTGCGCAATGAACGACGCATCCAGACGTAGAAAAAGTCTGAAAGGTCAGCGTAGCCGATGTTGTCGTAGTAAGGTGGGTCGGTGGAAATAAGTTTTTGCAGGCTAATAGTTTGAGCAGCTGCGTCACTCTGCAATGCCTTCCCAGAGGCCGAAGCGGGGGTTTGAGCCAAAGCTTTCCATGTCCAATCCACCATAGCAATCCAATTACCTGAAGACGAACAAAACGGATTTGCCTCGGCGTAATCCCAGACCATTGGAATCGCTTGCCGTCCAAATGTGTTTCGCATCTTCTCGCCGGAAGAATGCCAGCTACAAATAGAGGACCAATAATCTGCAACCTTATCAGAGACAAACCCCAAATAAACCGCCACTGCGTCGCCGTAGGCCGTTGCGCCGGTGCCGCCCTGAGCGAGGCCGCGGCCGTCGTCGGCCATGCCGGCGGCCTTGGCGTCTTCAATGACCTTGGCCCGGGCCTCCTGCACCAGGTCGGAAAAGGTGGTCAGCGCCACCAACTGCCGGGGGGTGAAGAGGTCGCCCCACTCTTTCAATCCATAAGGAACACAAGTTCCTCCTGTGAGTCTTGCCGGCACGTCACCTGCGGGTTTCCAGGTTGGTTCTGCTTTCCTGGCTGCACTCTCCATGGTGGAAGTCGGTGCCAAATAAACCCGGCCTCGATTTCCCTCGGCGACAACCGCCATGAGCCGCTGTCCCATACGACCGGCCTGCCCTTCGGCCTTGATGTATTTCCCATCAATGGGCGATCCTGAAATGAGGCAATTAAAGTTGGCGCCTCGACCACTTGCCTTGGTCCCGTTCTTCGCCTCTGCCGGCGGTTTGCCCACCTTCACCTCAAAACGGTAACGGTCCCCCTCCACCACCGGCTGAACCCAGGCCTCCTTGCCCTTTTTGCTCGAAAGGACAAAACTCGACACCAGCGGCACCTCGGCGTGGGAAAAGGCCGGGTTGGGGCTTTTGACCGTGCGCGCCCAGAGCCAGGCGATGACGGTCAGCTCCTGCCCCTCGTAGGGCTTCAAGTCGGACCGTTCGGTCACCATCTCAGGGGTGATCTTGACCTTGGGGTAGAGGTGACCGATGCGCTTGAAGGCCTCCTCGCGCATCCAGTGCCCATAGCGGCGCACATCCTCGGCCAGCCCTTTGGCACCGGACCAGTCCTCGGTCAGCTTCGCCTGCTTGTCATCGGGCGTGGGCGGCCCCACCGGCTTTTGCCCGGCGAACTTGGGCGGAATTTCGATCATCGCCTTGTTGATCATCACCGCCACCGGGTTAAGGTCGCTGGCGTAGGCCTCAAGCCCCAGCCGCTGCGCCTCAAGGGGCAAGGCTCCGCCACCGGCAAAGGGGTCGTGGAAGGCGGGCAGTTTTTCCGGGTTGAACAGCTCGGCCGCATGCGGGTGGTTGCGGTTGAGGTGGCAGGTCTCGCGCCAGCTCTGGCGGATCGCCTCGCGGGCGCGTTCGAGGACCTCTTCGTTGTTGGTGTTCTCCCACTTGACCAGCTCACGGATGATGTCAAAGAGCTTCTCGCGCCGCAGCTCGGCCTCTTTCTTGTTGACGCCGTAGCCGATCTCGCGCTGGTAGCCCGGGTCGTTGACCATCTGGGCAAAGATCACCGCCCGCGCGGCCGCCAGCGGCCGCCGCGCCCACCAGAGGTGCAGGGTCGAAGGATGGCCGTGACGGATCGACTTCTCCCGCGCCGCAGCGGCATTGATATCATCCAGCGGCAGAGCCACTTCGATCAGTTTTTTGGGGATTTTGAATTCACTCACTCACGACTCTCCAAATTCTTTAAAGCTGAAGACACTCGTTCGGCGATTTCTTTCAACGACTCGATATCTTCGTTTTCGATCAACCCATCCAGATACTTATCTGCAACGACTTCAGGTTCTGGGACTTCAGGCAGCGGCTTCCATTGCCGAGAAGCCCAGTCGTAATAAATATCTTTGGCATTGTACGCGTATGGTTTGCCAAGTGATTTTAAAAGCAGTCCCAGCATGCGAAGGTCACAACCAGCGCAAACCAAATTGCCCAGAAACAGCACCTCCGCCTCTTGGGAGGGTGACAGTTCCTGCCCGTGGCGGGGCTCAAAACTGAGGAGCCCTTGCTCCCACAGCTCAACAAGAGACAGCCAGTTTAGGCCGATTTGCCGACACAGTTCATCGGGCTCGGCTGGGAACAAGGAAAGCTGCTCGTCAGTCATGCGTAAAGCGTCGAGAGAACGATTCTTTTTCATCTGGATCTTTTCAAATTGTCTGCTCAGGGGGCACCGCTTTGGTCATCAGATCAGCGAGGTCATAGTTGACACTCGCCACCCCGAAATCCGGCTCCTGATTGAAGGG
>RFHJ01000209.1 GCA_003696905.1 Gammaproteobacteria bacterium | reverse complement strand
GAGATGGCCGAGGGGACCATCACGGATCTGATGCCGCCGCGTAAGCGCTAGTTGGTTTTTTCACCACGAAGAACACGAAGTCGCTTTTGCCAGGTTACGGGCTGGTTTGGGTGGCAAGCTTTAACCGCAAAGGACGCAAAGGGCCGCAAAGAGGCGGATGGCGATAGCGGGTCAACGGGATGTTCTCTTCGCTTTCGTTTTGGAGCTGCCTCCCGTAGGGTGGGGTTGAGCGGAGCGAAACCCACCGTCGGGGATGGCATTTCATGGCCAGATCTCGTAGGGTGCGGTTGAGCTCCGCGAAACCCACTGCCGGGCATGGCTCTCGATGATTGGCGGTGGGGCCAGGGGTCGGAGTCGGTACCTGAGGGTCCGGACTCTACCCCTAGGAGTCGGGAGTACCGACTCCGACCCCGTATACTGAGTGGCCGCCCAAACAGCGATTTGTCCAAATAAACTCCGACCTACCCTTGGTCTGTGGGTCGGGCTTCAGCCCGGCAGGTTTGCGTCGTGTTCTTTGTGTCCTTTGTGGTTTCCAGATAACGCTATCGCTTCGAGGCCATGCCAGTTTCGCTCTACCACCGGGAATACGGCACCGACGGTCCCGCCATCGTTTTGTTACACGGCCTGTTCGGCTCTTCGGCGAACTGGGGCTCCATTGCGCGCGAGCTGTCTGGCCGCTATCGCGTCATCGTCCCCGACCTGCGCAATCACGGCCAGTCACCTCACGTGGAAGACATGGGCTACCCCGCCATGGCCGGCGACGTGGTGGCATTGTGTGAGCGATTGGCGCTCGATCGCCCGGTCATCGTTGGCCACAGCATGGGCGGCAAGGTGGCGATGTGTCTGGCACTGGCGCAAGCAGACGGGGTGCGCGGTCTCGGTGTGGTGGATATCGCACCGGTCGCCTATGAGCACGACTTCAGTATCGTGCTCGACGCCTTCGAGGCCGTAGACCTGCAGACGCTGCAGCGGCGGGAGCAGGCCGATCAACAAATGGCTGCGCACCTGCCCGATCCGCGGGTGCGCGCCTTCCTGTTGCAGAACCTGGTGCGGGATGCCGACGGCTGGCATTGGCGCCTCAATCTCGCGGCGCTGCGCGCCAACATGTCGCAGATCACCGGCTTCGATTGCAGTGGCACCGGCCCCTACAACGGTCCCACGCGGTTCATTCATGGGAACGACTCGGACTACCTGCTGCCGGACCACCATCCCCGCATCAGGCGGCTGTTTCCCGCCGCCGGCTTCTGCCCCGTGGCCGATGCCGGTCACTGGGTCTATGCCGAGCAGCGGGCGGGGTTCATGCATTGCCTGGAAGGACTGCTGGAGGCGATTTGAGATGGAAGAACAGGCCCTCGACCATGCGCACCTGAAGGCCTGTCTCGAAGGGCAGGGTATCGAGTGCTCGCCGGCCTGGTTGCATGGATTGATCTTCGGTTTGGTGGCCGCGCACGACAATCGCTGGGAAAAGGTGATGGACGCGGTTCATCGGTGTGATCCGAGGCTGAGCGAGGCCGGCGAGCTGACCCGGTCTCTCTGCCAGGCGTTGTGGCAGTCCCTCGACGGTCCGGGTCTGGACTTCGGCATACTGCTGCCTCCGGAAACGCACCCCTTGGCGGAGCGGGCAGCCGAGCTCTCTGCCTGGGCGAAGGGGTATCTCGAGGGACTCGAGGTCGCCGGCGTCACCGGCGATCAGCTGCCGACCCAGGCGGGGCGCCATGCCATCCGCGAACTGCGTGCCATTGCCGACAACAGTAGGGGTGAGGAATTGACCTCAGACGAAGAGGCATTGGAAGAGGCCGGGGAGCACACCTGGGTGACCGCCGTGTTATTGCGTGAATTGCTGGTGGTGGTGCGGGAGCGCCGCTGACGGCGGGAGGCGCCTCCGCCGCCGCAGCCACCCAGCGGTGGGTTCTTTCACTTACTCTGGCACATCTCACAATGATGAGGCAGATCGTCCTCCTCGCTGTGCGGCTTGATCACCTGGCCCCGCAATCGGTTGGGTCGATAGACGGTGCAGCCCTTGAGCTTCAGTTGGTCCGCCTCGCGATAGAGGGAGGCGAAGGCTTGGAAGGGCGTGTCGGGCGCGGCGTTGATGGTCTTGGAGATGGACTGATCCACATGGTGCTGCAGCGCCGCCTGCATCTGCAGGTGATGGCGCGGCGCGATCTCGTCCGCGGTGACGAAGGCCGGGGGCAGGCCCTCGTGGCCCAGCGAATGCCAGAGACGCACCGAGGCATCCTCCACCGTGAAGGTCTCGGCATGGTCCGGTGACAGGCGTACCCGCCGGTCCACGCGCGCCGCGAACACCGGTTCCAGCCCACTGGAGACATTGCCGGCCAGCAGGCTGATGGTGCCGGCGGGCGCAATGGCCAGCAGATGACTGTTGCGCAGGCCGGACTCCCGGATGCCGTCGCGGATGTCCCGCGGCAGGCGCTGGATGAAAGGGCGCTCCAGCAGCCGCTCTGCATCGAAGGTCGGAAAGCTTCCCTTTTCTGCGGCCAGCGCCACCGAGGCGCGATAGGCCGCGTCGCGCAGGGTGCGCATGATCTGCGAGGCCAGCTCGCGCCCGGCCTCGCTGTCGTAGCGCAGGCCCAGCATCACCAGCGCCGAGCCCAGTCCGGTGACCCCCAGCCCGACGCGTCGCGAGCGATGCGCCTCGGCCTGCTGTGCCGGCAGGGGGTAGCGGGAGGCGTCGATGACGTTGTCCAGCAGTCGCACCGCGGTCGGCACGGCCTCGGCCAGGGCGGCCAGATCGATCTCGGCCTGCGGCGTGAAGGGATGACGCACGAAGCGGGTCAGGTCGAAGGAGCCCAGGTCGCAGGCTCCGTAGGGTGGCAGCGGCACCTCGCCGCAGGGGTTGGCGGCGCTGATCCGCTCCCGCCAGCCCAGATTGTCCAAGCGGTTGATGCGGTCGATGAACAGCACCCCGGGTTCGGCGCTCTCATAGGCGGTGCGCATGATCCGATCCCAAAGCTCCCGGGCCTTGACGCGCTTCAGGATGCGGCAGGGGCGGGGCCTCATGTCGCCGCTCCAGGCGCGTTCGATCAGGCCACCCTCCACGTCCTGCAGCGCGTCGGCGGGGAAGACCAAGGGCCATTCCTCGTCATCGTCCACCGCATCGAGAAAGGCATCGCTCACCAGGACCGAGAGATTGAAGCAGGAGAGGGCGCCGGGCCGGCGCTTGGCCTCGACGAAGGCCTCGATATCGGGGTGATCGCAGCGCAGGCAGGCCATCATGGCGCCGCGGCGCGCGCCCTGGGAGAGCACGGTGCCGCACATCGCATCCCAGACCCGCATGAAGGAGACCGGCCCGGTCGCCACGCCGGTGGCGCTGCGGGTGCGGGTGCCGGCCGGTCGCAGGGTCGAGAAGTCGTAGCCCACGCCGCCGCCCTGTTGCATGGTCAGGGCGCCTTCCCGCAGGGCCTCGAAGATACCGTCCATGCTGTCCCCGATCAGCCCCATCACGAAGCAGTTGAACAGGGTGACATGGCGCTCGGTGCCGGCGCCGGCGAGGATGCGGCCGCCGGGGAGGAACTGGCCGGAGTTCAGCAGCGCCTCGAAACGGAGCGCCCAGGCCTCGGCCTTGGATTCGACCGCCGCCAGGGCGCGGGCGACCCGCCGGCGGCTGTCGTCGAGCGATTGTTCGCCGGGCTGACGGTACTTGGCGGCCCACACTGCCTGCGCCAACCGGTCGGCCGGATTGTCGGCTCCGTCATACATGCGCACGAGTATGGCACAGCCCCGCCGACTCAGCCCTTGATCACGATCATCGGCTCCAGGCGGCACACACGGCGTGCCAGGTCGGCGCGCTCGGCGGCCAGCACCACCTCCGAGACGTCCTTGTAGGCGTCGGGCGCCTCTTCGGCGATGCCGCGCATCGAGGGACTGCGGACCAGGATCCGCCGCCTCTCCAGCCGCTGCTGGATGTCGCGTCCCTGATAGAGACGCGTTGCCCGGCGACGGCTCATGCTGCGTCCGGCGCCGTGGCAGGCGGAGTGCCAGGCCAGTTCCCGCTCCTGGGTGCCGCCGGCCAGGATGTAGGAGGCGGTGCCCATGGTGCCCCCGATCAGCACCGGCTGGCCGTGGGGCCGCAGTGCCGGCGGCAGGTCGGGATGGCCGGGGCCGAAGGCGCGGGTCGCGCCCTTGCGATGGACATGGAGGCGCCGTTCCTCCTTGCCGACCCGATGGACCTCTTCCTTGCAGGTGTTGTGTGAGACGTCATAGAGCAGGTTCAGGTGGGTGCCCGGGAACAGTTCGGCGAACACCTGCCGGGTCAGGTGGGTGATGATCTGGCGGTTGGCCAGGGCGCAGTTGATGGCGGCGCGCATCGCGCCGAGGTACTGCTGGCCGACCGGCGAGTCGATGGGCGCGCAGGCCAGCTCCCGGTCGGGCAGGCTGATGCCATACTGCTGCGCCGCCTTGGCCATGCGCTTGAGGAACTCGGTGCCGATCTGGTGGCCCAGCCCGCGCGAGCCACAATGGATGCTCACCTTGATGTCGTCGAGCGCGACACCATAGGCCGCCGCCAGTTCTTCGTCGAAGATCTGAGTGACCCGCTGCACCTCCAGGTAATGGTTGCCCGATCCCAGGGTGCCCATCTCGTCGCGCTGGCGACGGCGCGCCTGTTCCGATACCTGGTCCGGGTCGGCCCCCGCCATGCGACCCTGCTCCTCGATCCGCTCCAGGTCGGCCTCAGATCCATAGCCCTGCTCCACCGCCCAGCGGGCCCCGCCGCGCAGCATGTCGGTCATCTCGCGGTTGCTCAGACGAATCGCCCCGGTGCTGCCCAGGCCGGCGGGGATGCGCTCGAACAGCGCATCGGCCAATGCCTTCTGACGGGCGCGGATGTCGGCCGGCGTCAGTCCGGTGTGCAGGGTGCGCACCCCGCACGAGATGTCGAAGCCGACCCCGCCGGCCGAGACGATCCCGCCGTCGTCCGGATCGAAGGCGGCGACCCCGCCGATGGGAAAGCCATAGCCCCAATGGGCATCGGGCATCGCATGGGAGGCCTCGACGATGCCGGGCAGGGTGGCGACATTGCACACCTGCTCATAGACCTTGTCGTCCATCGCCTGCAGCAGCGCCTCGCTCGCATACAGGATGCCGGGCACCCGCATCTTGCCATGACGTGGGATCTGCCAGCGATAGTCATCCAGTTTCTCGAGTCTGCTGATCTGCATTGCCTTGTGCTCTCGATTCTACTTTGTCACATTTACTCCAGGATGACGTCATCCAACCTGAGTTGGAGCGGCTGTCTGCCCGAAAAAACGCCGTGAATACCTCCCTGTAGGCTCGACGGCGGCGTCCCTGCCGCCGACGTTTTTCGAGCAGACAGCCGCTCCGCTAGGAACCTAGATGGCGTGGTCCTGTGCGCCACCCTTCCGCGCCTGAAACCGCCGATATGTCAAAGTGGAATCAGACATCCACCACGCACTGGGCGATCCATTGATCCCCTTCCTGCCGTACCGCAAGCGCGGTAAAGGTGGCGCCCTTCACCTCCACCGCGGGGGCATGGCGTTGGGGGTCGACGGGCTCGCCCCGGAGTTCGGCCTGCAGCCGGTTGCCGGCGATCCGGACCTCGTATCGGCTGAACAGAAGATGATGGGTGCTCATGTGATAGACGATGGCGTTGATCCAGTCGAAGAAGAGATATTCCAGGTCATCTTCTTCCTCCAGCTCGACGTGTACCCGCTGCTGCGGCGCCACCTTCCCGAGATCGGTGATCAGCGCGGTGAGCGCCAGGCCCGCCTGGGCGAACGCCTCGGCAGGGGTCGAGCCGAAACCCCGGATGCCGATGTCGGCGACGTGTTCGAAGTGTTCCCAGTGACCGGTCATCCGCCAGCCCTTTTCTCTGTCGTGCAAGAACCAAGTCTATGCTTGAACAAGGCACCTCGCATCAGGGTTTGCGCGACACCATGAACCGGGCTCGGATTCGGGCATGCCACGGTGGTCGCCGATGGAGAGTCAACGAAGGAAGCGCCACATGTCGATACCCGTCGAACTGATCGCTTGGGAGGAATGCGAACGGCTGGCACGGTTGCTCGCCGGCAAGATCCGCGAGAGCGGTTTCGCCCCGCAGGCGGTGTTGGCCATTGCGCGGGGTGGGGTGGTGCCGGCGAGACTCCTGTGCGATCACCTGGATATCATGGAGATGGCCTGCCTGCGCGTCGCTCACTACCAGGCGCACCACAAGTCCCCCGAGGCGAAGGTCTGTCAGTCGTTGAGCCTGGACCTGACCGATCAGCGGGTGCTGCTGGTGGATGATGTGAGCGACACCGGTGACAGCTTCGAGGCGGCCCTGGCCTATCTGCGTGCCCATGCGACGCCGCGCGAGGTCCGCACCTGCGCCCTCCATCACAAACGGACCTCGACCTATGTCCCCGACTATTTCGGCGGCCTGATCACCGAGTGGCGCTGGCTCACCTACCCCTGGGCGGTGCTGGAAGACCTGGGTGGTTTCATCGAAGAGGCCGGTCTGGTGGGGGCATCACCTGCGCACATTGCCGAGACGCTCCAGCAACGCCACGGCTTTCGGCCCACCGAACAGCAGATCGAGGATGCGCTGGCGATGCGGGCTAGGCTGCGTCGAACTCGATGGGCTCTACCGAGTCCAGGTTGACCGATTGCCGGGCGATCCAAAGGTCATAGTTGTCTTGCATGCTCAACCAGCTCTCAGGCGAACGTCCCAGCACCTTCGAGAGCCGCAGCGCCATCTCGGGGCTGATCCGGCTGTGGCCCTGGAGAATGCGGTTGAGCGTCGAGGGCGCCACTCCCAGCTTAGCGGCCAATTGCCGACCGGTGATCCGGTTGGGGGTCAGGTAGACCTCACGGATGAATTCGCCGGGGTGCGGTGGATGGTGCATAGACATCAGTGGTAGTCCTCATAATCCAACAGATAGGCATGTCCCTCGCGGAACTCGAAGGTAATGCGCCAATTTCCGCTGACCCAGATCGACCAACGGCCCTTTTTTCGACCCTGAAGGGGGTGGAGCTTGAAGCCAGGGATATTCATGTCCTCGATCGTTGTCGCGGTATCCAAGGCTGCCAGTTGCATTCGAAGGCGGCTGGCATGCCGGGGCTGGATGCCCGATCTCGATCCAGTCTCGAAATATCGCTGCAGTCCCTTGTGGCGAAACGATCTGATCACTTCGAAATAATAGCGCGTTGCGCACCACGCAACAAGCCGGTTGGGCCGAAGGTCCTCTATTCCGTCCTTAGGGCCTCGATCGGATCCAGACGCGCGGCGCGGGCGGCCGGTGCCACACCCGCCAGCAGCCCGATAGTGACTGCCATGCCGAGAGCGAGTAGGGTGTACTCGAGATTGATATGCACTGGCAGGCCGGCGACCAGGTGTGAGATCAGAAAGGCCCCACCGATGCCCAGTGTGAGTCCCGCCAGTCCGCCAAGGGTGCCCAATACCAGCGCCTCGCCCAGGAAGAGCGTCATCACCTGAGCGTGGCTGGCCCCGAGGGCGCGCAGCAACCCCACCTCGCCGATCCGCTCATTTACCGAGATGGTCATGATGGTGAGGATGCCGATGCCGCCCACCGCGAGTGAGATACCGCCGAGGGCGGCGACCGCGAGGGTAAGAATATCCAGCACCGAGCCGAGTACCTCCAGCATCTGGTCCTGGGTGATGATGGTGAAGTCCTCCAGACCATGGCGTTGACGAAGCAGACGCCTCACCCGGGTGGCGACCTCGTCGGCGATGGCGTCGGCCCGATAGAGCACATCGATCTCCATCACTCCTTCGCGATTGAACATCGCCAGGGCCCTGCCGACCGGGATGTAGACACTGTCGTCCAGATCGAAGCCGAGCATCTGTCCCTTGGACTGCATGGTGCCGACTACCCGGTAGGTCTCACCACCGATGCGCACGCGCTGGCCCAGCGGTGAGGTGGTGCCGAACAGCTCCTTGCGCAGCTTGCTACCCAGTACCGCGAAGGCGCGCGCATGACGCGGTTCGTCCCGCGGCAGAAAGCGCCCGAGGGCGGGCCGGATCTGCCATACATCCGGCACATCGGGACCGGTGCCGAAGACATAGGTCCGCCGGGTGCGCTGGCGCCACTCCACTGCGGCGTTGCCCTGCACCAGAGGCACCACTGCCCGGACCTGAGGCAGGCGCTCGATGGCCTGTGCATCGTCCAGGGTCAGCGGACGCACCGTGCTGATGATGGCACCTGAGAAGCCCATGGTCTGGGTCTTGCCAGGCGTGACGGCCAGCAGATGGGTGCCGAACTGGGTGAACTCGCTGATCACGAAGCGCTGCACCCCCTCGCCGATGGCGGTCAACAGCACCACCGCGGCAATGCCTACCGCAATGCCCAGCCCGGTGAGAAAGCTGCGCAGGCGCTGGGCCGCGATGGCGCCGCTGGTGAGTCGGATCAGGTCGATGGTGCGCATCTCAATGCCTCGCCAGGGCCTGGACCGGGTCAAGACGCGCTGCCCGCCGCGCCGGCATGACACCGAACACCAGGCCGGTGGCCAAGGCCACACCCACCGCCGCCGGTGCCGCCCACAGCGGCGGAATCAGCGCAAAGTCGGTGAATAGCCGGTTGAGCAGCTGCATGCCCACCAGCGCGAGTAGCAGACCGAGCAGCGCGCCGCTCCCGGCGAGCATTACGGCCTCGGTGAGGAACAGGCGCATCACCTGGCTCTCCGACCCACCCAGCGCCTTCAGCAGACCGATCTCGGAGATCCGTTGCGAAACGGCCACCAGCATCACGTTCATGATCAGGATGCCGGCCACCGCCAGACTGATGCCGGCGATACCCGCCACGGCGAGGGTCAGGGCGCGCAGGATCCGGTCGAAGGTGGAGAGCATCGCATCCTGGGTGATGAGGGTGACATCGTCCTCGCCATCATGGCGCCAGCGTATCGTCTCCAATGCCGCCTTGCGCGCGGTCTCGATCTCTTCCTTGCTGCGCGCCTGAATCAACACCCGGAACAGGGACGGATTGTCGAAGAGCGCCTGCGCGGAGGCGACTGGTATCACCGCCATATCGCCCAGGTCCAGGCCCAGGGATTCACCGGCCGGATCCAGGACGCCGATGACCCGGAAGCGCCGGTCGGCGATGCGCACCCAAGTGCCCAGGGCGCGCTGGTTGCCGAACAGTTCCTTCTTCAGGCGCCAGCCCAGCACGGCCAGGTTCAGCTGCCGCTCGGCCGGCATCTGGGGCAGGGCACGCCCGATCGCCACCGCGATGTGGCGGATCGGGAAGAAGTCACTGGTACTGCCGATGATGGTCACCTCGCGCTCACGGCTGCCGAAGGATACCGGCGAGTTGCCGATACTGACGGGAGCGATGCGCTCGATGCTGGGATGACGCAGCAGCGCCAGGGCATCGTCGATAGTCAAATCGCGTGGGGTCTCGCCGAACAGCGGCGGTGGGCCGCCGGTGGTCTCGTTGCGTCCCGGCAGCATGATCAGCAGGTCGGTGCCCAGCCGTTCGAATTCACCGATCACATAGCGGCGCGCCCCTTCGCCCAAGGCGGTGAGCAGGATCACCGAGGCCACTCCGATGCTCATCGCCAGCAGCATCAGCAGGCTGCGCGCCGGGGCGCCGCGTAGCGAGCGCTCGGCATACTGGAGCAGGTCAGGCAGGCGCATGATCCTGCTCGTCCGAATGGATATGGCCATCGAGCATGTGTACCCGGTGATGTGCGCGCTGGCCGATCCGGGCGTCGTGGGTCACGATCACCAGGGTGATGCCATCGGCATTGAGCTGCTCGAGGAGCGCAATCACCTCCTGTCCCGAGTGCTGATCCAGGTTGCCCGTCGGTTCGTCGGCCAGCAGTAGGGCCGGCTGCATCACGATGGCCCGGCCGATGGCGACCCGCTGACGCTGGCCACCGGAGAGCTGGTCCGGTCGATGCCCGGCGCGGTCGCTCAGGTTCAGCGACTGCAGGACTTCGGCCACCCGTTGTTCCCGTTTGCCTGGCGGGATACCGGCCAGCACCATCGGCAGCGCGATGTTCTCGGCGGCGGTCAGGCGCGGTATCAGGTGGAAGGCCTGGAACACGAAGCCGATTCGCTGGCGGCGCAGTGCGGCGCGTTGTTCTTCGCTCAGGGTGGTGGTCTCTATCCCTTCGAGACGATAGCTGCCGCGGGTGGGGCGGTCGAGCAGCCCCAACACGTTGAGCAGGGTCGACTTGCCGGACCCCGACGGGCCCATCACCGAGAGATAGTCGCCGGGCGGGATCTGCAGGCTGACATCGGCCAGTGCATGGACCGTCTCATCGCCAACCCAGAAATCGCGCTCTACGTGCTCCAGTTCGATCATTGGGGGCTCACCACAGAGGGCTAGTTGGCTCTGGAAGCTGACCGGCCCTCAGCTCGATTCGTGGGAGCGGCTTTATTCGTGGGAGCGGCTTTGGCCGCGGCGGGATTGTCTGTCGGGCCTGAAGGCCCTCCCACGGCAGAACGCGATTGCAAGAGCCTTGTGGGAGCGGCTTCAGCCGCGACACGAACACGCCGTGGTGTGGGCCCATGCGATTCATTTCCCCGATGTGCCCTTGGCCACCGCCATGACGCCTTCCGCCAGGCCCTCGCGGTCGACCGAAGTGATCACCTGTTCGCCCTCGCTCAGGCCGTCGAGGATCTCGGTGTAGTCCCAGTTGGCCACGCCCGCCTTGACCTCCCGCTGCTCGACGATGCCATCGGTGCGCAGCACATAAACCCGCTGTCCCTCAATCAGCGCCTCGCTGGGGATGCGCAGGGTGTTCTGGCGCGTATCCAGGATGATCTCTACGTCGGCGGAATAGCCGGCGAGCAGGTCGGGCCTGTCGTGGGGATCGGAGAACGACACCTCTACCTCGACGGTGCGGGCCTGTTTCTCGCGGTCGAGCACATAGTCGGCGACGCGCCTCACCTTGCCGGAAAAACGGCGCTCGCCGAAGGCGTCCAGGGTGATGCGTGCGACCTGTCCGACCTTCACGCCGGCCACGTCGACCTCGTCGATGGGCGCACTGAGATAGAAACAGCCGTTGTCGATCAGATCGATCGCCGGCGGTGTGGCGATGCCCACCGGCGAGGGCGTGACGTACTCGGCCAGCTCACCATTGATCTGCGCCACCACCCCCGCAAAGGGCGCCGTCAGGCGGGTCTTGCTCAGCTGGGCCTCGGCCACCCCCATCCGCGCGCGGGCCACCGCCGCCTCGGCGCTGGCGGCGGTGCAGGCGGCGCGCGCCGAGCGCGCACGTGCATCCGCCTGGTCGGCCTTGTCCTCGGCGATCAGTTTGCGGTCGAGTAGCTTGTGCAGGCGTCGAGATTCTCGCTCGGCCTGGGCCGCCTCGATGCAACGGGCCTTGGCCGTGGCCTGTCCCGCCTCGGCCTGCTGTCGGGCCAGCTCCAGATTGGCCTTGAGATCCTCGTTCCACAGCTCGAGCAGCAGCTGACCCTGCTTTACCCGGTCGCCTTCCTTGACCGGCAGACGGGCGATCTGGCCTCCGGTGCTGGGGGAGAGGCCGGCGCGCCGGCAGGCCTTGACCGTGCCGGCACGGGTATTGGCGACCGTCCGTTCCACCACGCCCCGCTCCACCGTTGCAACGCTCACCTCGATGGGCTGGGGACGGTTGGCCCACCAAAGCCAGGCCCCCGCCAGGGCGATGATGACGAGCAGCACGAGCGCGCGACGAAAGGTCTTCATGCGGTCGGATCTCCGAAGTGAGGTTCCAGTATAATGCGCCGCCTGTTCGCGAATCCGACTTTTCTACAGGGGCAAGACATGGCGCAATCGGGCATCAAGAAGGTGGTACTCGCCTATTCGGGTGGGCTGGATACCTCGATCATCCTGAAATGGCTGCAGGACGAATATGGCTGCGAGGTGGTGACCTTCACCGCTGACGTTGGTCAGGGCGAGGAGGTCGAGCCCGCTCGCGCCAAGGCCGAGGCGATGGGTATCAAGGAGATCTATATCGAGGATCTGCGCGAGGAATTCGCGCGCGACTTCGTCTTTCCCATGTTTCGGGCGAATGCGGTCTATGAGGGCGAATACCTGCTCGGCACGTCCATTGCCCGCCCCCTGATCGCCAAGCGGCTGGTCGAGATCGCTGCGGAGACCGGCGCCGATGCCATCGCCCATGGCGCCACCGGCAAGGGCAATGACCAGGTGCGCTTCGAGCTGGGGGCCTACGCGCTCAATCCCGACATCAAGGTGATCGCCCCCTGGCGGGAATGGGACCTGCTCTCGCGCGAGAAGCTGATGAAATATGCCGAGGAGCACGGCATTCCGGTCGATTTCGCCAAGCAGGGCAAGAAGTCGCCCTATTCCATGGATGCCAACCTGCTGCACATCTCCTACGAGGGCGGCATTCTCGAGGACCCCTGGGCCGAGCCCGAGGAGGCGATGTGGCGCTGGACGGTCTCTCCCGAGAAGGCGCCCGACCGGCCGCAATATCTGGTGCTCGGCTTCGAAAAGGGCGATATCGTTTCCATCGACGG
>RFHJ01000208.1 GCA_003696905.1 Gammaproteobacteria bacterium | reverse complement strand
TTCCACACTAACTGTAGCGAAGTGGGCCGTCTGCCCGGAAAAACGCCGTAAATACCTCCGTGGCCGCTCCCGGCATCCCTGCCGCCGACGTTTTTCGCGCAGACGCCCGCTCCACTTTTCAATGGGTTACGAATTTAGATGACGCCGTTCTGGGCTCAAGGGGCTGGTCGAAGCTTTGGCGATTGTTTTCTGGCATAATCCGCCGCTCAATGGTGACCCTGTTGGTCTCCCGCGACGCTAGGTTGTGAACCTGGTCAGGCCCGGAAGGGAGCAGCCACAGCAGCTGACGCGTGCGCCGGGAATCGCTGGCAGGGTCGCCGCCTTTTCTCCGTCTCGCCCGATGGTTCGATTCGGGTAAACTCGGATCATCGTTTCCCGGCATTCAGCTATCTATGACCTACCAGGTACTGGCGCGCCGCTGGCGTCCCAAGACATTCTCCGAACTGGTCGGCCAGGAGCACGTGGTACGTGCCCTGAGCAATGCCCTGAAGAACGACCGGCTGCACCATGCCTATCTGTTCACCGGTACCCGTGGCGTGGGCAAGACCACCATCGCGCGCATCCTGGCCAAGTCGCTCAATTGCGAGCAGGGCGTGACCGCCGAGCCCTGCGGTGAATGTAGCGTCTGCCGCGAGGTGGACGAGGGGCGGTTCGTCGATTTGATAGAGGTCGATGCTGCGTCCAAGACCGGCGTCGACGACACCCGTGAGTTGCTGGAGAACGTGCCCTATGCGCCGGTGCGCGGGCGTTACAAGGTGTACCTCATCGACGAGGTGCACATGTTCTCCGGGCACAGCTTCAATGCCCTGCTCAAGACACTGGAAGAGCCACCGCCCCACGTCAAGTTCCTTCTCGCCACCACCGATCCGCAGAAGGTCCCGGTGACGGTGCTCTCGCGGTGTCTGCAGTTCAGCCTCAACCGGCTGCCGATAGAGCAGATACAGGGACAGTTTCAACACATCCTGCAGCGGGAAGGCATCGAGGCCGATCCGCGCGCCCTGCATCTGCTGGCACGTGCCGCCGACGGCAGTATGCGCGACGGCCTGAGCCTGCTCGACCAGGCGATCGCCTTCGGCGGCGGCCAGGTGGACTACGACGCGGTAAGGGACATGCTGGGGGTCAATGCCTCGGAGCTGTTGCCCGAACTCCTGCAGCGGGTACAGGCCGGTGACGCCCCAGCGGTGCTGTCCGGCGTACAGGCCCTGGCGGAGAAGTCGCCCGACTTCGCGGCACTGCTCAAGGACCTGTTGCTGTTGCTGCACCGGGTGGCGTTGATCCAGGCCACCCCCGAGGCCTGGCAGGCGGCCTGGGGCGAGCGCGGCCAATTCGAGGCATTGGCGGCAGCGCTGTCGCCGGAGGAAACCCAGCTCTATTATCAGATCGCGCTTATGGGTCAGCGCGACCTGCCGCTGGCGCCGGATGCCCAGTCGGGTTTCGAGATGATCCTGTTGCGCATGCTGGCCTTTCGGCCCGCTGGCGCCCCCGAGGGCCGCAGGGTCGCCTCCCGGCCCAATACCGCCAAGGCGTCTGCGGAGGTCCCTGCCGAGCGTGCACGGGCGGCGTCGGCGGCAGCGTCGCCCGCCCCGCAGGAGCCGGAGCAGCAGGCGGAGGGCGAACCGGGATCGAAGGCCTTCGGCCCGGAGGACTGGCACGACCTGGTGCCGCGCCTGGGCCTGACCGGCATGGCCGCCCAGCTCGCCAGCCACAGCGTGGCGCGCGCCTGGGACGGCAAGACGCTGACCCTGGTCGCGGATGCCAGTTGTGCCTCCATGCTGGGCAGCCGCGCAGAGGAGCGCCTGCGGGCAGCGCTGCAGGAACGGCTGTCACCGAATCTGCGTCTGCAGTGGCAGAGCGGCGAGACCGACGACACCCCGGCGAAGCGTCAGCAGGCGGCTCGGAAGGCACGGGTCGACAAGGCACGCCAGGACATCCGTACCGATCCCCTGGTACAGGCGCTGCAGGAGGGCTTCGGGGCCGAACTGGACGAGGATTCGGTTCGCCCCATCGAACCATGAGCAGAGGAAGATCACAGAGGACAGGCTATGAAAGGTGGTTTGGGCAACTTGATGAAACAGGCGCAGAAGATGCAGGAGGAACTGCAGAAGGCGCAGGAGGAGCTGGCCAAGGCAGAAGTGCAGGGTCAGGCCGGTGGCGGAATGGTCAAGGTCACCATCAACGGCAAGCATGAGGTGCGCCGGGTGGAGATCGACGAATCCCTGATGGGCGACGACAAGGAGATGCTGGAGGATCTGGTTGCCGCCGCCATGAACGATGCCGTGCACCGTCTCGAGGAGTACACCAAGGAACAGATGGCAGGGGTTACGGCGGGCATCAACCTCCCCCCCGGCATGAAGCTACCCTTCTGAGTCCGGCGGACTGCCGATGAGCGAACCTTCGCTGCTGTCCCAGCTGATCGAGGCCCTGCGCTGCCTGCCGGGCGTGGGCCCCAAATCCGCTCAGCGCATGGCCTTTCATGTGCTGGAGCGTGACCGAGAAGGAGGCGCCCGGCTGGCCAGTGTGTTGCAACGCTCGGTCGAGGAGATCGGCCATTGCGAACGCTGCCGCACCCTCACCGAACGGACTCTGTGCCGCATCTGTGCCAATCCGCAGCGCGATGCCAGCCAGCTCTGCGTGGTGGAGAACCCCACCGACGTGATGGCACTGGAGCAGGCCACCGGCTACCAGGGACTGTATTTCGTGCTCGGCGGACGCCTGTCGCCACTCGACGGCATCGGTCCCACCGAGCTGGGACTGGGGCAGCTACGCGAGCGCCTGGGTTCGGGCGAGGTGAAAGAGCTGATTCTGGCCACCACCACGACGGTGGAGGGCGAGGCCACGGCCCACTACATCGCCGAGCTCGCCGAGGCATCCGGGATAGAGATCACCCGCATCGCCCACGGCGTGCCGCTGGGTGGCGAGCTCGAATTCGTCGACAGCGGTACCCTGGCCCATGCCTTTGCGGGGCGGCAGAAGGTCTGACCGACCGCGCTTGGTATGGAGGCCCCTCGACCGCAAGGGGCGCAAGGGGCCGTACGGAGAATGAAAGCAGCAATGGGTCGGCGGGGCAGGGTGAGCTCCGCCGAATGTCTCTGTCTTGTATCCTATGCCCTGTCACTCCCCGTCGAGGAAACACGACCATGACCGACTGTATCTTCTGCAAGATCGCCGCTGGCGAGATCCCGGCCGAGAAGGTCTACGAGGACGACCATGTGGTGGGATTTCGGGATCTCAGTCCCCAGGCACCGGTGCATGTGCTGATCATTCCGCGCCGCCACATCGCGACCTTGAACGATTTGACCGAGGCCGACGAGGCCCTGGTAGGACACATGCACCGTATCGCGGCCCGGGTCGCGGCCGACGAAGGCCTGGCGGAACGGGGCTACCGGACGCTGATCAACTGCAATGCCGAGGGTGGCCAGACGGTGTTCCACCTCCACCTGCACCTGCTCGGCGGGCGCCAGATGACCTGGCCGCCGGGTTGATACGGAGACACGCGCTGAGGCCTCTTTCTGGAGCGGTTCACGGGGCTGGCGGCACAGAGGATCACCTCCCCTCGGATCTTTTCCATGATCAGAGGTTGCCTGGATAGGCCGCCGGCGAAAAACCCCAATCTCTGCGGTATTGAGTCTCGGTTTTCCTGCCTCATTCTGGGCGAGGGCCTTATCTGTGCCCCCTTCAGCGTTGTTTTTTGTCACCAACAAGGAGAATGACGTCATGAGTGGAGATAGCGTAACCCTGACCCCCAAGCACTACGACAAGCTCGGCGTTTTGCACGTGGGCGTGACCCATGAGGGCTGGGTCACGGTGGCTGGCGACGTGGCCGACATCGAGGACGGCCAGGAGGTGACCTTCGACCGCACGGGTGTGAAGGTGAAGCGTAGCGGCAGCGAATACGTCTTCTCCAAAGCGGCCTGAGCGGCTCGAGCTGCCGTCATTCGACTCGAGCGGGCCGGTGTGCCGGAAATGGTATATAATCCCCCGGTCACCGGCCATTCTCTTTCCTCATGCAGGGATTGCCCGCACAGATCGACTCCTCTTGGAACACCGGGCGTGCCAGTCGTCTGGTGGCCGGGGTGTTGCCCGTGGCGCGTGCTCACCCTGCGATCGGATCGGATGAGCAGACGCGACGCGAGTCGCCGGCCAGACCTCCGATCGAGCAGGCCTTGCGCGAAGAATTGATGGCGCGGCACCGGGGTGCATTCGTGGCCGACAGTGCCAACGAGGATGGGCGGGTCCGACGTGCCTTGGCCCGCTACGATGCCGTGGCCGGCATCGATCAGCGGCAGCAACTCGAAGAGATGCTCCGTTTCAGCACCTGGGCCTGAATGCCCAAGCCTCTCGGGATGCCCCTGATTCAGGGTGCCGGATCCGGTATCCGCTGGTGGATCGTCTCGATCTCGTCCAGCAGCTCCTGCGAGAGTTCGACATCGATACTGCCGATGTTCTCGCGCAACTGTTCCAGGGTGGTGGCACCTACGATATTGGCGGTGACGAAGGGCCGAGAGTTGACGAAGGCCAGCGCCATCTGTGCCGGGCTGAGGCCATGCTTGCGGGCGATGGCGACATAGGAGCGGGTGGCCGCGAGGCTGTTCTCGCCACTGTAGCGCCGATAGTCGGGGAAACGGTTGAGCCGCGCTTCGGCCGATGCCGTCCCGTCGAGGTATTTGCCGCTGAGCACACCGAAACCCAGGGGCGAATAGGCGAGCAGTCCTACCTGTTCGCGCAGCGCGATCTCTGAGAGGCCTACCTCAAACAGGCGGTTGAGCAGGTTGTAGGGATTCTGGATGGATTGAACGCACGCCCAGCCGCGTTCTCTTGCGAGGCAGAGATACTGCATCAGCCCCCAAGGGGTTTCGTTCGAGATGCCGATGTGGCGCACCTTCCCTTGGCGCACGAAGTCATCGAGCACCTCGAGGGTTTCCTCGATGCTCTCGACCTCCTCGTCCTCGATCTGGGTGACACCCCGGGTCTCGAAGTAGTTGGTGGTGCGCGCCGGCCAGTGGACCTGGTAGAGATCGATGTAATCGGTGCGCAACCGGCGCAGGCTGCCTTCCAGTGCTTTGGTCATCTGCTCTCGGTTGAGCCGCGGCCCGCCCCGGATGTAGTCGACCCAGCCCCTGGTGTTACCGGCAACCTTGGTGGCGATCACCAGGCGTTCGCGTCCCCCGCGTGCCGTCAGCCATTCGCCGATGATTTCCTCGGTCTTGCCGAAGGTGTCGGCAGTCGGCGGGATGGCATACAGCTCGGCGGTGTCGATGAAGTTGACCCCTTGCGACAGTGCATAGTCGAGCTGCTCGAAGGCATCTCGGGCGGTGTTCTGGACCCCCCAGGTCATGGTGCCCAGGCAGATGACGCTCACCTCCAGGTCGGTGTTTCCCAGTCGCCGGTATTGCATGCAGTTTCTCCTTGATCGTGGTCAACTCAGCATGCCGATGCCGTCGGGCCGTCGCATGGCTGTGCTATATAAGTAAAGATTACCCTTGTTCATTCAATCAGCACATCAGCAGGAGCCCATGATGTCCGAACCCGAGACTGCCGGCGAGGCGCCCAAGCATCCCGATCAGCCGCCTGCCGAGCCATCCTTCGGGGAGATCGATCTGCGTGATCCCTCGCTCTATCTCAATCGCGAGCTGACCTGGCTGGCCTTCAATCGCCGGGTGTTGCACGAGGCCGAGGACGAGCGCAATCCGTTGCTGGAGCGACTCAAGTTCCTTGCCATCGTCAGTTCCAACCTGGACGAGTTCTTCATGAAGCGGATCGGCGGCCTGAAGCAGCAGGTGGG
>RFHJ01000023.1 GCA_003696905.1 Gammaproteobacteria bacterium | reverse complement strand
GACTTTGGCAGCTCTTCCCTGAGCCGCGGGAGGTCTGAATTTTTCAGACCTCCCTTACCCCGCTCGCAGCGCCGCGCACCTTCGCCAGATAACCCTACCCATTGGCCCG
Source organism: Gammaproteobacteria bacterium (assembly GCA_003696905.1). GTDB lineage: Bacteria > Pseudomonadota > Gammaproteobacteria > Chromatiales > Chromatiaceae > MONJU. The sequence continues at coordinate 3,866 of RFHJ01000023.1, read as the reverse complement.
GCCAGCGGCTAACATCGGGAGCCACGGAAACCGTCAGGCCCACGAGAGACCCATGATCAGCAGCAACGTGATAGAGCATCGCCTGAAGCAACTGGAAGCCCACCTGGAACAGGAAAACCCGGTGCTGCTCAATGCGGTACAGAGTTTTCGCAAGCTCGATCTGGTGAGCCGGCACATGGGCCTGATCGACGAGGAACAGTCCCACGCCATGCAGATCCCCTGGTGGCCCCTGATCTCGGTCCTGGGCACCTTCTCGGCGGGAAAATCGACCTTCATCAACGACTATTTGGGGGAGAAGCTGCAACGCAGCGGCAACCAGGCGGTAGACGACAAGTTCACCGTGATCTGCTACAGCAAGCAGCGGGAATCCCACACCCTGCCCGGGGTGGCGCTGGATTCCGACCCCCGTTTCCCCTTCTACAAGATCAGCGCCGAGATCGAAAAGGTCGCCGCCGGCGAGGGCTCCCGCATCGATGCCTATCTGCAACTCAAGACCTGCAGCAGCGAACGTCTGCGAGGCAAGATCATCATCGACTCCCCGGGTTTCGACGCAGACGCCCAGCGCACCTCCACCCTGCGCATCACCGACCACATCATCGACCTCTCGGACCTGGTCCTGGTGTTCTTCGATGGCCGTCACCCCGAACCGGGCGCCATGCGCGATACCCTGGATCACCTGGTCGACCAGACCATCCGACGGCCGGACTCGGGGAAATTCCTCTACATCCTCAACCAGCTCGATACCACCGCACGGGAAGACAACCCGGAAGAGGTGGTCGCCGCCTGGCAACGTGCGCTGGGCGAGCGGGGCCTGACCGCGGGACGCTTCTTCACCATCTACAGCAAGTCGGCGGCCAATCCCATCGAGGACCCCGCCCTGCGCGAGCGATTCGAGAAAAAGCGCGACGCCGATCTGGCCGAGATCTATGCACGCATGCAGCAGGTCGAGGTGGAACGCGCCTACCGCATCGTCGGCAGTCTCGAGAAAACGGCGAGAGACATCGAGGAAAAAACGGTGCCAGCGCTGAAGGAATTGATCGCCACCTGGCGCAAGCGGACACTGATCGGAGACGCGCTGGTCCTCCTCCTGGCTCTGGGTGCCTTCATCTTCGGCTCGATCGAACTCGGCCATTGGGAGGGCTGGCACTACAGGGCGGCCTGGTGGAACTGGATCACCGAAACCCCGCTGCGCATGTATCTTGCGGCACTCGGCGCCTACATCACCTGGCTCGCCCTCCACTACGGGGTGCGCCATCTCGCCGCGCGCTCGGTGGTTCGCATGGCGCGCAAGATCGCCGAAGCGAGGGGGATTCGGGGCAACCTGGCGGCCGCCTTCCTCGCCAACGCCGCCCCCTGGCGCAGTATCTTCGCCAAGCGCCCGCGTGGCTGTGGGCGCCGTGACCGCGAACGAATCGCCGAGGTGCTGGAAGACACGGATCGCTATGTTCAGGATCTCAACGACAGCTTCACCGACCCCTCGGGTGTGCCCCGCATGACGGCCGAACCGGTGGTAGCCGAGGCCCAGGCCGCGCCTGCGGAGGCATGAGGCAGACCCGACTGGGCATCGATCTCGGTGGCACCAAGATCGAAGGGGCCCTGCTGGCAGCAGACGGCACCCTGATCCGGCGCCTGCGGATTCCCACGCCCCAAGGCGACTACCAGGGGACCCTGGCGGCCATTGCATCCCTGGTGGAGCGACTGGATCCCGGCGGCGACCTCCCGGTGGGCATCGGCACCCCCGGCTCCCTGTCACCGGCCAGTGGACTGCTGCGCAATGCGAACTCCACCTGTCTGAACGGTCGCCCCCTCCTGCAGGACCTGATAGCAAGACTGAACCGCACGGTGAGGATCGCCAACGACGCCGACTGCTTCGCGCTCTCCGAAGCGGTCGACGGCGCCGCCCGGGACGCCCGCACGGTGTTCGGGGTGATCATCGGTACCGGGACCGGCGCCGGTATCGTCGTCGATGGCCAGCTGCTGGCCGGACCCAACGCCATTGCCGGCGAATGGGGCCACAATCCCCTGCCCTGGCCGACCCCCGAAGAACTTCCGGGCCCGCCCTGCTACTGCGGGAAACGGGGTTGCATCGAGACCTATCTCTCTGGGCCCGGCATGACGCGCGACCACGGTGGCGCCCTGGACGCACCGGCGATCGTCGCCGCAGCGCGGGATGGCGAGCCGGCCGCATGCGCGACCCTCGACCGCTACTGCGACCGACTGGCCCGGGCGCTGGCGAGCGTGATCAACGTGCTCGATCCGGAGGCCATCGTGCTGGGGGGCGGAATGGGACAGATCGAGGCCCTTTATCACGAACTCCCGCTGCGCCTGCCCCGCTACCTCTTCTCGGATACATTCAACACCCGGATCCTCAGACCGCAGCACGGCGACGCCAGTGGCGTTCGGGGCGCCGCCTGGCTCTGGCCCCTGCAATGACGGGCTCCAACCCGATACAATGGAAAGTCCGTCTCGGAGCGAGCAACGAAACCCCGACGCCTCGCCCGAGTCCAATGGATTATCCAGACCCGGCAGATCGTATCGATGACGCATGATGTGGCGCACAAACTGGCATCCCCCCGGATCGAGGTGCCCAAACACCCCGAATGGCCCGAGTTGGCACCTGCCGAGAAGCAGGCACTGAAGGAGCGTATCAAGCGGCTGTTGCAGGAACGTGACGGCGTCCTGGTGGCCCACTATTACGTGGATGGCGACTTGCAGGAGCTTGCGGAAGAGACCGGCGGTTGCGTAGCGGATTCGCTGGAGATGGCCCGTTTCGGTGCGCGCAGCAACGCCCGGACCCTGGCGGTCTGCGGCGTGCGTTTCATGGGCGAGACGGCCAAGATCCTCAATCCGGAGAAGACCGTCCTGATGCCGGACCTGAAGGCGACCTGCTCACTGGACGAGGGCTGCCCCGCCGATCTTTTCAGCGACTTCTGCGATCAACACCCGGACCGCACCGTGGTGGTCTACGCCAACACCAGTGCCGAGGTGAAGGCCCGGGCCGACTGGACCGTCACCTCGGGAATCGCCCTGGACATCGTGCGTCATCTGCACGAGAAGGGAGAAAAAATCCTGTGGGCACCCGACAAGCACCTGGGACGCTACGTCCAGCGCCTCACCGGCGCCGACATGCTGCTGTGGGACGGCGCCTGCGTGGTGCACGAAGAGTTCAAGGGCTTTGCCCTGGATCGCCTGCGCCGGCTACACCCGAACGCCGCCGTGCTGGTACACCCGGAATCCCCCGACGAGGTGGTCGACCAGGCGGACGTGGTCGGCTCGACCACGGCATTGATCAAGGCCGTCCAGGAACTGCCCAACGAGGAATTCATCGTCGCCACCGACGATGGCATCTTCTGGAAGATGCACCAGCTCGCGCCCAACAAGAAGCTCATCCCCGCCCCCACCGCCGGCGAAGGGGCCACCTGCGAGTCCTGCGCCCATTGCCCGTGGATGGCGATGAACGCCCTGCAGAACCTCGAGGCCACCCTGCGCACCGGCGCCAACGAGATCCACATCGACCCGGCGATCCGCGAACGCGCCGTGGTTTCCATCCAGCGTATGCTGGACTTCGCCGAAGGCCGACGCTGACCACCACAGCAAGAGATTCACCGCGAAGGACGCCAAGGTACGCAAAGGCTCTGCGGTCGGCGGGGGGATGAATGGAGCTCCGCAAGACCCATCGGGTGCGGTGTCACTCGGTGGGTTTCGCTTCGCTCAACCACACCCTACGCAGGCTGCCATCTCAAGACGACGAAAAAGAAGGCCTTTGCGTACCTTCGCGTCCTTTCATGAGGCCTTGGCCACACCCCTGATCATGGAAAAGGTGCCCGCAACCCAGAATGCGTAGCCCGGATGATGAAGGCCGCAGG
>RFHJ01000207.1 GCA_003696905.1 Gammaproteobacteria bacterium | reverse complement strand
CTTCACCCCGCGGCGCGGCAGTTCCTTCGCCAGCCAGTCGAGCCAGTCGCCGTCGTGCAGTCGGTGAACCTCGCCGCGTACTGCCTGCTGGCGCGCGATGAAGCGGTCGATACATTCTTCCCGATTTCCGCAGGTCCTTCGCTGTACCTGGGGGATGGGGTCGTCCACCCCGCGGTGGGCCGGGAGCTTTGCCGGATCCGATTTTCTCGCCCGAGCGGGGATGCCCTCTGCCCTGGCCAGCTCGTGCAGGGTCCGGGCAGCGGGCCTGGGGACACTGCGGTAGCGAGTCCAGGGTCCCAGCCGGGAGGGTGTCAGGCCGCTCAGGCGAGTGGCCAGCCAGGTGAAGCCGCGGTAGAGCCCAGGGTGCCCATAAAGGGTCTTCCACAGCTGCCACACAAGCGCCTCGCCGGGCCTGCGCAGGGCGCCGGCGTCCGGCACGTGGGTGACGTGGTCGGGTTCCACCGCCTCGGCGCGCAGCCGGTTGATCAGCTCCGGCAGGGGGATCCCCACCGGGCAGACATCGCCGCAGGCGCCGCACAGGGTGCAGGCCGAGGTGAGGCTGCCCATCTCGGTCAGACCCAGTCGTTGGGGTTCGAGCACGCTGCCGATGGGGCCGGGGTAGACGCTGCCATAGGCATGGCCGCCGACCTGGACGTAGACCGGGCAGTGGTTGATGCAGGCCCCGCAGCGGATGCAGCGTAGGGTCTCGGCCAGGGCCTCGTCCTCACGGATGCGCGAGCGACCGTTGTCCAACAGCACCAGATGCACCTCGCGCGGGCCGTCCAGCTCGTCCGGCTGGCGCGGCCGGCTGATGAAGTTGACATAGGTGGTGATCGGCTGGCCGGTGGCCGACTTGGTCAGGATCTCCAGCAACGGCGGGATCTCGTCCAGGGACTCGACGACCTTCTCGATACCGGTGATGGCGATATGCAGCGGTGGCGCGGTGGTGCTCAGGCGGCCGTTGCCCTCGTTCTCCACCAATACCAGGGTGCCGGTCTCGGCCACCGCGAAATTGACCCCGGAGATGCCCGCATCGGCGCAGGCGAATCGCTCGCGCAATACCTGCCGCGCATTGCCGGTGAGGCGGTCGATGTCCTCGGTGTATTCCAGTTCCGGATGGTGTTCGCGGAACAGCTCGGCGACCTCGCGGCGGTTCTTGTGGATCGCGGGGGCGACGATGTGCGAGGGCGGCTCGTGGGCGAGCTGGATGATGTATTCGCCTAGGTCCGACTCGATCACCTGGATGCCGGCATCGTCCAGGGCCTCGTTCAATGCAGTCTCTTCCGAGACCATGGATTTTCCCTTGATCACCGAGCGCGCGCCGGCCCGCCGCAAGAGGTCGAGGATCAGTGCATTGGCCTCGGCGGCGTCGGCCGCATGGTGGACCCGGATGCCGTTGCGTTCGAGTTGCCGCTCGAGCCGGTCCAGCAATTCAGGCAGCCTGTCCAGGGCCTTTTGCCGGATGGCCCGAGCCCGCTCGCGCAAGGCCTCGAAATAGCCGGGCTCGGCGAACTGCTCGGCGCGTCGTGCGCGGATGCCATCCATCGCCTGCCGGAAATTGCGTCGCACCTGTGGCTTGTCGAGCTCGCGGCGTACACGCGCCTTCAGGGCCTGATAGTGGCCGGGGTCTTTCATGCGGTGCGCTCCAGCAGGAACTCCACCAGATGCTGAACGCGGACCTCCGTGCTGCGCCGTTCCAGCATCCCGCCCAGGTTCAGCAGGCAGCCGCAGTCCTGGCTGATCAGACGACTGGCTCCGGTGGCCTCGATCTCGGCACACTTAGATTCGGCCATGGCTGCCGAGAGTTCCGGCTGCTTGACCGCAAAGGTACCGCCGAAGCCGCAACACTCCTCTGCATGCGCCGGCTCGAGCACCGATACGTTCGACAGCTCGTCGAGAAGTCGCTGGGCATGTCGCCAGCTGCGGGTCTCGCGGCGCGCAGCGCAGGAATGGTGAACCACGACCTTTGTTGGTTCACCTTTGTCCTGCGGCTCCCAGTCCAGGATTTCGACCAGAAACTCACATAGCTCCCAAGTGCGGCTGGCGAGATCTCGTGCCCGCTGCTCGTCGGACTCGCCGGCGAACAGCTCGGGCCAATGGTTGCGGATCATGCCGGCGCAGGAGGCCGAAGGCACGACCAGGGGGATGGGTTCCGGAAAGCAGGCCAGTTGTTCCCGTGCGACGCTCAGCGCCTCGCGGCGGTAACCCGAGTTGAAGGCCGGCTGGCCACAGCAGCTCTGTCCGGGCGGAAAGACGACTTCACAGCCGGCCCGACGCAGGAGTTCCATGGCAGCCAGGCCTGCCTGGGGAAATAGCAGGTCTATTAGGCAGGTGCCAAGGAAATAGACTTGATCCGGAATCGGTGCCATGGTCCGATTATAGCACTTTCAGCGGCGCCTCAGTCGGCATGGAGGGACTGGCGTGCGCGCAGAAAGGCCTGGCGGACCTGAGCAAGAAGGGCCGTGCTCTGTGCGGCGTCGAGACCGCTGCCGGTGATCAAGTCGGCGATCTCTGCGCCGAGTCGATCCATGACTTCCGCGAGTCGTAGTGGATCGATCGGTGCGTCATCGACGGGCGCAGGTGGATCGGTCGATTCGAGCGGCTCGATCGGTGCCGATCGGGGAATGAGCCGCTGCCTGTCCTCGCCCGGGCGTTGGGCCTGCAGGGGCGAGACCTTCAGGTATTCGTCGCCCCGATAGAGAAAGCGCCGACCGATGGGAAGTTGACCGAACTTCATGGTCGCGATTCTATCGCGGTCCGGTCATGGGGTGTTTGCTTTACGACCGCAGGACTCTATGCTTCCGACATGAGTTCCTCCAAGCAGCAGATGCGCCTGGACCGGTTTCTCAGTCGGGCGACCGGGCTTTCGCGCAAGCAGGCGGGCATCGAGATCCGCAAGCGCCGGGTGCGGGTGGGCGAGGAACTGGTGCGTGACCCGGCAAGGCGTATTGCCCCCGATGCCGCCGTGCACTGGCGGGATGAGCCGGTTTCGTTGCCGGGCAGGGTCTATCTGATGATGCACAAGCCGGCCGGTCTGGTCTGCGCGCGCCGGGATCCCTTGCACTCGACCGTCCTCGACCTGTTGCCACCGGAGCTGGCGGCTCGGGTGCATATCGTGGGGCGGCTGGACCGTGACACTACGGGCCTGTTGCTGCTCACCGACGACGGGGAATGGTCCCATCGCATCACCTCGCCTCGCCATGGCTGCGCCAAGAGCTATCTCGCGGAGTTGGCCGATCCCCTCCCTCCGGATGCGGCACGGCGTTTCGAAGAGGGGCTGATGCTGCGTGGCGAGAAAAGCCGCACGCGACCGGCACGGCTCCAGCGACTGGCCGAGCGGAAGGTGCGAGTGACCCTTCACGAAGGCCGTTATCACCAGGTTCGGCGCATGTTCGCCGCCCTGGGCAACCGGGTGCTGTCATTGCATCGCGAGTCGGTGGGCGCACTGGGATTGGATCCGGCGCTGGCGCCAGGGGCGTGGCGGCCTCTGAGCGAAACGGAAGCGAGGCTGCTTCGACATTGAGTGGTGACAGGGGGATGGAGGGATGGAAAGGGGTTCCAACAGGGCCTACCGACGACGCTATATGCGGCATCCCAGCAGCATGCCGATCGAGTTTCGTCGTCTGGGAGACGGACAGCGCCACCGCAACGCACTGCACGACATCAGTTGTGCGGGTCTGAGCTTTCGTTCCCAGGAACCCTTTGACGAGGGGGAAATCGTCGAGGTTAGACTGGCGATTCTGGGCCATGAGGTGCGGGCGACGGGCCGTGTCGCCTGGTGTAATGCCCTGGATGTCGGCGCGTGGCGTGTGGGGCTGCTGCTGTCCGATGGTCAGACTGGGCATGCGGTGCGCATGATAGAGCAGCTGTGTCACATCGAACTCTACCGCGAGCGGCAGCGCAAGCAGGGGCGAGAGCTCAGCAGCGAGGAGGCCGCGCGGGAGTGGATCGAGCGTTTTGCTTCGGACTTCCCGTCGCCGATTGACGCAGAATGAGCCCACTGCCACCATGCCCTCTTTTTCGGGGGTAGGGTTACATGCGCGCTCTGGGGTGGGCGATACTTTTCGGGGTCCTGGTGGCCCTCGGGTATCTGGGTGCGAGGTATCTCGCGACTCCAGCGCGCACGACGGTGCCAATCGAGGTCGCATCGGGCTGTGACCTCAGCGAGGAAGGCTGTATTCATGAGCTGCCGGATGGCGGCACAATGGTGCTTGAACTACGCCCCAGGCCGATACCACTGATGACGTCGGTGGATGTGGAAGTGCGTGTAACAGGTTCGGAAACGGTGCCGCTGCGGCTCGATATCACCGGGCTCAACATGCGGATGGCACCCAATGTGGTGACATTCAGCTCGGTGGCCAAGGGTGTCTGGAGGGGTGAAACTATCTTTCCGGTCTGCAGTCAAAGGCGCATGCATTGGCAGGCGGCGCTTACCCTACGGAACGGGAGACAGCTGTGGTTGGTGAAAGATGAGTTCTACACGACCAGACCGTGATCCCGTGACGCATGTTCGAGTCATTGAGAGAGGTTCCAGATGAATAGCGCGAAGGCGATCCCGATGCTGCTTGGCCTGCTGTGGGGTGCTGTACTCGCTGTCCCGGCCCAGGCTGTCGACCTGGCAGCAGGAAAGGACAAGTACAAGGTATGTGCGGGGTGTCATGGCCCGACGGGTCTGGGGAACGCGGCGTTGGGTTATCCCCAGCTGGCGGGGAAGGAAGCATCCTATGTGGCCGAGCAGTTGCGGGCATTCAAATCGGGCCGGCGCGAGAGTGCGACCATGCAGGCTATGGTGACGGGTCTGAGCGAGAGCGATATAGACAACGTGGCGGCCTATGTCGCGACCCTACGGTAGTTGGAAAAAATGCCGCATGCCCAAGTGGTGGCAGGATCATCAGAATTTCCTTATAATCTGCGACCAATTTTGACCCGAGTTCCATATCTGGTGGGGATAGCCATGAAAAAAGCACTGATCGCCGTTTCTCTGTTCTCTTTGGTTGCTGCCATGCCGACGATGGCTGCGGGTGATGCTGCTGCCGGCAAGGCCAAGGCGGCGGCCTGTGCGGGTTGCCACGGTGCCGATGGCAACAGCCCTGCGCCCAATTTCCCGAAGCTCGCTGGGCAGCACGCCAGCTACTTGATGAAGCAATTGCATGATTTCAAGAGCGGAAAGCGCAAGGATCCGACCATGTCGGCCATGGCTGCGCCCTTGAGCGACGATGATATCGCCAACCTGGCGGCATTCTTTTCCAGTCAGAAGGTCAAGCCTGGCAAGACGGCGGAAGACAAGCTGGAGGCAGGCCAGACCCTGTACCGCGCCGGTAATGCGAGCTCTGGCGTGGCCGCCTGTGCCGCCTGCCATTCACCGACCGGTCGCGGCAATCCACAGGCCAAGTTCCCCGCCTTGCACGGTCAACATGCCGCCTACGTGGCAGCGCAGCTGAAGAAGTTCCGTAGCGGCGCTCGGACCAATGATCCGGGTTCCATGATGCGCGGCGTTGCTGCCAAGATGACCGATGCGGAAATCGAGGCCGTGGCCCAATACGTGCAGGGCCTCAAGTAAGCGGACGAAGCCGGGCATGGTTATTGAAAGGGCGGCCCCGAGGCCGCCCTTCTTGTGTGCATCGCATCGGGAACTCCGAATTCCAAAGGCGTTCGAAGGCTTGTATCCTGCACGCATCGGCCTTGCCGGTGTCATTGATGGTTCGAGGAGGGAAGCAGGTGAAACGACTGACGACAATGTTGCTGCTGGGGATCGTTCTGGGCCTCGCGATGGCGCCCGTTGTTGCCCGGGAGTTCGAGGAAGGTATCAACTACGAGAAGATCGAACCGCAACCTCCTATTGGCAAGCCGGGTGACAAGATCGAGGTGCTCGAGTTCTTCATGTGGCTCTGTCCTCATTGCAATCGCCTCGAACCCCACATGCAGGCGTGGCTGAAGCACAAGGCCGACGACATCGAGTTCGTGCGTGTGCCCGCGATGTTCGGCGGGCCGGCCAATCTGCATGTAAAGGTCTTCTATGCCCTTCAGGCAATGGGCGAACTGGATCGACTGCATCAGGCCTTCTTCGATGAGATCCACAAGAAGCGCAATCGGCTGCGGGATCAGGACGCCGTGGAGGAATTCCTGCAGGCGCAGGGAGTGGATATCGACAAGTTTCGCCAGGCGATGAACTCTTTTGCTGTCGCAGCACATGCGAATCGTGCAGCGGCGCTTATGCGACGTTATGGTATTCATGGTGTCCCAGCCCTCGTGGTCGACGGTCGCTACAAGAGTGGGAAGGGACTAGACTATAAAGATATGCCGGTTCTGGTCGATTATTTGGCCGATCGCGTTCGTCGGGAGCGCCGTAAGAATTCGGAGTAACAACACGGGAAATGGAATCGACGCAAGCCCAGGCCACTGAGGTTGAAGCAGGCTCGCTCAAGGCGGGGCAGCGTCTGCGGCTGCTCAGCTACAATATTCAGGCAGGCATCGATACCAGTCAGTTCCGCGACTATCTGACCAAGGGATGGCGGCATGTCTTGCCCAGTCGGCAGCGGCTGCACAATCTCGATCGGATTGCGCGCATGCTCCGAGGCTACGACCTGGTCGGTCTGCAGGAGGTCGATTCGGGGAGCCTCCGCAGCGGCTTCCTCGACATGACCGAGTATCTCGCACATCGGGCCGGGTATCCCTACTGGTATCGGCAGGTGAACCGCGATATCGGCATGATTGCACAGAACAGTAACGGCTTTCTCAGTCGCATCGCACCGAGCCGCGTCGCCAAGTACCGTCTGCCGCCAGGGAACGGGCGCGGCGCCATGGTACTGGAGTTCGGGGAAGGGGCGGAAGCGCTGCAAATCTGTACGGTGCACCTGGCCTTGTCGCGGCGGCAGCGTCGTCGCCAGCTCGATTTCCTGGCCGAGCGACTGCAAGCGGCCCGCCATGTCGTGGTCATGGGTGATCTCAACACCAGCTGCGATACCACCGAGTTTCGCCAGTTCGTAGAGCGGAACGGCCTGAACGAGCCAGGGTGCAGCAAGCCGACCTTTCCCAGCTGGCGCCCCATTCGGCGTATCGATCACATCCTCGTTTCCCATTCGCTGCGGGTGCTCAATGCCCGCGTATTGGATTATCCCCTCAGTGATCATCTGCCGGTCTGCGTGGAAATTCTGGTTCCCGACGGCCTGCAGCTGGCCGCGTGAACATACTGCATGGCTCCCGAACCCGATTGGCGTGATCGCTATCTCGAGCTGGCCGAACAGTTCGAGTCCGCCGAGCAGCATTGGCAGAATGCAGAGCGCGAACTGGTGCGATTGGTGGCGCGCCTTTGTATCGCCACCGGCGGCCTCGACGCCCAGCTCGATCCTCACCTTTCCCGACTACGTAAGGCGACCAAGCAGGGCGCAACCGATGCCCTCGTCGAGCAGGCGGGGGAGTTGGGCGACGCCTTGCTCAAGGCCCAGGACGAACGCGTCAAGGGTGATCTGGTGGCGCGACTGCTGGACCGCTCCGCCCTGTCCAGTTCGCGTGCCAAGGCAGCATTGAAACTCTGGCAGAAACTCGCCAGTGCGCCCGGGCAGGCCAGCGATGCGCAGCTCGATCAACTGGCCGATCTGTTGTTCGGCGGACGTGGCGCAGAGGGCCGCAGCTCCGGTGGCGGCTTGCTGGGCAGGTTGCTCGCGCGTTCCGGGCGAGAGCACCCCAACCGGCTCTTGAAGGAACTGCTTGGATCGATCCGTTGGCCGGCCGCTGCCAAGGAGAGGATTGCGCGACTGCAGGCCAGGCTGGATGGGGATGTGGCCGATGATGCCTGGGTCGAAGTGGTTCGTCAGGTGGGGGATATGGCCGCACAGGCGCTGGACCGTGCCCATCAGGATGCGGAGGCCTCGAGTCGCTTCCTGGCCCAGCTGACCGAACGTCTGGAGGCCATCGACCAATATATGCAGGGCGATTCCGAGCGCCGCAAGGCCTCGCGCGAGAGTGGAATCCGGCTCGGCAAGGCGGTTAGCAGTGAAGTGGGCGGGCTTTCCGCCAGTATGGACGAGGGTGGCGAACTGGCGGGCCTTCGACGGCAGGTGATCGATACCCTGGATCGCATTCAGCAGCACGTGACGTTGCACCTCCAGTCGGAAGCCGAGCGTGGACTGCATGCAGAACGGCAGGCGGCATTGCTGCAGCGCCAGCTCGAGGCCTTGCAGACGGAGACCTTCGAGTTGCGGCGCCAGGTGGAAGAGAGTCGCCAGCAGGCCATGCGGGATCCCCTCACGGGGCTCCCCAATCGACGGGCCTTCGAGGCGCGCCTCGACGAGGAGTTGGCCCGCTGGCGGCGCTTTGGTTCGCCGCTGGCGCTGGTGGTATACGATGTCGACGATTTCAAGCAGATCAACGATGTATTCGGCCACAAGGCGGGAGACAGGGCGCTTGCCCTGATTGGTCGGATCCTCTCCGAAAGCCTGCGTGAGACCGATTTCATTGCACGCTATGGCGGGGAGGAGTTCGTTGCCTTGCTGCCGGGGGCCGATGCGGAGGCGGCACTCGGGGTGGCCGACATGATGCGCCGCCAGGTAGAGCAGGCCGGTATGCACTCGCACAATCGGCCGGTCAAGATCACCCTGTCTGGCGGTGTCGCGGTCGCGGGGAAGGGCGAGAGTGGAGAGCAGTTGTTCGAGCGCGCCGATCAGGCCATGTACGAGGCCAAGCAGCGGGGCAAGAACCAATGCCGGCTGGCCACACCGCCCGCTGCTGTCGCGGGTGCCGTCTCAGGGTAGCGGGCTCATATCGTTCCAGGCGTGGCGCCATAGGAGGCCGGTTCTTAGTGCCAGGTCGGTCATGAGGCCATCGCTCGGCACTGCCTCCCCGGGAAAGACGTTTCGCAGCTCCAGCAATACCCGACCCACGGCGGCCTGTTGCCGCCAGTCCAGGGCGGCGGCAATGGCCGATTTCCCGCAAGCCGGGCAATGGACTGGGGACTCGGCGCCAGTGACGAGCCGTCGCCAGTCGTCCAGTCTCGCCCGACAATGGGGGCATCGGGGTTTGCCGGTGTGGACGCCGGTCAGCAGCAGGGGTTTCGCCTGCGGACCGTGCAGCGCGACATGGCAGAAGTTGCGATCGTCCTCGTGATCCGGTGCAAATCGCAGGTGCGGGGAACAGCCGGCGAAGATCACCTCGCGGGCGAAGCCTGGGCCAGCCAGAAAGACCTGCTTGGTGCTGTCCTTTGCCAGCGGATCCCCAATGACCTCTCGTTCCTGGAGCAGCGCCAGGGTCTCTGCGATATCGGGTGCCGCCATGACGTCTTCGGGAAACAGATAGAGACTGCCGTTCACCAGGAATCCTCGGGATACTGCCACAGGGTCGAGGCGGTAGAATAAGCCGATGAAGCGATTTCTGATACTGCTGGTCCGCGGCTACCAGATCTTGGTCAGCCCCGTGCTCGGCAACCATTGTCGTTATCACCCCAGCTGTTCTGCCTATACCATCGAGGCGATGGAGAAGTGGGGCGCGTTGAGAGGCCTGTGGATGGGCATCCGGCGGGTCTCCAGGTGTCATCCATGGCACCCCGGGGGTGTCGACCCGGTGCCCGATCCCCCAGCGAAGCCCCATCATCGCCATGACTGAGCCAGGGCCACGTCATCCAACTGTGTGCGGAGCGGGCGTCTGCCCGAAAAAACGCCGTAGATACATCCCTGGCCGCTCCAGGCATCCTGCCTCCCGCGGCATTCGCACATCCCTGTGCAGCATAGGCTCGACCGCGGCATCCCTGCCGCCGACGTTTTTCGCG
>RFHJ01000206.1 GCA_003696905.1 Gammaproteobacteria bacterium | reverse complement strand
GGATGATGTAGGATGCGGTGAGGCACGAACCGCATCGATGACCGCCGACCAGGCTTTTCCATGATCAGGGGTGTGGCCAAGAACTCATGGCAGTTAGATTGAACGTGAGGCTGCCATCACTCCCTTTGCTTCCCATAATCAGAAGCAACTTACTGAGTTTCTTATCTTTTGTGCAGCTCTGCCGACCGAATAGCCACCTTTGACGTGGCTGCCGGGCAGGAGGCCAGCAGCCAGAGAACGCATTGGCTAAGGAGCTAACCATGAACCGCTACCTCATCACGCCGGCGCTGCTGCTCTGCCTCTCCCCGGCACAGGCCATTACCATCGACGGGGACTGGTCGGACTGGATCAACCCATCTGGCAACGGCCAGGCCGACGACTGGAACCCCATCGATCCTTCGCTCAAATATCAGGTCGAGGATCAGTCGACCAACTATCTTGACCCTGGCTATGGCGGCCAAGTCTACGACGCCGAGGCCATCTATGTGGATGCCTCACCAGACGGCATCGCCGTGGCTGTTTTCACCGGACGCAACCCCAAGTATGGCTATCCCTGGGGGGACATTGCCCTCGATTTCGGCATGGACGGGACCTTCGAGTACGGATTGGTCACCTGGGGCTACGAAGGCTACGCTACACGCGACAACCAACATCATAGAGGCGAGGGCATCGGCAGCCCGGGCGATGTGTACCGCGTGGACGACTGGCTACTGGGCATCTGGGATGCCCCAGATGACCACAACGACAACCCCACGTCGGACTATGCCAAGGCCCATCCCACCGCAGTCAAGAGCGGCACGCTGCTCGGCAGTGGCCAATTCGCCTATTCCAAGGTGACCGGTCCACTGGGAGAGCTGGGCGGCGATCACTGGTTCATGGAGGGCCTGATTCCGGCATCACTCATCGATCCCCAGTTCCAAGACCAGGCCTTCCTGGCCCATTGGACCATGGGCTGCGCCAACGACTGGATTCAGGTGGACCCGGTGATCAATAGCGTGCCGGAGGCCTCTGCCTTGTGGCTGATCGGCCCCGGGCTGGGACTGGCTGCCCTGGTGGGCTGGCGGCGGCGCAACGGCCAGGGCTGAGCCGACGCACAACCGGATGGGGTTCAGCCGCCTATGCCGCTGTGCCGCAGCAGGGCGTCGATCTTCGGCTCGCGCCCGCGGAAGGCCCGGAACAGTTCTGCCGCATCCCTGGAGCCCCCCTGCTCCAGGATATTGTGCAGAAAGGATTGGCCGGTCTCCCGATCGAAGATGCCCCGCTCCTCGAACAGCGAGAAGGCATCGGCGGAGAGCACCTCGGCCCACTTGTAGCTGTAGTAGCCGGCCGCATAGCCCCCGGCGAAGATGTGGGTGAAGCTGTTGGGGAAGCGATTCCATGCCGGCGGCCGGATCACCGCCACCTCGTCACGCACCTCGTCCAGGATCTCGAAGATGCGTCCGCCGCGGGCCGGGTCGTACTCCAGATGGATGCGAAAGTCGAACAGCGAGAACTCCAGCTGGCGCACCATCATCATCGCCGACTGGAAGTTCTTGGCGGCGATCATCCGGTCATAGAGGTCCTGTGGAATCGCCTCGCCAGTCTCGTAGTGGCCGGATATCAGGTCCAACGCCTCGCGTTCCCAGCAGAAGTTCTCCATGAACTGGGACGGTAGCTCCACCGCGTCCCAGGCCACGCCATTGATGCCCGAGATCTCTGGGTAATCGACCCGGGTGAGCATGTGGTGCAGGCCATGACCGAACTCGTGGAACAGGGTCTCCACCTCGTCATGGGTCAGCAGCGCCGGCTTGTCGCCCACCGGCGGGGTGAAGTTGCAGGTCATGTAGGCCACGGGAATCTGGCAGCGCTCATGGGTCGCCATGCGTGACTGACAGGTGTCCATCCAGGCCCCACCCCGCTTGTTGGGGCGGGCATAGAGGTCGAAATAGAACTGGCCCCGTACCGTGCCGTCGGCCTCGCGGATCTCATAGAACTTCACGTCCGGATGCCAGACATCGACCCCCGGCACCTCGTGGAAGCTCACCCCGTACAGACGCCGGACCACCTCGAACATCCCATCGATCACCCGCTGTTCGGGGAAATAGGGCTTGAGCTCCTCCTGGGTGATGGCATAGCGCTGCTGGCGCAGCTTCTCGCTGTAATAGGGCACATCCCAAGGCTCGAGGTCTTCGCAACCCAGCTCGGTGGCGAAGGCGCGCAGCTCGCTCAGCTCGCGCTCGGCCTGCGGTCTGGAGCGCCGGCCCAGATCGTGCAGAAAACCCATCACCTCGTCGGGTGTACGCGCCATCTTGGTGGCCAGGGAGCGCTCGGCATAGTTGGCAAAGCCCAGCAGCTGCGCCAGTTCGTGACGCAGGGCGAGGATCTCCTCCATGAGGGCGCTGTTGTCGTGCTTCGGGTCGTGCGGCCCTTGGTCCGAGGCGCGGGTGTTATAGGCGCGGTAGAACTCGTAGCGCAGCTCGCGGTCGTCGGCGTAGGTCATCACCGGGTGGTAGGAAGGGAAGTCCAGGGTGAAGACCCAGCCCTCTTTGCCCCGCTGCTGCGCCATCTGCGCGGCCAGATCCTTCGCCGAGTCGGGCAGCCCGGCGAGTTGCGCCTCGTCGGTGATGTGCTTCTCCCAGGCATTGGTGCAGTCGAGCACGTTCTCGGCGAAACGGCTGGTGAGCTGTGACAGCCGCTGGCTGATCTCGCGGTAACGGGCCTTCTTGTCCGCCGGCAGATCGATGCCCGAGAGATGGAAATCACGCAGGGCGTTCTCCAGCACCTTGCGTTGCGCCTCGTTCAGCGGCTGGTCCGACTCGGCGAGGCGTTTGTAGGCCTGGTAGAGACGCTCGTTCTGGCCCATCTCAGTGGCATATTCGGAGAGCTTGGGCAGACAGGCATTGTAGGCCGCGCGTAGTTCCTCCGAATTCATCACCGAATTGAGATGAGAGACCGGCGACCAGGCCCGCTCCAGCTCGTCTTCCCATTCCTCGAGGGGCTCGATGAAGTTCTCCCAGGTGGGGTACTCACCCACCTCGTCGAGCAAGGCCGCGATGCGGCGGCGGTTCTCGGCCAGCAGCCAGTCGATCGCTGGCTCCACGTGCTCGGAGCGGATCTCGGAGAAGGGGGGCAGTTCTTCGAAGTGCAGCAGTGGATTGTCGTGCGTCTTGGTATCCATGAATCGAGCCCGGAGGAATTTGCCGCGACTTTACCCGGCCGCGCGAATAAATTCACATGGCGGATTACAGTGTTGCCGCGGAGGCACTCACCACCGCCGTCCGGGGCTGCGAGCTCCGCGAACCACATCCCTTCTTGTCGCCTGTCGCAGCCATTGTTGCAAGGTCCTTCAGATGGCGTGCCCGCTCAGCCAGGCCGCTACCAGGCTCAGGCCGCCAAAGAAGGCGGCGAACCCGAGGATCGCCTGCCAGCGATAGCGCCTCACCAATAGCCGTTCCTCGCGGTTGGCGATCAGGTAGTGCCTCCCCTTGGGGCGGCTCATCATGTGGACATGGGTGTTGGGACGCGCCTCGGCCAGTTCCTCCTTTGCCCGGAGGCGGGCGGCGCGGCGCGCATCCTCCCACTCTTCCTGGTCGATCACCCCGTCGCGGTTATGATCGAACCGCTCGCGCAGGGTCTCGGGCCGACGCTTCCACTCCCGCAACAACTCGGTGGCCCGCGCGCGTTCGCTCTCGGACCAGTCGCTGTCATCCAGCGACTGAAACCAGCCGATCGCATACAGCGGGTCCCCAGGCAGGATCACCCGTTCCTGGTAACGGTACTCGCCGGTGAACGCTCCAATGGCGCCCAGCGTCTGGCTCACCCAGCGCGCTGCCGGCCCCAGGTTGCGATCGATCGCGTGGAGGCCAGGGGTTCCCAGGGAATTGGCGGATCCCGCCCAGATCTGGCTGTGGATGCTGTCGACGTCCGCGCCCTCCGGATCAATCACACACTCGCCGGTCTCGTCGCGCAACAGAAAGAGCTCGTCACTGGTGCCGCTGCGCAGGGTACGCCAGTGCCTGTCGCTGCGACGTTCTACCCGATAGCTGTACCAACAGCATGGCGTCTGGGTCAGCGGTGCGACGATGGGCGGCGGGCAGCAGGTCGGCCGTGCCGACCAGCTCGACAAAGCCTTGGGGGGCAGAACGGACCTTGGCGGTGGGTACGTCCTCGATGAGGCGATAGCGGCGTAGTCCCGAGAAGCCTGCGAACAGGCCGATCAGCGCCAGCGCACCCGCGAGCAGCGCCCCGCCGCCAGACATACCCTGCACCGTCTCGAGCATGGCCTGGAACCAGTAACCTCGCTATTCGAAAAGTGCCTTGAGATCGGGATCGCGCTTTTCCTCTTCGGCGAACTCCAGCAACTCGGCCGGACCGAAATGGAACAGACGTGCAATGATCACATCCGGAAACTGCTCGATACGCACATTGTTGGCATTGACTGCCGCGTTGTAGAACTCGCGCCGATCCGCGATGCTGTTCTCCAACGCACTGATGCGTCGCTCCAGATGACGGAAGCTCTCGTTGGCCTTCAGGTCCGGATAGGCCTCGGCCACGGCGAACAGATTGCCAAGTCCCATACGGAGCAGACCCTCGGCCTCGCCCAGTGCCGCCATGTCGCCCCGTGCCTGGGCATCGGCCACTGCCGAACGTGCCCTCATCACCCGCTCCAGGGTCTCCCGCTCATGCTTCATGTACTGCTTGCAGGTCTCGACCAGCTTCGGCAGCTCGTCATGGCGTTGCTTGAGCAGGACATCGATATTGGCCCATGCCTGGCTGACCGCATGCTTGAGCGAGACCAGGTTGTTGTAGATGAGGACGGCATACCCGACCAGCACCAGTAGCACGCCCGAAACAATCAGGGTAGAGATTTCCATGGTATTCCGTAGTCAATGGATAATGTGTGTCGACCCCCCTGCTGTAGCGGCCGGCCCGGCGCCGCCTTTACCCGGCCGCGACAAAGCCGCATTATGAGGGGCCTTCCATCAGGGAGGAAATTCGCATGGCAGATATCCGCCCGTTTTGCGATCGGCACCCCCGGATCGACCCCGACGCCTGGCTCGATCCGCGCTGCACCGTCATCGGCGATGTCTGGATCGCGGCACGCTGCAGCGTCTGGCCGGGGGTGGTCATCCGCGGCGACGTCAATCGCATCCGCATCGGTCGCGAGACCAACATCCAGGACAACAGCGTGCTGCACAACAGCCATGACAGCGAATATCTGCCCGGTGGCACCCCACTGGTCATCGGCGAACGGGTCACCGTGGGCCACGGGGTGATCCTGCATGGCTGCGAGGTCGGCGACCTGTGCCTGATCGGCATGGGGGCCATCGTCATGGACCAGGCGATGATCGAGCCGGAGGTGATCCTGGGCGCCGGCTCACTGGTGCCTGGCGGCAAGGTGCTCGAGAGCGGGCATCTCTATACCGGCTCGCCGGCCCGCCAGGTCCGGCCGCTGAGCGACCGCGAGCGCGAATACCTGGCCTATTCGGCACAACACTATGTCCAGCTGGCGGGGAAACACGCCTCATGAGCACGGACGATCCGCAGACGCTGCTCGATTTCTGGTTCGCCCCCGGCATGCAAAGGCACTGGTTCCGCAGCACCCCAGCGCTGGATCGGGAGATCGCCAAGCGCTTCGGCGAGACCTGGCGCACGGGCCGCGATGGCAAACTCGCGGTCTGGGAGCAGACCCCCGACGGGGCCCTGGCCCTGACCGTCGTGCTCGATCAATTGCCCCTGAACATGTTCCGCGGTCATCCCGACAGCTTCAGTACCGAGGCCCAGGCCCGCGCGGTGGCCGACCGGGCCATCGCCCGCGGCTTCGACCAGGGGATGCCAGCCGAGCGCCTGCAGTTTCTCTATATGCCCTTCATGCACAGCGAATCCCTGGCCGATCAGGAGCGCTCGGTGGCGCTGTTCGAGGCGGCCGGTCTGACCGAGAACCTGCGTTTTGCCCGGCATCACCACGACATCGTGGCCCGCTTCGGTCGCTTTCCCCACCGCAATGCCATTCTCGGCCGATCGAGCACGCCCGAGGAAATGGCCTGGCTCGCCTCTCCCGAGGGTTTCAATCCTTGAGCCTGGTAATCGTTCAGCCGGGACAGAAGCTGCCGACCCTGTCGTCGGTCCCCGGAGATTTCGCCGAATGGGCCATCACCGGGATGGGCCTCACCCCGGACGTGGCCACCCGCTGCCAGCCACAGCGGGGCGAGCCCCTGCCCTCGCCCGAGCAGGTGGCCGGGGTCGTGATCACCGGCTCGGGCGCCATGGTCACCGAGCGCGCGCCCTGGATGCAGGCGACTGAGGCATGGATCCGCGAACTGGTGGCGCGAGAAACCCCGCTGCTGGGCATCTGTTTCGGCCATCAACTGCTGGCCCAGGCGCTCGGCGGAATGGTCGGCGACAACTCCAAGGGGATCGAGGTGGGAACCGTATTGACCCGCCTCACTCCCGAGGCCTGGCGCGACCCACTGTTCGCCGGGTGGCCCGCCGTGGCCCAGGTACAGGCGAGTCATCAGCAATCGGTACTGCGCCTGCCGCCCGATGCGGTGCCGCTCTGTAGCAGCGAACAAGACCCGCACCATGCGTTCCGCCTCGGCAGCCGGACCTGGGGGGTGCAGTTCCACCCCGAATTCGACGCCCGGATCGTCGCCGCCTACGAGGACTACTACGCCCCTCGCCTTGATCCGGCATACCGCACCCGTGCCATGACACGGCGGGCAGACTCGCCCTGGGGCAACGAGCTGTTGCGGGCCTTTCGGCACCAGCTGTCCAGGGCTTCGTCGTCCACATTTGCAACTTACTGAAAAATAGGGCTGTCCCCTGGCTCAGAAATTTTCGGTGGCGGGGATATAGCCACGGCGGTTTGCCAAGCCAGAGGCCTGCCCCAGCCGAACCAGAGACGTTACCTTGGCGAGCTACCGAACCGGCCTTGACTTCCCCGCGATATCGACTATTCCTCTTATACCTGCATCAACGGTGATTATTACTGAGGAGGAGGAGAAAATGGCTGGTCTTTCAACCGGGGAACAGGTTGCCCGCGACCTGCCCCGCATCGAAACCGATGCCGACGGCTTTCTGATCGACCCGGACCGCTGGAATCGCGGACTGGCACGTGCGCTGGCCCGGATGGAGGGTATCGAGTATCTTGGGCCCGACCACTGGGCAATCATCTATTATCTGCGCGAGCACCGTCTCACCTACGGCAGCCTGCCTCCGATGTCACAGGTCTGCCGCACCCGCGGTCTCGACCGACAGGCGGTACAACGTCTGTTCGGCGGCTGCCGTCAGGCCTGGCGTGTCGCCGGGCTGCCCAATCCGGGGGAGGAAGCGCTCAGTTACATGAACTGAGGGGTGCCGCCGAACCGGTCAATCCGTAGATTCGGGAACCTGCTGCTCCCGCTTCAACGTCTCCAACAGGTCGGCATAACGCTGCTGGGCGGGAGCCGGCGCATCCAGCACCAACCAACCCACCATGTCCCTGGCGCGGCGCATCCGGTCGAGGTCACCGCGTCGTGCATGGATGCGGGCTCGCAACGCCCAGACCTCCGGGTCCGCGTTGAGGCGCTGTTGCCGGCGGGGGTCCTTGGGCTTGAGCACCGCGAGCGCCTCGTCATAGTACCGAATCTCCATCAGTTCGAGGGCGATCGAGACCTCCTGGCCCGCCAGCAGCGTGGGGCCAGCCTCCAGGACCCAGGGCAGCAGGACCTCCGCAATCCGTTCCTGCCCGGCCCCCGTCTTGCGCAGCCATTGCGCCAGCCGCACCCGGGTCAGGGACTGGTCCGGATCCTGCGCCAGGGAGTGGCGCAAGGCCAGTCCCATCTGGTCGATCACGGCCGGGGCCGCCGCATCGGCGCGCAATGCGAGCAACTCCGCGAGGTGGCGCCAGCCGAGGGGATTGAGGGGATCGCGGCGCAGCAGCTGGCGCAATGCCCGCTCGGCCGCCGCCTGCCGGGCAGGGTCGAGCCGCTCGATCGGCAGATAGGGATCATAGGGAATGACCGTTACGCCATGCGCCTTCACCAGATCGGCCCGCAGGTAAGCCAGCTCGTCATCGCCATAGGCTACCAGCCGCCACTGCGGGTCCTGCGGCGACAGCGGGGGGCGCGGGGTGCGCCGCAGCACTACCGCATCGACCTTCCAGGCATCCAGCAGGCTGCGCAACATGCGTGGGCGATACTTGGACAGGCTGGCATGGAGCATCAGCTCCTCGGTGAACACGGTCGGCGTGCGTCCATCGATATAGATCTTCAGCCCGCCCTGTCCGGCCCAACCCAGCCAGCCACCCCAGCCATAGGTGTTCCAGACCCGCAGTGGCCGCTCGCGGTCCAACAGCGGACGGAGAACGGCGAGGCTCACGTGCGGATACTGGGATCTCAGCACCGGATAGTCCTGCCAACGGTGCTCGATCCACCACCAGGGCGGCGCATAGGCCAGCAACACCGCAACCAACGCCAGCACGCCGATGCGCCAGCCATGACGACCGGCCGCCTGGGGGTGGCTGGCCCCCAGCTTCTCCAGGCCCTGACCGATCAGTACCCCGGCGGGTCGAACGAGGACCAGCCCCAGTTCGAACAGAAAGCGTTTGTTACTGCTGGCCAACAGCAGAAAGACCGCGATCAGCACGAACTCGCCGGGGGTCAGCAGACGCCGCCGCAACAGCAGCACCAGCGGAACCGCCGCCAGGGTGACGAACATGAAGGGCGGCAGCAGTTTCGAGGGCTCCCACTCGCGGATGTAGGCGGCGATGTAGTCGGCCTGGGCATGTCCGAACAGCACATCGAGTATCCCCAGGCCGTTGGGCGTGACAAAGACCAGGGCACCCAGCAGCACGGCGCCGGGCAGTCGCCGGGCGAGGGTCTTCCAGCCCGGGAAGTCGAAGCGCGGCCCGAGCAGCCAGTTCACGCCCAGGGCGGTCGCCCCCACCACCACCGAGGCATGGGTATTCGCCCAGAGCAGGATCAGCAATGCCGACAGCCAGAAGGTCGCGCGATTGCGCGGCCGCTGCAGCAAGAGCAATGCACAGGCAATGAAGAAACCCTCGAACAGGTGCGGCCGCAGATGCATGATGGGGGTGAGCTGCCAGGCGAACAGGGCCACCGGCAGCAGCCAGGAGATCGGTGCGCCGCGCTCTCCGGTGGCGCGAAACAGCAGGTAGAAGATCGCCCACCAGACCATCCCCTTGAAGACCCACAGCCCCCAATCGCCGGCCACCCGCTGAACCAGCGCCACCACCACCTGAAACAGCCAGGAGAAATTGGGCCAGGGCGCACCCCCCATACTGAAGGATCGGACCTCGCGATCGAGGTACTGTCCGTGCTCGAGCATCCAGCGGCCGCTGTCGAGGTGCCACCACAGGTCCAGGTTGCGGATCGGTGTCAGAAACAGTCCCACCAGCAGCAGCGCAGTGAGCACCGCCCAAAATCTAGTCGGTCGACCTCCCTGGACCATATCCTCGTCCTATTTCGCCAGCGCCCGGATCGTCTCGAGGATCTGCGGATGGTCGAACTCGCGCCCGCCCACGGCCCGATAACGAACCTTTCCCTCACGGTCGATGACATAGGTGGTAGGCAAACCACGCACGCCCCAGCGTTGAACCGTCGCGGCCTCCTTGTCGAGCAGCATTGGAAAGGTCGGCGAGGGCTCTATCGTGCCAAGAAAGGAGAAGATGGTGTCGCTGTCCTCACCCACGTTGACCCCCAGGACCTCCACCCCACTGGCCGCGAGCCCCTGGTGGAGCCGCTCCAGCGAGCCCATCTCGCGCCGGCAGGGCGGACACCAGGTGGCCCAGAAGTTGACGAGCACCACCTTGCCCTTGAACTGCGCCAGGTCGACCTTCTCCTCGTCCAGGTTCGACAGACTGAGGGACGGTGCCGGCATGGGTGGGTCTACAGCGGTTAGGCCATGGCTGAGCGGCGGCAATTCCTGCGCCACGGCCCCCCGGGCCATCAGAAAGAGGGCCAATAGCAGGCCAGGATATCCAAGATAGCTAGTTCGCACAGCGCACCCCCTTGAGCACCAGTTTTCGCCGATCACCCCCGACCGGAGCCCCTTCGACTCGCCAGCTTGCCACCAGGTCGAAGGATTGGCCAGGCGCCAGCCCTACCGAAAGCATGCCCTGGTTCCAGTCTCCCCCGGGGCGATAGGTCTGCTCGGCCGGAAACTGGGCCCAGCGAAAGGCGATCAGGCCTGATTGTCCCACCCCCTGGCGTCGAAGCGTCGCCAACCACTTGTTCGTCGGCACCAGTGGGCGCTCGTTGCCCTCGACCCGCACCCGCCAGTCGGCGCGGCGGAAACGGATGGGCCCCGGCGCGCTGTCGTTGCGCAGCACCGTCATGAACACGCAGGAGGTCGCATAGGGCTCGATCTGTTCCTGCGTCAGCCCGCGATTCACATAGAAGGCCCGCAGCTGATCGGGCAGGATCTGGGTGAGCGAGAAAAACACGCCGTCCGACTTTGCAGCCCAGGTCTCGGCCCCTGTCACCCGATCTCTGCTGTGTTGCTGCGTGCCTTCCTCACTGCCCCAGGCGAGGCCGGCAAGGAGGAGCCAGCACCAGACCCAGTGACGGCGCAGCGGACCTTTCATCGCAACATCTCGATGACCGGTGCGGTATCCGGCATCACGCCCCGCCACAGGAAGAACGACTCGGCCGCCTGCTCTACCAGCATGCCCAGCCCGTCCAGGGCACGCGCCGCACCGTGGGCCTGGCCCCAGCGCACGAAGGCGGTGGGTTCGCTGCCGTACATCATGTCGTAGGTCCAACCACCCGAAGCCAGGCAATCATCCGGAATGGCCGGCACGGCGCCCTGCAGCCCGGCCGCGGTGCCATTGACGATCAGATCGAACCGCCGGCCTCTCAGCTCGTCGAGGCCGCAGCCAGTCACCCGCACATCACCCGCCAGCTCCGCGAGCTCGACCGCCTTGCTGGCGGTGCGATTGGCGATCACCAGCTGGTCCGGGCCCTCCTCCAGCAGCGGGAAGAGCACCCCGCGCGAGGCACCCCCCGCACCCAGCAGCAGGATACGACTGCCGGCGAAGGCGAAACGGTGGTTGCAGCCCAGGTCGCGCACCAGGCCGGCCCCGTCGGTATTGTCACCCAGCACCCTGTCGCCGTCGAAGGTAAAGGTATTGACCGCGCCCGCCCGCTGGGCGCGTTCGCTCGGCTCGTCGGCCAGGCGGAAGGCCCGCTCCTTGAAGGGCACGGTCACGTTCATGCCGCGTCCGCCCTCGGCGATGAAACGACGCACATCGCCCTCGAAGTCGTCCAGCGAGCCGAGAATGCGCTCGTACACCATGTCCTGCCCGGTCTGACGGGCGAAGGCCGCATGGATCTCCGGGGATCTGGAGTGCTCGATGGGGTTGCCGATGACGGCGTAGCGGTCACTCATTGAGCCACTGCGCCGCCCGCTTGGCGAAGTAGGTGAGGATGCCGTCGGCACCGGCCCGCTTGAGGCACACCAGCGACTCTGTCACCACCGCGCGCTCGTCCAGCCAGCCGTTCTGCGCCGCTGCCATGTGCATGGCATATTCGCCGCTGACCTGATAGACGAAGGTCGGCACGCGGAACTGATCCTTCACCCTTCGTACGATGTCCAGATAGGGCATGCCGGGCTTGACCATCACCATGTCGGCCCCCTCGGCGAGATCCAGGGCCACCTCGCGCAGCGCCTCGTCCGAATTCGCCGGGTCCTGCTGATAGGTGAACTTGTTGCCCTTGCCCAGGTTGGCCGCCGAACCCACCGCATCGCGGAAGGGACCGTAGTAGCTGGAGGCATACTTGGCCGAATAGGCGAGGATGCGGGTA
Source organism: Gammaproteobacteria bacterium (assembly GCA_003696905.1). GTDB lineage: Bacteria > Pseudomonadota > Gammaproteobacteria > Chromatiales > Chromatiaceae > MONJU. The sequence continues at coordinate 41,093 of RFHJ01000206.1, read as the reverse complement.
TGGATATGACCCTCGCATTCGAGCGCCTCGCGGATCTCACCGATGCGCCCATCCATCATGTCCGAGGGCGCGACCACATCCGCCCCAGCGGCCGCGTGCGACAGCGCCTGCTTGACCAACACCGCCACCGTCTCGTCGTTCATCACATATCCGCTCTCGTCCACCAGCCCGTCCTGGCCATGGGTGGTGAAGGGGTCCAGCGCCACATCGGTGATGATGCCCAGCTCTGGTACGGCATCCTTCAACGCCCGCACCGCACGCTGGGCCAGGCCATCGGGATTGTAGGCCTCGGCCGCGTCCTCGCTCTTCGCCTCCGGTGGAGTAACCGGGAACAGTGCCATGGCCGGAACGCCCAGCGCCGCCACCTCCTTCGCCTCGCGCACCAGCAGATCGATGCTCATGCGCTCGACCCCCGGCATGGAGGCTACGGGCTCGCGGTTGCCCTCTCCTTCCAGAACGAAGACCGGGTAGATCAGGTCGTCTGGCGTCAGGGTGGTTTCGCGCATCAGGCGACGCGAGAAATCGTCGCGGCGCATGCGCCGCATACGAGTGAAGGGATAGCCACCAAAGGCCTGGGTATCCATGCTCATGTCGGATCCTGTTTTTCAGTCGGTCAGGTGCAAGAGTATGCCATTCTAACAACCAGGCACTGGCCATTTAATTGATCCAGGTCTGCCCCTCGAGCCGCCGCACGCGATAGATTAGTATTTTTGCGGAGCAATCGTGGAATCGTTCCAGGCCCTCATCAAAGCCATGCTGGGCAGTCTGCGCGACCTCGCCCCCATCGTGGGGGTGATCGGCTTCTTCCAGCTGGCGGTGCTGCAGCAACCGATCCCCAACCTTGGCGAGATCCTGCTCGGCGCCCTGCTGGTGGTGCTCGGCCTCACCCTGTTCGTGCGTGGACTGGAACTCGGGCTGTTTCCCATCGGCGAGAGCATGGCCTATGCCTTTGCGCGCAAGGGCAGTCTCAACTGGCTGCTGGCCTTTGCCTTCGCCCTGGGCTTTGGCACCACCGTGGCGGAACCGGCGCTGATCGCAGTGGCCGCCGAGGCAGCAAAGGTGGCCGCCGAGGCAGGCCTGATCGGAGGAGCCACGGAAGATCGTACGGCATATGCCCTTGGCCTGCGCTACACCGTGGCCTTCTCGGTCGGTTTCGCCATTCTCATCGGCGTATTGCGCATCGTACGCGGCTGGCCTATCCAGCACCTGATCATCGGCGGCTACCTGGGCGTGGTGATCATGACCGCCTTCGCGCCACCCGAGATCGTCGGTATCGCCTATGACTCGGGCGGGGTCACCACATCCACCATCACGGTGCCCCTGGTCGCCGCACTCGGCATCGGCCTGGCCCAGTCCATCCGCGGCCGCAACCCCATGATCGATGGCTTCGGGCTGATCGCCTTCGCTTCCCTGACCCCCATGATGTTCGTCATGGGCTATGGCATGCTGGTGCACTGAGATGATCGGACAGCTGATCGATACCCTCTCGCAGACACTGAGGGATATAGTACCCATCGCGGTCATCCTGTTCGGCTTCCAGCTCCTGGTGCTGCGCCGCCGGATACCGCGGGCACGGGAGGCTCTCACCGGTTTTGTTTACGTCCTGGTAGGCATGACATGCTTCCTCGAGGGACTGGAGATGGCCCTGTTCCCGCTCGGCAAGCTCATGGCCGCCCAGTTGACCGATCCGTCCTTCCTGTTCGGCCATGACATTCGTGCCACTGGACGGGTCGAATGGAGCGCCTACGGCTGGGTCTATCTGTTCGCCCTGGCCATCGGCTTCTCAACCACCATCGCCGAGCCTTCGCTGCTGGCCGTCGCGCTGAAGGCAAGCGAGGTCTCCGGGGGCGCCATCGGTGTCTGGGGCCTGCGCGTCGCTGTCGCTGTCGGCGTGGCGGTAGGGATCGCTCTGGGGGTGTTTCGCATCATCACCGGCACACCCCTGCACTGGTACATCATCGCCGGTTACATCGTGGTGATCGTCCAGACGCTGTATGCCCCGCGCGCGATCATCGCCCTGGCCTACGACTCGGGCGGGGTCACCACCTCGACCGTGACGGTACCCCTGGTGACGGCCCTGGGACTGGGCCTGGCGAGCACCGTGCCCGGCCGCAGCCCCGCGCTGGACGGCTTTGGGCTGATCGCCTTCGCCAGCCTGTTTCCCATCATTTCCGTATTAGCCTATGCCCAGATCGCCGCCTGGCGATCGGCCCATCGCCATCCCTGACACCCATCCGAGGAGCAGCCCATGCACTTCAAACTGCTGGTCACCTTCATAGACGACGCCAAGACCGATGCGGTGGTCGAGGCGGCCAAACAATGCGGCGCCACCGGCGCGACGGTCATCACCAGTGCGCGCGGCGAGGGGCTGAAGGGCAGCAAGACCTTCTTCGGCCTGGATCTGGAGTCGCAGCGCGATGTCGCCATCTTCCTGGTGGAGGAACATCTGGCCCGCGACATCCTCGAGACCATCGCCGAGGTGGGAAACTTCGATGCCGAGCCCGGCACCGGCATCGCCTTCCAGCTGGACGTGGAGGATGCGGTGGGCATCACCCAGCAGGTCGCCCGCCTGCAGGAGGTCGTGGAGGAAGAGATATGAATGGCAAGCGTAAGCTGGTTCGCGTACGCGACATCATGAAGACCGAATTCGACCTGGTGGACGGCATGGCGACCGTTGCCGAGGCCCTGCAACAGGCCCGTCACCCGGATACCAAATGTCTGATCGTGCGCAAGCGGCACAAGGACGACGAATTCGGCATCGTGCTCTACTCGGATATCGCCAAGCGGGTGCTGGCGCGGGATCGGGCACCGGAACGGGTGAACGTGTACGAGATCATGAGCAAGCCGGTGGTCGGCGTCTCCCCGGGGATGGACATTCGCTACTGCGCCCGTCTGTTCGAGAACTTCGGCCTGGCGAGGGCACCGGTGATCGAGCACGACGAGGTGATCGGCATCGTGGGTTATACCGACATGGTGCTGGAAGGCATGCTGGCACGGTTCGAGTCCGCCTGATCAGGAACGCAATGCCTGACGTACCTGGGGCAGGTGCCGGCGGCTCACCTCCAGCGGCTCTTCGACCCCTTGCAACAGGAGCACACTGCGTCCGTCGGGCTCGCGCCTGAGTTCACGCATGCGCGCCGGATCGACCAGGGCATTGCGATGGATCCGTAGGAAGCGTCCGGGAAACTGGCCCTCGATGGACTTCAGGGAGGCATCGCTAAGCGCCATGCCACCGAGGTGATGTACCTCCACGTACTTGCTGTCGGCGCGCAGGCAGACGATCTCGTCCAGCGGAATGCGCAGCGTGCCGCCGCGCTGGGTGACGGTCAGGCCAGGGACACCCGCCTCCTGCCGCAGCACCTCGTGCTGCGCGCGGCTGAACACCGAGGCCTTATGCAGGGCCGCGCGCAACCGTTCGCGGCGCACTGGCTTGAGCAGATAATCGATGGCATTCGCCTCGAAGGCCTCCAACGCATGCTCGTCATAGGCGGTGACGAAGACCACCGCCGGCACCGGGCTGAGCCCCTGCATCGCCAGCGCGGCCCGCATCCCATCCATGCCCGGCATGCGAATATCGAGCAATACCACGTCCGGCTGGTGCTCGCTCGCCAACGCCACCGCCTGCTCGCCTTCGGCGGCCTCGCCCACTATCTGGATCGGCTCGTCCAGGTCTTCCAGCAATGCGCGCAGTCGTGCGCGTGCCGGTGGCTCGTCGTCGACGATCAGGACCTTCATCGCATCTCTCCATCCACCGGAAAATGAATCCTCACCCGGTAATGCCCTTCGACCTCCCCGATCGTCATCCCGGCGCGATCGCCAAAACAGGCCCGCAGACGCTGCGCGATGTTCTCCTGCGCCATGCCATTGCCGTCGCGCTCGCTGACCGCACCTTCGGGCAGGGTATTGGAGACCGCCAGGTTGAGCACGCCCTTGCGGTAGCGGGCGGCCACCAGGATCTCGCCCCCGTCGCGGGACGGCTCTATCCCATGATAGACGGCGTTCTCCAGCAGTGGCTGCAACAGCAGGGGGGGCACCGAGGCCTGATGCGGCAGGTCCTCCTGCAGGTCCCACACGACGCGCAGCCGCTGACCGAGACGCTGCGCCTCGATGTGCAGATAGCCACGTGCCAGGGCCAACTCCTCGGCGAGAGTGGAACGTTCGCCGCTGCGTCCCAGGCTGGCGCGAAACAGGTCGGACAGGTCCTGCACCACCTCTTCGGCCAGTTCCGGATCACTGCGCGTGAGATTGGCAATGGTGTTCATGCTGTTGAACAGGAAGTGCGGACGAATGCGCGCCTGCAGCGCATTCGCGCGTGCCTGCGCCTCCGCCAGTTCGCGCTCTCGACGACGGTGCAGTTCGAAGAGATAGCGCAGGGCCACGGCCAGGACGATACCCGCAATCGCGAGTTGCGCACCCAATTCATGCCATACGATGCCCAGATGGCCGTCCAGCAGCCACTGTGACGAGAGATAGACCAGGACCGTCACCACCAGTCCCATCAGCCAGGCAAGCAGGCCGGCCAGGCGATGGCCCAGACGATTGAGCCAGGGGCCCAGGAGGCAGAGCAGGGCAGCCAGCCCGAGGGCCACCCACTGCACGTATAGCGAGCGCTGGCTGAGGCGCTGCCAGAAGTCACCGTCGAAAACCGCCAGCGTCAGCACCAGCGCCAGCAGCTCTGCGGTGACGATCCAAGCGAACAACAACCGCACGTCACAGAAATTGGGCAGAAAGCCCTGCCGATCTTTTCCCGCCATGGGGCCAGTATAGTGGCCCGCGCTATAATCGCGCCTCTTTGCAAACAAGGACCACGGCATGAGCGAGAAGAAACCCTGGGCGGGGCGCTTCAGCGAACCGACCGATGCCTTCGTCGAGGCGTTTACCGCCTCGGTGGCCTTCGACCAGCGCCTCGCGCCTCAGGACATCCGGGGCTCCATCGCCCACGCCACCATGCTCGCACGCCAGGGTATTCTGAGCGAGGCAGAGCGCGATGCCATCGTGCAGGGCCTCGAAGAGATACTGGCGCGCATCGAGGCAGGAGAATTCGAGTGGTCGGTGGCGCTCGAGGACGTCCACATGAACATCGAGGCGACCCTCACCGAGAGGATCGGCGAGGCCGGCAAGAAGCTCCACACCGGGCGCTCGCGCAACGATCAGGTGGCCACCGACATCCGCCTGTGGCTGCGGGACGAGATCGCAGCCCTGCGTGCCGAGCTGCGGCGACTGCGCGAGGCCCTGCTCGACCTCGCCGAGAACGAGGCCGAGACCATCATGCCAGGCTTCACCCATCTGCAGACCGCCCAGCCGGTGACCTTCGGCCATCATCTGATGGCCTGGTTCGAGATGCTCGAGCGCGACGACTCGCGCCTGCGGGATTGTGCGCGACGGCTGAACTGGATGCCACTGGGCGCTGCGGCGCTGGCCGGCACCACCTTCCCCATCGACCGGGAATACACCGCCCAACTGCTCGGCTTCGAGGGCCCCTGCCGCAATTCGCTCGATGCCGTCTCGGACCGGGACTTCGCCATCGAATTCGCCGCCGCCGCCAGTGTGCTCATGATGCACCTCTCGCGCATGAGCGAAGAACTGATCATCTGGTCCTCGGCCCAGTTCGGTTTCATCACCCTGTCCGATAGCTTCTGCACCGGTTCTTCCATCATGCCGCAGAAGAAGAACCCGGACGTACCCGAGCTGATCCGCGGCAAGAGTGGCCGGGTGTTCGGCCATCTGATGGCCCTGCTGACCCTGATGAAGTCGCAGCCGCTGGCCTACAACAAGGACAATCAGGAAGACAAGGAGCCCCTGTTCGACATCGCCGACAATCTGCGCGGCTCGCTGAAGGTGTTTGCGGACATGGTGCCTGCCATCTCACCGAACCGTGATCGCATGCGCGAGGCCGCACTGCAGGGCTTTGCCACCGCCACCGATCTGGCCGACTACCTGGTGCGCAAGGGGTTGCCCTTTCGCGATGCCCATGAAGTGGTCGGCAAATCGGTTGCCTACTGCGTGGAAAGGCAATGCGACCTGGCAGACCTCTCGCTGGAGGAACTGCAGCGGTTCAGCGACCTGATCGACCGCGATGTGTTTGACTATCTCACTCTCGAAGGATCGGTCGCTGCCCGCGATCATATCGGCGGCACGGCCCCGCGCCGGGTGCGGCAGGCGATCACCGGTGCACGGCAACGACTGGCGGCAGAGACATGAAAGAGACCGCTTTTTCTGACCAGGATTAAAGGAACGCCGTTTTAGGCTTTCTTTTCCGTCGCCTGCGGGGGCATGCTGAGGCCTACCCATTACTGACCAGAAAGACGAGGAGGAATCCAAGATGCGTCAGTTCCCAAGACGAGGTTTGGCCAAGTCACTCCTGGCGGGCGCGCTCGGCGGTCTCCTGCTCGGCGCCGGCACCGCTCACGCCTTTTCCTTCGACTTCGGCAACGACGACTATGACTATCCCCCGCCCTGGGCCGTTCCCTATTGGGGTGCTCCCCCTGCGGGCTATGTCCCGGCCAATCCCTACCTCGTGCGCCCGCTGCTACCTCGCGGCCTGCGCGACGAGCTGGCCGCCGAACGCAAGCGGTTCATGGAGGGACATCAGGAAGCACTCAACGACCTTGCCGCCATGCTCTACGGGGGCAAGGGCTTCGACCGCACCGAGGCGATAAAGCTGGCGCGGAAGATCGAAGGCGGCTCGGGCATCAACCTGATGCGCTTCTTCCCGCCCGGCTCGGCACCGGCCTGGGGCTCTCGGGCACTACCTTCGATCTGGACCCGGCAGGAAGACTTCCAGGCCAAGGCGGACGCCCTGGGACAGGCAGCAGCAGCCCTGGCCGAGGAATTGGCGAAGGTCCCGGATCCCAAGCAGGCGATCTATCTGCCCAAGCCCAATGCGCCCTTCGAGTGCCGGGACCGGGACGACCCCCAATGCAAGGTACCGGTCTCTCCCGGCGTATGGGAGAAGTTCAACAAGCTCTCGGCCACCTGCCAGGGTTGTCATCTCGGCTTCCGTGGCTATGGCTGGTGGTAAGGGCACCAATCCCCGGCCGACCACTCTCTACGTAACTAAAAAGCCCGGCACAAGGCCGGGCTTTTTAGTCGGTGCCTGCAGTCGTTCAGCGATTGCCACCCTGCGGGGCCGGGCGCGGCGCGGGACGAGGCGCAGGACGCGGGGCCGGAGCAGCTGCCGGCGGACGGGGACCGTAGCCCGGGGCACCATAGGGCATCGGCGGTGCGGGCGGACGAACGCCAGGGGCCACGCCCGGAGGACCGTAGGGCATGGGGGCACCGACGGGCGGCGGGCCGTAAGGCATGGGCGCGCCCATAGGCGGAACACCATAGGGCATCGGCGGACGACCATAGGGCCCCATCATCGGACCATAGGGGCCGTACATAGGATAGTCGTCATCGCTATTCATCATGTCTTCCATTTCGTTCATCCAGTAACGCGGGTCCCACACGTCGTAGGGATTGCAGCCCGGGTCGTACCAGCACTCCGGGTCACTCCACTTGTCACTGTTACCGAAAAAGGCATTGGCGCTGCCGGCGGCCAGCGAGGCCACGACAGCGAAGGATACTGCGGCAAGTTTCTTCATGGTTGTCTCCAAATCAGGTTGTGGACGGGTTGATGTCTGTACACCAAGGCCAGTTTATACCGCTAGACACCGGCCCTATTTGTCCTGCATCAAACAGAAGTATATTACCATTTTCTCATATTGCAAGCATGGCGCCCGTGAGCTCTTTGGGACACGTAACGCCCCACCCATTGTAGACTGCCGGAAACCCCTTGTCCGGAGGACATCATGGATGCAGATCAAGAAGCTGTAGGCGACATGGTCGAACTGAGCCGTCGCCTGGCGGAATTCGCCCGCCGACGTGAATGGGAGCAGTTTCATTCGCCCAAGAATCTCAGCATGGCGCTGGCCGGCGAGGCCGGCGAACTGCTGGAGCACTTCCAGTGGCTCACCGAGACGCAAAGCCGGCAGCTGCCCGCAGAGAAGAAGGAGGCCGTCGCCCTCGAGATGGCCGACATCTTCATCTATCTGCTGCGCCTGGCGGAACGCCTCGACATCGACCTGCTCGCCGCCGCCTGGCGCAAGATGGCGATCAATGAGCAACGTTATCCGGTCGAGAAGGTGCGCGGGGACGCCCGGCGCGCCGAAGAATACTAGGCCCGGCTCTTCGCTTGATCATGGAAGTTGGGTCTACTCACCGGCCATTGCCCCGGGGTCGGAGTCGTTTCCGAGCATACCGGCGAGTTGGCTTTGGCGCTGTCGAACGACTCCGACCCCCTGATGAAAATGCAGAACCTTTATCAATGGCAAGGGTTATCCCGGATGTTCTTCCACACTAAGGAAGCCCTGATAAAAGCCATCCCTGGCTTTATCAGGGCACGTTGCGCCGCAAACGCGGTTTGCGACTGACTTCAAAATCAATCGCTTATAGCGATCGATTTTGGCGGCTCGTCCCTGAGCCGCGGAAGGTCTGAATTTTTCAGACCTTCCCTAAAGTTCCCCCGGCTTCGGCCGATACCTCCTGTGGCCGGTTGCGACCAACAGAACAGGAGGATCCCCCATGCCACAGACCCACGCCCTTTCACCCATCCAGGAACACCACGACATCCCCGCCTCGGGCGTGGCCCTGATCGATGCCCGAGGTCGCATCGAGTGGGCCAACGACAGCTTCGCCGAACGTCTGGGCGAACCGGCGGAATCCTTGCCCGGGGTCTCCCTCGATGACCTTGCGCAACAGCTCGATTGGCTGGATGCCGACGCACCAGTGGCCGTCGGCGCCCGCCACCTTCTGCCGGAACGCATTCCCGCCGGCGACAAGACCCTGCTGGTGCTGCACGACGTGAGCGAACTGCAACGCCTGCGCGAGGAGAACGCCGCCCTCAGACTCACCGACGACCTGACCGGCCTCCCCAACCGCCGCGCCATCACCCAGGCCCTGGAACAGCAGATCTCGCGCAGCCGCCGTTACGGCAACCCCCTGGCCGTGGTGCTGGTGCAACTCGGCGTGGCGGAACAGCAGATCGAACTCCTCGGTGACAGCGCCGACCAGCTGGCCTTGGGGATCGCCCGGTTCTTGCGCGATCGCTTACGCTGGGTCGACCAGATCGGCCGTTGGGACGACGACCTCTTTCTCCTGGTCCTGCCCGAGACCACGCGCGAGGATGCCGATCAGCTCACCAGCAAGATTCACAGGGAGCTGGAAGCCTTGCGTCTGCCTGCGCCGCTGGAGACCCTGAGTCCGCAGCTGCACTTCGGCATCGCCACCTGGGCCAAGGGCGACGACCTGCGCACGCTGCTGCGGACCGCCAGCCGGGAGCTGGGTAGCGCCTGAGACGGGCATGAGCGGCGCGACCCTGTCCACTCCGGAGCGGCCCTCGCGCCGGGAGATCCGCGACATTCGGGCGCGCCATGCCAAGGTGGCTCGCCAGCGGATGGCACGCGCCCAGGCAGTGGCCACCCATGAGCAACGCTGCTTTCTCGACCTGTTTCCGCTCCTGCTGCACATAAACCACCCGGCCCTTCCAGGCTTCAACGGCGCCGAAACCCCGGCTGGAATCGCCGGCTACGAGCCGGACCGCAATGCCCTGCTGCTGGCCCGGCGACATGCCCGCAGCCTCAAGGCGGAGCGCCGGCCTCAGCGCGTTCCTCCGTTGCAGGCAGTCTACCTGATCGGCAGCTCCGGCACCCTTGGGCAGGATGCCCAGAGCGACTATGACGTCTGGGTGTGTCACCACCCGGACCTGGATGCCGCTGCAGTGACGCGACTGCGGGAAAAGGCCGATATCCTGGAGGCCCACGCGGCCACGCTCGGCCTTCAGATGCACCTTTTCGTGCTCACCGCCGATGACGTCCGTGAGGGACGCCTGAGCAACCTCTCCGACGAGAGCAGCGGAAACACCCAGCACCTTTTGCTGCTGGAGGAGTTCTACCGTACCGGCCTGTTGTTGGCCGGGCGGCCACCATTGTGGTGGCTGGTTCCGCCGGAGCACCTCCACCAGTACCGTAGCTATTGCGATCATCTTTTGGGCAAGCGACTGATCCGGGGAGACGATTGGCTCGACTTCGGCGGGCTCTCACAGATCAGCCTCGGCGAATTCTTCAGCGCCGCCCACTGGCAGCTGTTCAAGGGCATCCGCTCACCCTACAAATCACTGCTCAAGCTGCTCCTGTTCGAGACCTATGCCAATGACTTCCCCGCCATTCGCTGGCTGGCAGAAGAAGTACAGGAACGATACCACGGGGGCAAGGACATCGATGCCACCGAGGTGGACCCCTACCTGCTGATGATGAACCGAATCGAGAGCCATCTTTGCGAACCTGCTCAGGAAGCACGCCTTGAACTGGCGCGGCGGGCCTTCTACCTCAAGAGCGGCGTTCGGCTCAGCCAACAGGCGCTGGTGGACTGGAAATCTCCTCTGATGCGCGAACTGGTCAACCGCTGGGGATGGGGCGAGGGCGAGTTGATCAACCTGGACGCCCATCGCGAGTGGAAGCTTCCCAGGGTGATCGAAACTCGCAACAAGCTGGTCAGCGAGCTCTCACATGGCTATCGGCTGCTGACTGGCCTGGCGCGCAGTGAGGGAGCCACCCGCGAGATCGAGATGCGTGATCTCTCGCTCCTGGGACGCAAGCTCTTCGCCGCTCTGGAGCGTCGTCCCGGCAAGATCGACCGAATCAATCCCGACATCTCGGACGATCTGCATGAGGCACAGGTATGGCTGCGCCCCGAGTCGGGGCGGCCTGTCTGGCATTGCTACCTGGCGGCTCCGGAAGAAGGCGCCTCTCCCGTGCGCAGTACCAACGGCATCGTGGAACTTCTCACCTGGCTGATCGCCAACGGGGTGATCGACACCGCTACCCATATTGACCTGCCGCCCGAGATGGCCGAGACGCAACATCACCTACGGCTGGTAAGGCTGTTGCTACAATACCTTGGATCGGGAGCGCAACTCGAAGCCCCGCTGGAGAACTTCGCCCGCCCCGCCTACGGCACACAGGCGGTGATCTTCGCGAATGCCTTTGTGGCCGAACCGAGCGACCCGGACGGCCACCTGCTGGTCAGCCAACGCGCGGATCCGCTCAGTTTTGGCGCCGCGAGGCGAAATCTCATCCGATCCATTGACTATGTCTACAGCAACAGCTGGGGCGAGCTGCAGGTAAGCCACCACGAAGGGCCCGACGCCGTACTGGAGCTACTCTGCCGCCATCACGAGCTATTTCGCCACAGCCCTCGAGGCCTTGTTCCCGGCTGTCACTGCGAGACCCGGGGCCACGGCACGCTGATTGCGCGCCGAATCAGCGAGCTGGTCGCGGCGACCGACGAACATTTTCGCCGGCATGGGAAACAGGCGCGCTATCTCCTGGCGATCGGTGATGAATTCCGCGTTCTGGAGTACGAACGGCACCGCTATCGCTTCCACACCATTGGCGACATGGCCGACTTGCTCGACTATCTCGGCGAACCGAACGAATACTTCCGCCCCACTCTACTCGATGATGCGAGCCTGCGCGACTCTCCTCTGCCCCTGCTGCTGCGGATCAATGCGCCAGGCCAGGTACAACTCGCCTACCGGGTCGAACGGAGGGGAATCCGGCTTTATGTTCTGGATGCGAGCGGCGCCGTGATCGAACAGTGGTTACCCGGCGCCAGCGAATACCATTTCCTGATCCAGCAGCAGCGCTTCTTCGATACCCTAGGCGACTGGCACAGCGAACTGCAGAGCGGGGCCCAGTTCCTGCGGATCGAGCACCATGACGACAACTGGGAGATACGCCGCACCGAACCGCCGAAAGCCGCTGCCCCGCTGGAATATACGGAACTCATCCTGAGTACCGGCAGCAAGGGCCCCTGGGAGGACGGCTTCAGCCTGCTGTCAGGCGGGCAGGAGTTCAACTCCATCGCGCTGGGTGCGGATGTCTATCGCGCGACGGCCGAGTATCTCCTCTCGCTGCGCCGCAGAGGGGACCGCTATCCCTTCTACCTGACCGGCGTGCTCCCGGCCGATCCCCACCCCGACGGTCCGCTGCGCCTGGTCGAATTGATCCGCTTCAAGGCCCATGTCGAGCAGCGTCTGCGCCAGGCCGCCAATCAAACGGTCAGCAACAGGCCGCTGAGAAGGGAATCTTGAGCCATATCGCTTGTCAACGTTGAAATGAGTGATACGCTCGACCCAATAGCACCTTCACTCCAGCTAGAGGCAGGACCATGATGAACAGGAACAGCATCTTTCTATCCGGATTGATCGCATCGGCCATCGCCCTCGGCGGCTGCGCCGGACCGAACCAGAACGAACAGGCAGGGCAGATCATAGGGGCCATCGCCGGCGGCGTACTGGGCAACCAGGTCGGCAGCGGCAGTGGCCGGGTCGCGGCAACCATCGCCGGGACCATGCTCGGGGGCTATCTCGGCGGCAAGCTGGGACGCGCCATGGACGAGAACGACCGCTACCGCGCCGCCCAGACCCTCGAGTCGGCACCAACCGGCCGGACCGTGAGCTGGCGCAACCCGGACAGCGGCAACGAATTCGCCGTCACGCCCACCAAGACCTACTATGAGAACGATCGCCCGTGCCGGGAATACACCACCGAGGCCTGGATCGGCGGACGCAAGGAGACGATCTACGGCACTGCCTGCCGCCAGCCGGATGGCTCCTGGCAGGTCGCCAACTGAGCCGCCCCATCGAGCTGGAGCCGCCTGCTCAGGTCAGCCGCCGGCGCAGCCACCCGGCCATGTCACGGATCTCCGCCGGGTGCACCGTATGCGCCATCGGATAGCTGTGCCACTCCACCTTGGCGCCCAGCGCCTCCAGCTCGGTGCGGGCCTCCAACGCTGCTGACAATGGCACGACCGGGTCCATCTCCCCATGGGCCTGGAAGATCTGCAGGCCCTCGCCCGATCCCGCCGGTCGGGCGAGCCAGGTGGAAAGCGCCATCACCCCGCCAGGCTTGACCGTCAACCCCAGCGCGGTCTCGAGTGCCACCACCCCGCCCTGGGAGAAGCCCGCCAGAATCAGACGCTGCGGCGCGATACCGTCGGCCAGCTGTTCTTCCATGAGCCGTTCGAGGTAGGCAGCCGATTCGGCGATCCCTTCCAGGTCCGGTGACCAGGCGAGGTCCTGGGCCCGCAGATCGAACCAGGCCCGCATCACGTAGCCACCGTTGAGGGTCACCGGGCGCATCGGGGCGTGGGGAAAGACGAAACGCACCCCCAGCTCCTCCGGCAAGGCCAACTCCGGCACGATCGGCTCGAAGTCATGCCCGTCCGCCCCCAGGCCGTGCAGCCAGAGCACACAGGCCCTTGCGGGTCCTGGGGGTTCGATGACGATCGGGGCTTCGTATTCTTGGGTCATGCGCTGCACTGTCCTCGGCTGCCGCCAGGCATTGCCTATCCTACCCCCAAACCTGGCCCCTGCCGTATACTCGCGCCATTTCCGACCACAGGACAAGCCCATGCGACTGCTGCTCCCCCTCCTCTTGCTCGGCGGCCTGCTGCTGGCCGGCTGCGGGCATAAGGGTCCCCTCTACCTGCCCAAGGACGATCCGGCCGCGCAGACCGGAGGGCGTTGAATGGATCATTTCCAGTATCGCAGCGGGGAACTCTATGCCGAAGAGGTTCCGCTGCGGGAGATCGCCGAGGCCCACGGCACGCCCGCCTATGTCTATAGCCGCGCCACCCTGGAAAGGCATTGGCACGCCTTCGATCGGGCCTTCGCCGGCCATCCCCATCTGGTCTGCTATGCGGTCAAGGCCAATTCCAACCTGGCCGTGCTCAATCTGCTGGCACGCCTGGGTTCCGGTTTCGACATCGTCTCGGCCGGTGAGCTGGAGCGGGTGGTGGCCGCAGGCGGTGAGGCTGGCAAGGTGGTGTTCTCTGGCGTGGGCAAGCGCCGCGACGAGATGGAGCGGGCCCTGGAACTCGGCATACGTTGCTTCAACGTCGAGTCGGAGGCCGAACTGGACCGGCTCGAGGACGTCGCCGCGGCCATGGGCAGGCCGGCCCCGGTGGCGTTGCGGGTCAACCCGGACGTGGATGCCCAGACCCATCCCTACATCTCCACCGGACTGAAGGAGAACAAGTTCGGCATCCCCATCGAGCAGGCACCAGCGCTCTACCGTCGAATCGCCGAATCGTCGCACCTCGCAGTCTCCGGGGTCGACTGCCACATCGGCTCCCAACTCACGGAGCTGGCGCCCTTTCTCGACGCCCTGGACCGGGTGCTCGCCCTGGTGGACCGGCTGGCAGACGAGGGCATCGCCATCGACCACCTGGACCTGGGGGGCGGCCTGGGCGTGCGCTACCGCGACGAAACACCCCCCGAACCCGCAGAATACGCCGCTGCGCTGGCCGCACGCCTGGGCGATCGTCGCACCGAGCTCTTCATCGAGCCGGGTCGCGCCATCGCGGCCAACGCAGGGGTGCTGCTGACCCGGGTGGAGTATCTCAAGCCCACCGCAGCCAGGGACTTTGCAATCATCGATGCCGCCATGAACGATCTGCTACGCCCGGCGCTCTATCAGGCGTGGCAGGAGATCGTGACCGTGGCGCAGCACCCCGAAGGCCGTGAAGGCATCTACGACCTGGTCGGTCCGGTGTGCGAGACCGGCGACTTTCTTGCCAAGCAGCGCCGCCTCACCCTCCGCGAGGGCAGCCTGCTGGCGGTGCGCTCGGCCGGTGCCTATGGCTTCACCATGGCCTCCAACTACAACAGCCGCCCGCGGCCGCCCGAGATCCTGGTGGATGGCGCGCGGATCCATGTAGCGCGGCCCCGCGAAACCCTCGACGACCTGTTCGGCAGCGAGAGGATCCTCGAGGCGTGAAAGGCTCCCCGGGCGACGCTTGCATCGCACTGCGGCTTGACCTGTAATCCTCCACCCTGCTTTCGGAGGAATCGCACCATGCAAAAGATTCTCTGTCTCAACCCCAAGGGCGGGTGCGGCAAGACCACCCTCGCCACCAATCTCGCCACCTGGTATGCCGACGATGGTCGCAAGGTGGCGCTGTGCGATTACGACCCGCAGAAATCCAGCCTCGACTGGCTGATGGCGCGCCAGGACTACGAAGGCGTGCCGATCATCGAAGGGATCGATGCCCCGGCGGGCCAGCGCGCCTCCCGCGGCACCGAGATCGAGATCGGCGATGCCCCGGCACGCACCATTGGCCCCGAACTGACGGCGCTGTTGCGGCGCGCCGATGCCCTGTTGGTCCCGGTCCTGCCCTCACTGATCGATATGAGAGCTGCCGCACGTTTTCTCGAGGAACTGATCACCAGCGGGCGCGTCTCAAGGGGACAGACGCGTGTCGCCCTGGTGGAGAACCGGGTGCGCGAGAATACCCGCATCTATCAGGTGCTGGAGGATTTCCTCCGACGCTTCGAGGTGCCGGTGCTGACCCATCTGCGCGAGAGCCAGAACTACATCCGGTCGGCGGAGACGGGGCTGGGCATCTTCGAGTTGGCCCCTTCGGCCGTCGCCAAGGACGTTGAGACGTGGGACCCCATCATCGACTGGCTGGATATCTCCTGACGACGATTCTGCTCGCCGCTACGGCCGCCCCGGTATTCGCCGGCAAGGCAGATGTGCTGGCGGTGCACATCAGCCCCAATGACGATGGCAGCTTCCGTATCGCCACCACGGTGCGCCATCGGGATACCGGCTGGGACCACTATGCCAACCGATGGGAGGTGCTGGGTCCTGCCGGCAAGGTGATCGCCACCCGCACCCTGCTGCATCCCCATGTGCACGAGCAGCCGTTTACCCGCAGCCTGGGTTCGGTGCGCATCCCGCCCGGGCTCACCTGGATCAAGGTTCGCGCCCATGACCTGGTGCACGGCTACGGCGGTCGCGAGGTGACCGTCAGCGTCCCCGGTCGGGTCCATTGAGGCGGCTCAGAAACACGCCGGGAGCCCGGCCTCCAGATCCGGATAGCGCAACACCAACCCCAGCTCACGCAGCAGCTTGTCGTTGCGCAGGCGGCGCGATTCGGCCAGATACGAGCGCAGTCCGGCTGAGAGGGCGCCTTCCGCCTCGGCCAGATCGATCACCGGCGGACGCGGCAGACCGGCCAGATCCGCCACCCGGTTGAAATAGTCCGCCATGTTGCCCGGCGAACCGTCGCAGGCGTTGTAGACCTCCCCGCTGCGGCCGCGCGCCATGGCCAGCCTGCAGGCCTGCACCAGGTCGTCCACATGGATGCGGTTGGTCCAGGGGGCCTGCGCGGGCGCGACCATGGGCAGGCCCTTGCGCAGCCGCGCGAGCGGCAGCTTGCCGGGGCCATAGATGCCGGCCACGCGTAGAATCACCAGCTCGCCGCCGGTCTGCTCCCGCCAGTGCTGCAATCGTTGCTCGGCATCCCAACGCCGCCGGGCGCGATCCACCTGGGGATTGACCGGCCAGGTCTCGTCCACCCACTGCCCGGCACAATCGCCATAGACCCCCGTGGTGCTGATGTAGAGGATCCGCCGCGGCTGGCCGCTCTCGGCCAGGCCCTCGAGAAAACGCTGCATGCGCCGGTCTTCGCGCCCCTGCGCCGGCGGCGGTACCAGGTAATAGACCAACTCGTCGGCGGTACTGCCGGCCAGCAGACCGCGCTCATCGAGGTCGCCCAGCAGCGCCGGAATGCCCTCCTCCGCAACCCGCTGGGCGGAAGGAATACTGCGCACGACCCCACGCACAGGATCGCCCTCTGCCCGTAGCACGCGGGCCAGGCGCCTGCCCAGATAGCCACATCCGACGATTAAGCTCATCCCCTCTCCTGTTGCCAGCACCCGGTTTCACGCGCCCCGAAAGGGTTTTCTTGCGCCGGGTAATCACCGAGAATGCCGCATTCTCTCACTTTGCATGACGGGCACAACATGAGCTTCAAGATCACTCTGCTCCCCAGCGGTCGGCAATTCCAGGTCGAAGACGGCGAGAGCGTGCTGGATGCGGCGATCCGCCAGAGCATCGGTCTGCCGTATGGTTGCCGCAGCGGCCGTTGCGGATCCTGCATCGCCACCCTGGCCGAGGGTGAGGTGGAATACCCGGACGGCCCGCCCGAGGCCCTTGAGCACGAGCCGGAGGACAAGTGCCTGCCCTGCGTGGCCCACCCGCAGAGCGACCTGGTGCTGGAGGCACGCGAGGTGGCGGCACCCGACCAGATCGAGGTGCGAATGCTTCCCTGCCGGGTACAGAAGATCGAGCACCTGGCCCACGACGTGGTGCGCCTGTGGCTGAAGCTGCCCGAGGGCCAGCGCCTGCAGTTCCGGGCCGGACAGTACATCGACTTCGTCCTGGCCGACGGCAGCCACCGCGCCTTCTCCATCGCCAATGCCCCGGAGGACGACGAGCTGATCGAACTGCACATCCGGCACGTGGACGGCGGCAAGTTCACCGATTGGGTATTCAGCAAGCTGAAGGACCAGACCATCCTGCGCCTGGAAGGCCCCCATGGCAGCTTCGTGCTGGACGAGGACTCGGACCGCCCGATGCTGTTCATCGGCGGCGGCACCGGCCTGGCACCGTTGAAATCCCAGATCGAACACGCCTTCCACAAGGGCATCGACCGGCCCATGACCCTCTACTGGGGCGTGCGCTCGAAACGTGACTTATACCTGCCCAACCTGCCGGAGCAGTGGGCACGGGCGCACGAGAACTTCCGCTATGTCCCGGTATTGTCTGAACCCGACCCCGACTGGGATGGGCGCAAGGGCTTCGTCCATGAAGCAGTGTTGCAGGATATCGACAACCCGGCCGACTACGACATCTACATGGCCGGGCCGCCGGTGATGGTCAAGGCGGCACTCGATGCCCTGCGCGAATGCGGCGTGCCCGGAGAGCAGATCCACTACGATTCGTTCGAATACGCCGCCGCGAAGGGCAAATAGGGTCTACGGAGATCAGATTCTCAGGCCGCGGAATCGACGGCTGATCCGTTGCTTGATGAAGAACACACCGGCGCCGAAGCCGAACATTAGTAGCCCCACTGCGCCGAGCCACAACCACCAACCGCGCTCGGCGCCCTTGCGCTCCTCCGGTCCTGTCTGGGTCGATTTCCGCTCGTCCCCCAGGGCCTCGCGGATCGCCTCCAGGCGGGCGGCCAACGCATCCCGCTCCTTCACAGCCGCTTCGAGGCGGGGGAGATCGGCGAGTGAACGCTCCAGCTCCGCGATGCGCTCCCGTGCCTTGCCCAGCTCGAGACCCAACCGGGTTTTTTCCGCCGAGGGCAGGGGACGAGTGTCCGACGTCCCCTGTACCATCCCGGGTTTCTCCAGCTGCTTCTTGAGCCGCCGGATCTCCGCCTGCGCCTCCAGCAGGGCCATGGCCGCAGGCTTGGCCTCCGACACATAACGCGCCTCGATCCAGCCCGTTATACCGTCGCCGAGGCGCACCCGCGCCTTGCCCTTCTTCTGCTCCAGCACCTCGATGGGGGTTCCACTGGTGAGCAGTCGCTTGGGCTTGTCCGACAAATCGGGCTGCTCGTAGAGCCCGATCACCAGCTTGTCGGTGATATGGGCCGCCGATGCCAGTCCCGCCAAGAGGCAGAGCAAGGCAGCCGATAGGGTGCGTCTCATGCCTGTTCTTGCTGCCGCCACCAGTGATGCAACCATACCGCCGCCTCGCCCAGCTCGCCCACCGTCTCGCGGTGTGCCTGCTCGTCGGGGGGATCGAACATCTGCTGCTCGTCGTACATGAGAAAGGCAAAGATGGGCGTCAGACGCGCCGCGGCCTGCTGGTCTGCAGCCGCCTTCTCGCGCAGGTCATCGCCGGCGGTGTTCAGACCGAGCACATAGCCCTCGCACCAGCCATAGGGCAAGGGCAGTACGCTGCCATCCTCACGGGGCATCTGCATGATCAGGGGACCATACTCACCGCTCTCCAGATCGCGCAGCAGCTGCTCGTGAAATTTCCGCAACAGGGGCTCGATACCCGCCTCGCCGGCGATCTCGCCAAGCACGCGGGCACGCGCCTGCTCGGCACTGATCCGACCGGGATGGGCCGCCGTCGCAGTCAGGAAACCGTGCGCTGCATCGAGCGGCATACTGCCGGAAGGCTGCATGTGTTCGACCAAGGTGGTCTGCAGCTTGTCCAACTCTTCGGGCTGGAGGAAATCGTCTCGGTTCATGGTGTGGCCTGCCGTATCGATCGGGCACGAATTGTCGCATGGCAGAGGAAAGGCTTCATCCGCGCTCGATGCCGGCCACGATGTCTCGATAGAGAGCCTCCCGCGCAGGCGTAGCAATGATCATGCCGGTAGGGTTGTGAAGGGTAGCCCAGGCCGATGGTGGATCGCCATTTCCCGTTGCTGGCGCGTTGCCACCGGATCGGCCAAGGAGGGCGTGGCCGCTATGGCACCGATATAGGCTTCCGGCAGACCGTGTTCACGGGCGCCTGCCAATACGTGGTGTTTGTACCAGTGGTAGGGCTGGCGCATGGGATCGATCCAGGTCGCCTGGTAGGTCAGCGCCGTGACGCTTGCACCCCCGGCCATCTCGACTCGCACCTCTTCTCGCGCATAACCGTTTCCCCGCCCTTCATGGCGATCCAGCACGCACATGTCCGCCTCCGTAACCTCGAAAAGCACCCCCCTGACCAGGTCATCCCCGTTACCGGTCCAGAACGCATCACACTTTCCGGAACCATCCCTGCCTCGCTTGTGGAAACGCAGCACATGACCGGAAAGCGCAGCCACACCGATCACCCTTGCCGAACCGATCCGCGCACCGATCCGAGGCGTGAACATGTTGGAGCCGTAGGCAAAGTAGTGACAACGCCGCATTGGATAGCTTCCTTCCAATCCCCGGGGCCGTTCTTGCAGCACCCCACCCACCTACTATTCTAGCCGGTGACCCTGAGAGGAAGGCTGTCATCGTTTCTCCCAGCGTCCAGGAGAGATAGACCACAGACACGGAGGAGTACACCATGACCAGAACGAGAATCATCCCCATCATCGCCTTCGCCTGGCTGATCCCTAACGCGGCGATGGCCGACGGAGCAGCGGCGGAAGATGCCGTCTCGGAAATACTCTGGGACTATGAGGACAGCTTCGAATACGTGCAATATCGCATTACCGATTCAGGCCACGTGGACATGACCTTCGCCTCGAACACCCCCGAGGCGCTTTACCAGGAGATCGTCGCCAAGGTGCGACAGCACCCGGACGTGGACAGCGTATTGGCCGGAAGAGACGGTGCGGCGTGCTCCTTGTTCGACTTTCGGCGCTGACCCTCTCGGATCGTCACTAGCGCGGAGGTCACGCCGCGTAGGGACCGATTTCCGCTTTTCGCATCGGCGGGCATGTCCCTGCCCGAGAGAAAGCCGTCTCTCCCCGGGAAGGACTTGGCTCGACGCCCCCGAATCATTCCACCGTGACCGACTTGGCCAGATTCCTTGGCTGATCGACGTCGGTGCCCTTCAGTACCGCCACATGGTAAGCGAGCAGCTGCAAGGGCACGCTGTAGACGATGGGGGCGGTGCCCGGGCAGATGTCGTCGAGGGTCAGGTTCTGGTATCGGTCCAATGGAATTTCCACCCGCTTGTCACTGAACAGGAACAACTCCCCGCCGCGGGCACGCACCTCCTGGAGGTTGGACAGCACCTTCTCCAGCAACGGGTCATCGGGCAGGGCGCAGACCACCGGCATCTTTTCGTCTACCAGGGCGAGCGGGCCGTGCTTGAGTTCCCCGGCCGGGTAGGCCTCGGCGTGGATATAGGAGATCTCCTTGAGCTTGAGCGCCCCTTCCATCGCCACGGGATAGAAGGGGCCACGCCCCAGAAAGAGCGCGTTGTGCAAATCGGCGAAGGCATTCGCCATCTCGGCGATGTCATCACTCAGCTGCAACCCGACCTCCACCTGGCGCGGCAGGGCCTCGAGCTCTTCGACCAATTCACGCTCGGCGTCGGCGGCCAATCCACGGCGCCTGGCCAGGGCAATGGTGAGCAGCCTGAGGGCCACCAGCTGGGTGGTGAAGGCCTTGGTGGAGGCGACACCGATCTCGGGGCCGGCGCGGGTCATCAGGGCGACATCGGATTCGCGCACCAGCGAGCTCTCAGGCACGTTGCACACCACCAGGCTGCCGATATAGCCCATCTCCCGCGAGGCACGCAGCGCGGCCAGGGTGTCGGCCGTCTCACCGGACTGTGAGATGCTCACGAACAGACAGTCGTCCGGCACCACCACCCGGCGGTAGCGATACTCGCTGGCCACTTCGACGTGGGCAGCCACACCGATCTCTTCCAGCCAGTATTTGGCGACCAGTCCGGCATGGTAGCTGGTCCCACAGGCGATGATGTGCACCGCGCGGGTGCGGTCGAGCAGCTCAGTGGCCACATGGCCGAAGCTCTCTTCCAGAAGACGCCCCTTGTGGACGCGACCTTCCAGGGTTTCGGCAATCACCGCGGGCTGCTCGAAGATCTCCTTGAGCATGTAGTGGCGGTACGGCCCCTTGTCGGTGGTGCTGGTGGAGAGCTGGGATACCTGAACTGCCCGCTCCACCGGCTCTCCCGCCTGGTTGTAGACGGTAACGCCGTCCCGGGTGATCTCGGCGATGTCACCCTCCTCCAGAAACAGGAAGCGCTGGGTCACCGGCAGCAACGCGAAGACGTCCGAAGCAATGAAATTCTCGCCCTCGCCAAGGCCGATCACCAATGGACTGCCGGAGCGCGCGACCACCAGGCGTTCCGGGTCCTCGGGGTCGATCACCGCCAGGGCGTAGGCACCGCTGAGCCACGCGATGCCCTGGCGCACTGCCTCGAGTACCGGCAGTCCCTCGTCGAGGAAGTCGGCAAGCAGGTGGGCGATGACCTCGGTATCCGTCTCGGAGGAGAAACGATATCCCCGCGCCTCGAGCTCGGTGCGCAGTTCCGCATGGTTCTCGATGATGCCGTTGTGCACGATGGCCACCCGCTCCCCGCTCATGTGCGGATGGGCATTGCGCTCGGCGGGCATGCCATGGGTGGCCCAGCGGGTATGGGCAATGCCGAGTTCGCCACCTATCGCTCGTTCCTGGAGGGACTGTTCCAGCTGCGCCACCTTGCCCACCGAGCGAATCCGCTGCAAGCCACCTTCTGCGGGACGAATGGCGATACCGGCGGAGTCGTAACCGCGATATTCCAGGCGCTTGAGGCCCTCGAGCAGGAGGGGGGTGACATCGCGCCGGGCGATGGCGCCAACGATTCCGCACATCTTTATTACTCCCTGATAAGTGTCCTTCCCCGCCGGGTCAGGCCTTTGGCTTCTTCCTTGGCCGTTCCCAGCCCTCGACCGTGGTCTGTCGTGCCCGGGTGAGCGTGAGCTGTCCCTCGGGGGCATCGCGGGTGATCACCGATCCCGCGCCGATGGTGGCACCGGGTCCCACGGTGACCGGCGCCACGAGTGCGGTGTTGGAGCCGATGAAGGCGTCGTCTCCAATCACCGTGCGATGCTTGTTGGCCCCGTCGTAGTTGCAGGTGATGGTCCCGGCGCCGACGTTCACGCGCCGGCCGATATCGGCATCTCCTACGTAGGTGAGATGGTTCACCTTGGAACCCTCACCGATCACCGCGTTCTTGATCTCGACGAAATTGCCCACGTGATTCCCGCCCACCAGATGGGCACCAGGCCGCAGACGGCTGAAGGGGCCGACCCGACTGCCGGCTCCAATATGGGCCGACTCGATCACGCAGTTCTCCAACAGCTCGACATCGTCGTCGATACGGCAGTTGCGCAACACGCAGTTCGGGCCGATCCGCACCCGATCGCCCAGTACCACGTCGCCCTCGATCACGACGTTCACATCCAGCACACAGTCCCGGCCATGGGCCAGGCTGCCGCGCAGGTCGAAGCGGGCGGGGTCGCGCATGCCAAGACCGGCGAGCAGCAAGCGCTCGGCCTGCCGCCGCTGCAGAGCGCGCTCCAGTGCGGCGAGCTGCAGGCGATTGTTGACGCCCTCGGCCTCCACGGCCTCGTCCGGTTGGGTGACGGCGACCGGTATCCCTTCGCTGACCGCCATGGCCAATATATCGGTCAGATAGTATTCACCTTGAGCATTGTCGTTCGAGAGCCGGCCCAGCCATTGGGCGAGGCGCGCGCCCGGCAGCACCATGATTCCCGTATTCACCTCGCAGATGGTCTGCTGCTCGGGAGAGGCGTCCTTCTGCTCGACGATGCATTGCACCTCACCATCGGCATCCCGCTGGATCCGCCCATAGCCGGTGGGATCGTCCAGGGTAACCGTCAGCAAGCCGAGGCCGTCGCCCGCACAATCGATGAGCCGCTGCAGGGTCTCGGCGCGGATCAGCGGCACATCGCCGTACAGTACCAGGATCCGA
Source organism: Gammaproteobacteria bacterium (assembly GCA_003696905.1). GTDB lineage: Bacteria > Pseudomonadota > Gammaproteobacteria > Chromatiales > Chromatiaceae > MONJU. The sequence goes on along the minus strand of RFHJ01000206.1, from coordinate 17,805 downwards.
TCCATGCCCTCCAGCTGCGGCATGGCCTGGGCTACGGCATGGCCGGTACCCAGCTGTGCCGCCTGCTCGGCCCACAGCAAGTCCGCGTCGGGCACGGCCTCGCGCACCTGGTCGCCCCCATGGCCATAGACCACCACGATACGCTCCGGTGCGACCTGCCGGGCGGTATCGATCACGTGTTGCAACAGGGGACGGTCACCCAGGGTGTGAAGGACCTTGGGCAGGTCCGACTTCATACGCGTTCCCTGGCCGGCAGCCAGAATCACGATTCCCAACGTCATCCTTGAACCTCCGTGGCGAGATCAGTTGATAGTGGGATGGGTCGGTGCCTGAACGGCATGAATACCCGAGACCTTCTCCTCTCCAGGCTTGGCATCGCGCACCTCGACGATCTTGACATGCACCGTCAACTCCTTGCCAGCCAGCGGGTGATTGCCGTCCACCGTGAGCTTGCCGTCGCTGATCTGCGAGACGTGGAAGGTCTTGACCTCGCCCTTCTCGTTCTGCATCTGCACCTCGGCACCCACCCGACGGAATTGCGGTGGTACGTTCTCGAGAACGTCGGTGAAGGTCAGGGAGGGATCATAAGGGCCATAGGCATCGTCGGGTGAGAGTTTTACCTCTACCTCGTCGCCGGCCTTCTTGCCGGCCACCGCCTTGTCGAGCCCCCCTACCAACTCGGTGTCGCTGCCATAGACGAAGCCCACCGGAATATCATGCTGCTCTACCACATTGCCCACATCGTCGGTGATGCTATAGGTGATACCGACATACTTGCCCGGCGCTACGATCTGTTCACTCATAATGATCCCCACAAACATGAAAGGCCCTGCGGCGCGGGTCCGCAGGGCCTGCATTCTAGCAATTCGGTCGACGAGTGCGAGGCAGCCTCAGGTCTTCTTCTGCTTGCGCAGCCGCTCGATGGCGCGTAGCTGGGCCACTGCCTCGGCCAGTTCCGCCTGGGCCTTCGCCAGATCCATCTCACTGGCGCGGGTGGCCAATGCGTCCTCAGCGCGCCGCTTCGCCTCCAAGGCAGCCGCCTCGTCCAGATCGGCGGCCCGCACGCCCGTGTCTGCCAGGACGGTCACCCGAAAGGGTTGCACCTCGATAAGGCCCCCAGAGACATAGAAGTGCTCCTGCGGCTTGCCCTGTCCGGGGTCGATACGCACCTCGCCCGGCTTGAGCGGGGTCACCAGCGGCGCATGACGGGGCGCGATACCGATCTCACCCATCACCGCCGGGGCATACACCATCTCGCCCTGGCCACTATAGAGCTGGCCTTCGGCGCTCACGATATCGACATGTATGGTCATCGCCATGATTCTAGCTCCAATCGGGGCAAGACCCCTTGCACTGATCTCAGCCCTGCTGCTCGGCCTTGGCCACGGCCTCGTCGATATTGCCGCACATGTAGAAGGCCTGCTCCGGCAGGTGGTCGTACTCACCGGCGAGGATGGCCTTGAAGTTGGCGATGGTTTCGCTCAGCGGCACGTACTTGCCGGGCGCGCCGGTGAAGACCTCGGCCACGAAGAAGGGCTGGGAGAGGAAACGCTGGATCTTGCGCGCGCGCTGCACGATCAGCTTGTCTTCCTCGGACAGCTCGTCCATGCCCAGGATGGCAATGATGTCCTTGAGTTCCTTGTACCGCTGCAGCACACCTTGCACGCCACGCGCCACCTCGTAGTGCTCCTGTCCCACCACGTGCGGGTCGAGGATCCGCGAGGTGGAGTCCAGGGGATCCACTGCCGGGTAGATACCCAGCTCGGCCACCTGGCGGGAAAGTACCAGGGTGGCGTCCAGGTGGGCGAAGGTGGTGGCCGGCGAGGGGTCGGTCAGGTCGTCCGCCGGCACGTATACCGCCTGGAAGGAGGTGATCGAACCCACCTTGGTGGAGGTGATCCGCTCCTGCAGCACACCCATCTCCTCCGCCAGGGTGGGCTGATAACCCACTGCGGAGGGCATCCGGCCGAGCAGCGCCGACACCTCGGTCCCCGCCAGGGTGTAGCGGTAGATGTTGTCCACGAACATCAGCACGTCGCGGCCTTCGTCACGGAAGTACTCCGCCATGGTCAGGCCGGTGAGGGCGACACGCAGACGGTTGCCGGGCGGTTCGTTCATCTGGCCATAGACCAGTGCCACCTTGTCGAGTACGCCACCCTCCTGCATCTCGTGGTAGAAATCGTTGCCCTCACGGGTCCGCTCACCGACACCGGCGAACACCGAGAAGCCCGAGTGCTCCACCGCGATGTTGCGAATCAACTCCATCAGGGTCACGGTCTTGCCCACACCGGCGCCGCCGAACAGGCCGACCTTGCCGCCCTTCTGGATGGGCATGATCAGGTCGATGACCTTGATCCCCGTCTCCAGCACCTCGGTGGTGGTGGACTGGTCTTCCAGTTTGGGCGCAGGACGGTGGATCGGCATTCGCTCGTCGGTCTCGATCGGGCCCGCCTCGTCCACCGGGTTACCGAGCACGTCCATGATGCGGCCTAGGGTGGCCTTGCCCACCGGGACACTGATGGGAGCGCCCGTGTTGATCACCTCGACGCCCCGCTTGAGGCCGTCGGTGGAGCCCATGGCAATGCTGCGCACCACACCATCGCCCAACTGCTGCTGCACTTCGAGCGTCAGCCCCGCGGATTCGATCTTCAGTGCATCGTAGACCTTCGGCATGCTGTCACGCTCGAATTGAACGTCGACCACCGCGCCGATAATTTCGACGACCTTACCCGTGCTCATTGGCGTTTCCTCTCAATCTTCAGTCTTCCGCACCGGGGTGCGGCCGAAATACCCAAAAACCTGCTCAGGAGACCGCGGCAGCACCGCTGACGATCTCGGAAATCTCTTGCGTAATGGCGGCCTGGCGGGCCTTGTTGTAGACCAGCTGCAACTCATCGATCAGGCTGCCGGCATTGTCGGTGGCCGACTTCATCGCCACCATCCTGGCGGCCATCTCACAGGCGCCGTTCTCCACTACCGCCTGATAGGCGATGGATTCGATGTAACGCTGCAACAGCGAGTCGAGCACCTGCTGCGCATCCGGCTCATAGATGTAGTCCCAGTGGTGTTTCAGTTCCTCGGCATCCTCGCCGGGTGGCAGCGGCACCAGGGTCTGGATGGTGGGCCGCTGGGTCATGGTGTTGACGAACTCGTTGTAGGCGAGGCGGATCTCGTCGATCTCGCCGTCTACGAAGGCATCCAGCATCACCTTGACCGGACCGATCAGCGCCTCGAGTTCCGGGGCATCACCGAGATGGGTGACCTGGGCGCGCACGTTGCCGCCGACCCGACGGAAGAAACCGAGCGCCTTGTTGCCCACGAGGCAGTAGCTGATCTCGCGACCCGCCTCGCGCTCCTTGCGGATTTCGCGCACCAGGGCGCGGAACAGATTGGTGTTCAGACCGCCGCACAGACCACGGTCGGACGAAACGATGATGTAGCCGATGCGCTTGACCTCTCGCGGGGTCATGAAGGGATGCTTGTATTCGGGGTTGGCCAAGGCCACGTGCCCGATGACCTGACGCATCTTCTGGGCGTAGGGCCGGGATGCGGCCATGCGGTCCTGCGCCTTGCGCATCTTGGACGCGGCAACCATCTCCATGGCACTGGTAATCTTCTGCGTGCTCTTGATGGAGGAGATCTTGGTCCGTATCTCTTTTGCGCCTGCCATGTAGTCTCTCGCTTCGCTCGTTGGGGGACTCGGTTACCGCGGGCCGGATAGTTCCGAGCCCGCGGGCACCACTCACCAGCTGCTGTTGGCCTTGAAGTCCTTCAGCACTTCGTGGAAGGCCTTCTCGATGTCGTCGTTCCAGTCCGCGGTCTCGTTCACCTTGGTCACCAGATCCGCGTAGTTGGCGTGCATGTAGGCATGCAACGCCGCCTCGAAGTCCACGACCTTGTTCACTTCCACGTCGTCGAGGTAGCCTTCGTTGGCAGCGAACAGCGAGATGGCCATGTCAGCGATGCTGAGCGGGCTGTACTGTGGCTGCTTCATCAGTTCGGTGACGCGCTGACCGCGCTCGAGCTGCTTGCGGGTCGCCTCGTCCAGGTCGGAAGCGAACTGCGAGAAGGCCGCCAGTTCGCGGTATTGAGCGAGGGCCAGGCGCACACCACCACCGAGCTTCTTGATGATCTTGGTCTGCGCGGCACCACCGACCCGGGATACCGACAGGCCGGCGTTGATGGCCGGGCGGATGTTGGCGTTGAACAGGTCCGATTCGAGGAAGATCTGCCCGTCGGTGATGGAGATCACGTTGGTCGGCACGAAGGCGGACACGTCACCGGCCTGGGTCTCGATGATCGGCAGTGCCGTCAGCGAGCCGGTCTTGCCCTTCACCTCGCCATTGGTGAACTTCTCCACGTAGGCCGCATTGACCCGTGCCGCCCGCTCCAGGAGGCGCGAGTGGAGATAGAAGACATCACCAGGATAGGCCTCACGCCCTGGCGGACGGCGCAGCAGCAACGAGACCTGGCGATAGGCCCAGGCCTGCTTGGTGAGGTCGTCGTAGACGATCAGCGCATCCTCGCCACGGTCGCGGAAATACTCGCCCATGGTGCAGCCCGCATAGGGAGCGATGAACTGCAGCGCGGCCGATTCGGCAGCCGGCGCGGCCACGATGGTGGTGTGCTCCATGGCACCGTGTTCTTCGAGCTTGCGCACCAGGGCAGCGATGGTGGAGTTCTTCTGGCCGACAGCGACATAGATACACTTGATGCCGGTACCCTTCTGATTGATGATGGTGTCGATCGCCAGCGCGGACTTGCCCGTCTGACGGTCACCGATGATCAGCTCCCGCTGACCACGCCCGATGGGCACCATGGAGTCGATGGCCTTGATCCCGGTCTGTACCGGCTCGTCCACCGATTGACGCGCAATCACCCCCGGCGCAATCTGTTCGATCGGCGCCGAGCACTTGGCATCGATCGGCCCCTTGCCGTCCAGCGGGTTGCCCAGGGCATCCACCACCCTGCCGAGCAGTTCGGGACCCGTGGGGACCTCGAGGATCTTGCCGGTGCACTTGACCGGGTCGCCCTCGGTGATGCCCTTGTAGTCACCCAGTACCACGGCGCCGACCGAGTCACGCTCCAGGTTGAGCGCCAGGCCATAGACATTGCCCGGAAACTCGAGCATCTCGTAGGACATGGCGTCCGCCAGCCCGTGGATGCGTACAATACCGTCGGTAACGCTGACCACGGTGCCTTCGTTGTGAGCTTCTGCAGAGACATCGAATTGTTCGATCTTCTTCTTGATCAGCTCGCTGATTTCAGAGGGGTTCAGTTGCATGGTTGCGTACCCTGATTAAAGTCCTAATTCGTGCGCCAACTGCTGGAGCTGGCCGGCCACCGAGCCGTCGATCACCATGTCGCCGGCGCGCAGCCGGAAACCGCCGATCAACTCCGGATCCTCGTGGCTGTGGATTCGTACTTCGCGGCCCAACTTGGCCTTGAGGGCCTCGCTGAGCACCTGCTCCTGCGCCGGCTTGAGCGGGTAAGCGGTGGTCACATCGACCTCCACGGTTCCCTCATGCTCGGCCTTGCGCGCCTCGTACAGGCTGGCGATCTCCGGCAATAACGCCAGGCGGCCGTTCTCGGCCAACAGACGGACCAGGTTCTCGCCCTCGCCGCTCAGTCGCCCGCCGGCGATGTCGAGCACCAGTTGCGCCTTCTGTTCCCGCGTCAGCTGAGGACTTCCCAGCACACGCGATAGCTGCGGGTCCTCGACAGCGGTACCGAGGAAGGCCAGCATCTCCGTCCACAGGTCGAGCTTGTCGGTCTCCAGGGCGCGTTGGAATACGGCCTCGGCATAGGGCCTTGCGATGGTTGTAGCGTCTCCAGCCATGGCCCTGTCCTAGATCTGCCCGGCGACAGATTCGACGATGTCCTTGTGCGCTTCGGCGTCGATCTCGCGGCGCAGGATCTTTTCCGCCCCGGCGACGGCCAGCTCGGCAACCTTGCTGCGCAGTTCCTCGCGCGCCTTGTTGACTTCCTGCTCGATCTCCGCCTGAGCCGCCGCCAGCTGGCGGGCGCCCTCTTCCTGGGCCTTGCTCTTGGCGTCCTCGACGATCAGGGCGGCCTGCTTCTCGGCCTTGGCCGTGATCTCTGCCGCCTGTTGCTTGGCCTCGTGCAGATACTGGGCCGCGCGCTCGCGTGCCAGCTCCTGCTCGTGCTGACCACGTTCCGCTGCCGCCAGGCCGTCGGCGATCTTTGCCTTGCGCTCGTCCATCGCCTTGACCAGCGGTGGCCAGATGAACTTCATGGTGAACCAGACGAACACCGCGAAGGAGGCCAGCTGGGCAATGAGTGTCAGGTTGATATTCATCCCGAAACCTCGTTCAGACGAGAATGGATTTCATGTACTGCGATCGATCGCCTCAGAGCGCGAACATCACGTACATGCCCAGGCCGACCGCGATCATGGGCACGGCGTCGGTCAGGCCCATGACGATGAAGAACTGGGTACGCAGCATCGGGATGAGTTCGGGCTGGCGGGCGGCGCCTTCCAGAAAGCGGCCACCGAGAACGCCGATGCCGATGGCAGCGCCGACAGCGCCGAGGCCGAGCATGAGTGCAGCTGCGATGATGAGCAGGGCTTGTGCCATTTCCATGATTGTCTCCCGTTGAGTATCGATCAGGTAGTAGTAAAAAAACCGGTATCAGTGATGTTCGGCGTGGGCCATGTCCAGATAGACGATGGTCAACACCATGAAGATGAAGGCCTGCAGGGTGATCACCAGCACGTGGAATACCGCCCACACGAACTGCAGACCACCGCCGAAGATGCCCATCGCCCAGCCAGCGCTGTACATCAGCGAGATCAGGATGAAAATCATCTCGCCTGCATACATGTTGCCGAACAGACGCAGCGAGAGCGAGACCGGCTTGGCCAGCAGGTTGACGCCTTCGAGGATCAGGTTGATCACGACGGTGAATGGCTTGAGCAGGAGATTGCTGGTCTGGAAGGGCATGCCGGTCAATTCGCCGATGAAGCCACTCACGCCCTTTATCTTGATGCTGTAATAGATGATCAGGAAGAACACGCCCAAGGCCATGGCGAAGGTGACGTTCGGATCGGTGCTGGGCACGACCTTCATGAAGTGCGCGATGCCCACCCCGTGATCCCCTGCCACGTAGGGAATCAAGTCCACCGGCACCAGGTCCATCAGGTTCATCAGAAAGATCCAGACGAAGATGGTCATCGCCAGGGGTGCGACCAAGGGGTTCTCGCCGCTGAAGGAGCCCCGGACATTGTCGTTGACGAAGTCGACGATCATCTCGACGAAGTTCTGCAGGGGGCCCGGTACCCCGGCACTGGCCTTTTGCGCCGCCTTGTAGAAATAGTAGGCGAACAGGGCCGCAAGGCCGAGTGACCAGAACATGGTGTCCACATGGATGGCCCAGAAACCCATCTCCTTGGCCTCTTCCGCCGTATGGGCAAAGGACCAGCCATGTACGGGATGATTGCCGAAGGTGAGATTGGTCAGGTGGTGCTTGATGTACTCAGCAGAGGTGATTTCGTTAGCAGCCATCGTTCTTCGTATTCCTCAGCCGGCGATCCGGTTCGCCAGCAGCGGGGGTAAAACCTGTACGACCAAAAAGGCACCAAGAAGGGCCAGCGGATGCAAATCCGGCAGCCCGAGGATCGCGGCGGCAAAGATGGCTGCCACGACCAGTATCTTGATAACTTCACCGCCGTAAAAATTGGCAACGATCCGGCCCGGCTCCTGCGCACGATATCGCCCAAAGACCCAGAGCGCGAATACGGCACTTCCGGCAAAGGCGGCCAATCCGCCGATGAAGGCATCCCGCATGTACGGCAGGCCGAGGATACCGGCTGTCGCCGCTACTGCCAACAGGGTAACGAACTGGGTCGCCAGCAATCGCCTTGCCCGTCGGGCATCCAGATCGTGCATAGAGAGCCTGTCACCCCATTGGCGTAGGCCGTTGCCCACGGCGCGGCGCAGTATAAGCAGGCCGTGAAATAAGGTCAAACGATACTTTGATAAAAAACTTCAAGGATTGCGGCTAGAGACAGATACTCCCGTCGCCTCCGACAGCGTCAACCTATTTGATGTGCGCCAGGATGCCCTCGAGCTCGTCCAGGCTGTTATAGCTGATCTCCAGGCGACCCTTGCCACCGGCACCCTGGTGAATGTTGACCCGCGCCCCAAGGCGATCGGTGAGGTCGTCCAGCAGCCGGCGAATGTCCGGGTCCTCCTCGGGTGGTGCGGGCTTTGGTTTGGGCGGCTGAGAGAGCTTGCGCACCAGTGCCTCGGTCTCGCGGACCGAGAGGCCCTTTTTCGCCACCTCTCTTGCGGCCTGTGCCTGCAGCGCTCCCTCCTTCAATCCCAGCAGGGCCCGCGCATGGCCCATCTCGATACGACCCTCTTCCAGCAGTTGCTTCACCGCCGGATCCAGTTCCAGCAGCCGAAGGAGATTGGTCACCGTGGTGCGCGACTTGCCCACCGACTGGGCGACCTGCTGGTGGGTCAGGCCGAACTCGTCCAGCAGGCGATGCAGGGCCGCCGCCTCCTCGAGCGGATTCAGATCATCGCGCTGGATGTTCTCGATCAGGGCCATTGCCATGGCGGTCTGATCGTCCACCTCATGGATCACCACCGGCACCTCGGCCAGCCCCGCCAGCTGGGCCGCCCGCCAGCGGCGCTCGCCGGCGATGATCTCGTAGCCATCTTCCACCGGCCGGACCACGATCGGCTGCACCATGCCCTGGGCGGCGATGGAATCGGCCAGTTCCCGCAGCTTGTCCTCATCGAAGTGACGGCGGGGCTGATAGCGGCCGCGGCGTATCCGCTCCACCGGCAACTGGCTGGCCGGGAGATTCGCGGTAGGACCAACACCCGCCGCTTCTGCTGTCTCTGTGGGGGCCTTCTCGCCTGCGCCGAGCAGCGCGTCGAGCCCACGCCCCAGGCCTCGTTTCTTTGCCATGGTTCAGGTCTGTACCGGGTCGGTCAGGTCTTGGGTTTGCGATGGGGGTTGATAACGGCGGGCCAGTTCGCTGGCCAGCGCCAGATAACTGATGGCACCGCGCGAGTGCTTATCATACAGCATCACCGGCAGGCCATGACTCGGCGCCTCGGCGACCCGCACATTGCGCGGGATGATGGTGCGGAACACCTTGCTGCCGAAGTGCGCGATCAGCTGTGACGACACCTCGTTGGCGAGGTTGTTGCGCGGATCGTGCATGGTGCGCACGATGCCTTCCAACTCCAGGCGGGGGTTGCGATGACTGCGAATCTGCTCGATCGTCGACAACAGGGCGGACAGCCCCTCGAGCGCATAGTACTCGGTCTGAATGGGAACCAGTACACCATCAGAGGCCACCAGTGCATTGACGGTAAGCATGTTCAGCGAGGGCGGGCAGTCGATGAGCAGGTAGTCGTATTCGTTGCGTACCGGCTCCAGGGCGAGCCCCAGACGCTTGTCGCGCAGCGGCGCCTCCAGCAACTGCACCTCAGCAGCGGTGAGATCGCTGTTGGAGGGCAACACCTGGAACAGCTCATCGACGCTGGGGAGGATCGCCTTGCGCGCGGGCACCTCCCCGAGCAGGACCTCGAGTGCCGAGAGCTCGAGGTCATGCTTGTCCACGCCACAACCCATCGAGGCGTTGCCCTGGGGATCGAGGTCGACCAGCAATACCCGCTTGCGCATGTTGGCCAGCGAAGCAGCCAGATTGACGGCCGTGGTGGTCTTGCCAACCCCGCCCTTCTGGTTGGCTACACAGATGATGCGTCCCATGGTGGTCGGTCTATGATTATGGGCTGCCCATCATAGACCAGCAGGCCCTCTCTTGGCCATGTGCACTGATTGCTCCGTCAGCGGTACCGACAACCGGATCGGCTTGATATCCATCAAGTGACTGGAAAGGACCTTTGCGGATACTGGCGGGTCGAAACGGATCAGGTCAATTTCGCCATGTCAGAATCCGGGAAACGCCAATGACCAAGCCCATCGGAATCCTGCTCCTGCTGTTCGCCTGGACTACCGCTGCGGCCTACGAATACGACCCGGACATCGGCGAGGAGATCAACGAGGAATGCGCCGGCTGTCACAGCGAATTCGGCCAGGGCGGCAAGGGGGGCGAATACCCCCGCATCGCCGGGCAGCCCGTCGACTACCTCATCCGTCAGCTGCATCTCTTCCAGAACCGGGAACGCCCCAACCTGCCGATGGTAGAACACGTGGACCAACGCCAGCTTCCGGAAGAGGACATGTTCCAGATCGCGCAGTATTTGAACCGGATCGAGCTCAAGACCAAGCTGCCGCCAGTGGACGACAAGGCGCCGGGGTTCGATGCCTACGCCCGCCTGCTGGAATCCAAGCAGATCATGCAGGTCCCCCGCGCGCCGGGAAATTTCGAGAAGGGTCGCAGGCTCTACCGTCGCGAGTGCGCGATCTGCCACGGCAGGGAGGGCTGGGGGCGTGAGAAGAAGGGCGTGCCGATGCTGGCGGGTCAGTACACCAGTTACCTGTGGCGCCAGGTGAAGAAGTTCCGCAACAGGATCCGCCTGCATGACGAAGACGAGCCGGACGACGAGCTGTTGGATGACTTCACCGACGAGGAGCTGCGCGACATCTTTGCCTATCTCTCCATCGTCGACGATTGATGTGCGAATACAGGTCCAGGCACGGTGCCTGGTGCGGTTCGCGGTGCTCACCACGCCCTACAACCAGCACACGAGGTAGGATGCGGTGAGGGACGAACCGCATCGATGAACCTCCGGCAGGGCTAATACATGATCGATGACGTGGCCAGGGCCTCATGCGAGTGAGCACGGGAGAAGCCTCACCGGAACAGGCGACCACCGGTCAAGGCATGGCTCACCGCACATACTCCTCCAGCTTCTCTGCCAGGGTACGGGCACTGATCCCGTAGGCGAACTTGGTGACGAATCGGCCGTCCGGCGCCATCAGGAACAGGCTGGCGGAATGGTCCATCGCGTACAGGCTTGGATCCTCCGGGTCCACCTCGCCCTTTTCGAACCTCACGCCGAACTCGTCCGCCAGGCGCTGGATCATCGCCGGCGTGCCCGTCAGGCCGATCAATCGCGGGTCGAAGTACTTCACGTATTCACGTATGACCGAAGCCTTGTCCCGTTCCGGATCCACCGTGACGAAATAGGGCTGGATCCGCTCCGCCTTGGGCCCCAGCCGCTTCAATGCCTGGGTCATGGTGGCGAGCGAGGTGGGACAGACATCGGGGCAGTGGGTGTAGCCGAAATAGACCAGCGACCAATGGCCACGCAAATTCTCTTCCGTCACCAGCCGCCCATACTGGTCGGTGAGAATGAAGCGCCCGCCGATGCCCTCGTTGTCGGGAATGAAGGCGGCCTCGGCCTGGGCGCGGGCTCTCGCGGCCTCGTCCATGTCGGCCTGCAGACAGCCCTTGATGACGTCGGTGTTGTGGCGCATGAGCTTCACGTACAACCCTTCGCCCGCCGGCAACTGGAGGCCAAGGGGATCCAGTGTGTCCTGTGTCAGCGCCATGTCGGTGGTCAGCAGTTCGAGCCCTTCTGCGGGCATGCCGCGATCGAGCAGCAGGCAGCCGGTCTTGTACTCCCGCATCCGGCTGCGCAAAGCCAGTACCTTGGCGGTTTCTATCGGGTCCCATGGCGTGGTGGCCACGTGCCCGACCACGGGCAGGGCATAGGCCTGCTCGAAATAGTAGAGACTGTCGTAATACTCGGCGACAGTGCCCGTCTGGAGGCCACGATAGCCGTACTCGTACTCCCGATCGATGCGCTTGAGCGGTTTGAGCAGGCGCAGACGATTCCGGGTATACACATGGGATCGCTCCGGATCGATGGCGATCAAGGCATCGGTGAGCAGATCCAGCAGGATGATGGCATTGCGATCGTCCATCCAGAAGAAGGGATTACGCTGCGTCGGATCGGTGCGCGAAGGCAGAATCTTGAGATCGTCCTGAGAGAGCAGTTCGATCACCCGAGTGCGCTGCGGCAGGCCGGCGATCAAGGGCTGCAGCGTCTTCTCGAGTTCCGGCCCCACCCAGACCACGAGATCCGCCTCCTGCAGCAATCGCCGGGCACGCTCGTCGGGCTGATAGTCGAAAGGGCTCTGCTCGCCCTGCAGCAGCAACTGTGGCTCGCCGATGTCCTTCATCAGACCGGCGAGCAGGGCATGCACCGGCTTGATGGTCGCCACCACCTTCAGGTCGCCCGCGGCCTCCACCCGGCCGAGCGTCAGCAACAAGAGGAGTCCTGCTACCAGGACCCGGTACCAAGAGCCCCTCATGGCGAGAAGGCCTCGTCGAGTCTGGCCACCGCCTGCTCGAGATCCTTTTCGAACTCGAGCAGGCCGGGACATCGATCGCCACGGTTGATGAAATCGGTGAAGGCTGCATTCGTCTTCTGTTCGAACCAGGCGCCCAGTGCGCGCTGCTTGGGCAGACGTTTGATCAGTTCCTGTTTGATGCGACGAACCTGGTCCACGAAGCGGCACTGCAACGCGACGCCGTTGAGTTCTCCCATGCGGGCGATCGCCTGCAGTTGGGCCTCAGTGGCGGGGGCGGCATGCACCGGCTGCAGTAACAGCAACAGCGACATCGAAACTACACGAACAAAAGGCTTCATGGATTGCACTCCTGGTGGTCGATTCGGCTTTGGGTTTGTTCGGCCTCTGGCATGCCAACGAGAAGGATACGTAGAGCGGTCACCGTGACGCCTGCCCCGCCACGCCCGTGGGCAGATGGCGCGCTCCGGAAAGGTCGGCGCCGTCGAACACCGCATTGGGCAATCGGGCATCACGAAAGTCGGCCCCCACCAACAGCGCATCATTGAAATGTGCGCCATTGACGAGCGCGCGGCTCAGATCGGCTCCCGTCAGGTCGCTTTCCTCCAGCGCTGCGCCGGTGAGGACTGCCTCGAAGAACACCGCGCCGCGCAGACTGCTGCCGATGAGGACCGCTCGCTGCATGAAGGCGTTCGAGAAATCACTGCGATCGAAGCGTCCCTCCTCCATGGCGACATCCTTCATGCAGGCGTGGGTGAAATCCGCATCCACCGCGGTCACCTCGTTCAGATTGGCGCCGAACATGTTCGCCCGATGAAAACGGGCACCGTTCAGGCGGGCGCCGTCGAAGGTCGTGTGGAACAGATCGGCGTGGGCCAGGTCGGCCTGGCTCATCTCGCAATCCACCAGGCTGGCCCATTTCAGATTCGCCCGAATCAACACCGTGTTCCACAGACGACACCCGGGCAGGGCTGCATTGCTCAGGTCCACTCCGTCGAGGCGCGCGTTGCTGAGGTCCACCCCTGGCATCCGCCGACCGGCGAATGAACAGCCCCGCAGATCCATCGCGGGCCCGGGCTTTGCACAGTCGCCGGGCACCAGTGCCAGCGGGCGTACGGGCTCGGCAGCATCGGCCGCGGCGCAGGCCAGCATGGCCAGCCAGACGAGACCCAGGCGCTTGGAAAACCGGTTGGCGTCCACCCTGTGATTCCTCCGTCGGTCTTTAGCCCATCTCGTTCAGCGGAACCGCGGGATCGGGCGCCTCGGTAATGAAGCGGAAGGGCGCAATGATCTCCTCGCTGCCGCGCCGAACGGTCACCTTCGCCTCCCATTCCATGATGCCGCGGCTGCAGAAGTTCAACCCACCCGGCCCTTCGAAGTGACCCCCTCCCCGTGCCTGCAAGGGGTACGGCGAGAGTCCCATGTCCATGTCGACGCCATCGATGTCCACCACCACGCGGTCGGCCCGCAGCGCTTCCAGATCGACCGAGAGCTTCAGCTCCCGGCCCACGGGAATATCGCGTGGCGTGATGGCGAAGCGAATGCGGCCGCCGCCCGGAACCGCCAGTTCGCAGGGGCCTGCCCGCAGGTCACAGGACGGGTCCGCTTGCAGCCGCACGATCTCGGTCGTTGCCGCCGGACGCAACAAACGGCCGGCCACAAGCCCCAGTAGCACCGAGGCGAGAATCAGCAGCGCGATCCCGGTCCAGGCCCGCCTGGCCGGGCTCACGGCAGGTCGCTGCGCCGGAACACCAGGTAGCCTATACCCGCCGCCACGGTGCCGAAGACGATGGGATAGAGCACTGCCCATGCGATGTAACCCTCCAGAGAGAAACGATCGAGAATCACGTAGGCCGTCGGACCCAGCAATACCAGCTGCGGATCGAACAGCATCATGGTGGCGGTACGAAACACCTGCAGCGGATTGGCCAGGGCGATGGCTACCGCGGTTTCCGGCGGCAATCGCTCCTGGATCAGCACCCCGAGCAGAATGAGGTCGAGGAACAGCAGCAATACCAGCCATACGAGGAAGGCGGCCCCCTGGGCCACATCCGAAGAGCGGGCCAGGGTAGAGATCAGCATGCCGATGCCCAGAAAACACCAGGCGAGCGCCATCAGCAGCCCACTGTAATAGACGAACAGATTCCACGGGATCTCGAGGCCCTCGACCATCCCCCATGCCACGGCGCCCACCATGGCCAGAAACACGGGCAGAAAGACCACGAAGAAGCGCCCCAGGAAGCGTCCCCAGTACCAGGCCGAGAGCGATACCGGCAGCGAGAGCATGTACTCGAAGATACCCGCCTCGCGGTCACCCGCGACCGAACGGACCGTGGTGATGAGGACGAAGATCGGCAGTATCGCCATGGACAATTGGATATAGGTGACCAACAGACGCGACAGGCCGGTGAACCCCATGATGCGTGATTCGGACAGGCCGAAGGCAAACAGGATCACCACGATACCGCCGAAGACCAGCGAGTAGACCATGAACCAGCGGGCCCGCAGGGATTCGATCACATCGGTAGCGGCAGTCAACCAGAGGTGCATCATGGCTTCTCCGTCTGCCTGAGAAGGGCGCGTCTTCGCGCCTGCTCCTCCAGCCGTTGCTTCAGTTGCTGGCCGTGGACGTTGAATTTCTCCTCGACTTCACGGATGTGCTCCTTGGCCTGCTCGAAACCGAGCGCGCCGGGGGCCGGATCGGACTGGGCGCCCAGACCATATTCCATGGGGGAATTGTTCAGTTTCACGTAGTACGCCTTGCGGGCATCGATCCACCCATGGGTGCGATAGTCCGCCACCCAGATCTCGACCCTGGGATCATCGCGGAAGGGCTGTTCCGCCAGCCACAGGACGGCACAACCGATGTCATCGAACTTGGCGATCCTGGAGCGCTTTCCCGCCGGGAACCAGCGTACCTCGGCGACGAAGCGCGGGTCGCTGAGTACCATGCGGCAGCGGGTACAGGTATCGCGGTCGAAGTGTACCGGTACCGGGCCGGTCTGCGGCCCATCGGAGCAGCCGGACAGGCCGGCGAACACCAGCAGCAACAGCCACGCCCCCCAGAGTTCCCGTTCAAGCCACATCCACATTCTCCGTGTCGCTCGCCTCGCGCATGTCGAGTCGTGTCAACAACGCGGCATAACGGGACACCATGCCCAGAAAACGCAGTCGATCGGGCCCGGCAATCACACCCGTCCAGCGCCGCGGATCGTCAGTCTCGAGAAAGCCCCATTGCCTCAACGCGGCGATGAACGCATCCTCCCTCTGACCCATCTCGACACCGACGACCAGCCGACTGGTCATCTCGACGGTGTCGACGACCTCGTCGTCGAGCACCACCCGGCCCTGGTCCATCTCCACCACCCGGTTGACCAGGGGGGCGACCTCGTCGAGGCGGTGACTGGAGATGAGCATGGCCGCCCGTTCCTGTCTTTCCGCGAGCAGGTGAAACAAGGCATGCCGCGCATCGGGGTCGAGGTTGGCCGCCGGTTCGTCCATGACCAGCAGATCGGCATCGCGCCCCAGGGCCACCGCGATCAGCAGCTTCTGCTTCTGACCACCGGACAGACGCACGAAGGGTTGCCGGCGAAAACGATGCGCATCGAAACCCAGCTGCTCGGCGACCTGGTGCATGCGCTCCGGCTCCCCACCGCACAAGCCGGCGGCAAAACGGATCAACTGGCCCACCGGCATGCGCAGCGGCGGTGGCAGCTGCGGCACGAAGCCCACCCGGGACAGGACCTGCTCACGGTGACTACGCGGCGCCAGTCCATCCACACAGATCTGTCCCCCGTGCCGATATTCTCCGAGCAGGCAGCGAATCAGGGTCGTCTTGCCGGCGCCATTGGAACCGACCAGGGCCACGCGCTGCCCCCGCTCGATGACCAGATCGATGCCCTTCAATACCTGGTGGCGGCGAAAGCGCTTGGTGACACCCGAGAACTCGATCATCGGTCGCTCCGTCAAAGCAGCCGGTCCAGGCCCTTGACCTTGAAATTCAGTGAATTGGTCGGGCAGATGTCCACACACATGCCGCAGCGGGTACAGTCTGCGGTGATCTCCTGGGTCACGTCGTGTGCCCGCCCACGAATGGTCATGTCCAGCACATGGGGCACCAGACACACCTTGCGGCAGTCACCCTCATGATGACAGGTCTCCGCGTTGTATTCGACACGTACCGGTGACAAGGTGCCGATGGCCGCATAGGTGATGCCGATGGGGCAGACATAGCGGCACCAGGCGCGACGTGACACGAAGACCTCGAACAACAGTAGAAAACCCACCCACACCAGGGCGACTCCCGGCCCGTAGATAAGCGCCCGGCTCACGATGCCGGTGGGGGAGATGGTCTCGAAGACGGTGTAGCCGGTCAGCAAGGCCAGCAATGCGAACACCACATAGAGCACGGCGCGGGTCTTGCGATGGAAGACATGGTTCTTGATGATCTTCTTCTTCGCCAGCCACAGATGAAGGTATTCGGCCCATTCGGACAACAGGTGATAGGGGCAGACCCAGGAGCAGAAGGTTCGGCCACCGAGCAGCAACCAGAGGACGAACACCGTGGCGGTGCCGATCACCAGGTTGAGCACCACATGCTTGAAGGCGAGCATCACCTGCAAGGCGGAGTTGAGGTCGGCGAAGTGAAAGCCGATCACCCGCGAGGCGGTCAGTGCCCCCTCGACCAGCTGCACATCGAAATGATAGGAGATCACGAACAGCAGGTTGACGAGGATCAGGGTGATCCAGCGGCGTTTCATCCACTTGCCCATGAAGTGACTGTGGTGCGCGATCGCCTCCAGATCGGCCTTCTTCAGTTTGTTGCGTTTGCGCTCATAGATCCGCTTGAGCGCCTCTGGCTGTTCATCCTTCGAGGGCCGGGTAGGATCATTGCCCAGCACCTGGGACAGGGATTCCTTGATGTAGTTCATGTCAGCCCCTCCGGGTATCCGCGTTCTGGTGAATGTCGATGACGATCGCCGCTTCGCCAGGACCATCACCGCCGGCCGGACAGATCATCTCGCAGACGCCGCAACCCACGCAGCCATCGAGAACGACCGGCCTGAATCGCTTGGTCCCATCGCCCGTGTCGATGGGCCGCAGCTCGATGGCATGCTTGGGGGGACATTCATGGCCCACTTGCATGGCAACCCGAGCGGTGGGACGGGTCTCGCCCTCGGCTTTCTTCTGCTCGCAATCGGCGATCCGGATCTCGATCGGGCATTGACGCACGCACAGATCGCAGATCTCGAGTTCATAAGGGTGTTCGGCAACCGGGATGGGGTTCCAGCGGTCGATTTCCGCGTAGCGCAACTTGCCACCGAAGTCGGCCCCCCGGGCCAGGCCCTTGAGCCCCTTCCCCTGCACCGCCAGACACTGCGCCGGCTTGTCCAGGCGGGCAAAGCCCATGCGGGCATCCGCCGGAAAATCGAGCTCGTGGGTCAGCGCCCCGGTAGGGCAGGCCAGCACGCATTGCAGGCCGTCGCAGGAGAAATCACAGGCCTGCTCACGCGGCTCGATATGGGGAACACCCACACCAGC
>RFHJ01000205.1 GCA_003696905.1 Gammaproteobacteria bacterium | reverse complement strand
TCCGGTGTGGGGGATTCGACCGCCTCGAAGGGGGCAGTAGGGATGCCGTTGTCGGCCAGAAACTGCTTCTGCGTGAGCTTGTCCTGAATGATCCTGAGTGCCCCTGCGTGTGGGTGCACTGGGTGCCCCGCGGCCTCCAGCTCGGCCAGGGTATCGGCATCGATGTTCTCGAGTTCGAAGGTGAGCACGTCGCAATCGGCTGCCAATTCACGGATCTTTTCCGCATCGTGATAGCCCCCGACGATCTGGCGCGTCGCGATCTGTCCGGCCGGGGAGTCCGGTAGCGGGTCCAGGACGACGGTTGTGCAGCCGAGCTGTTTCGCGGCCCGTACCAGCATGCGTCCGAGTTGTCCGCCGCCGATCAACCCGATCCGGGCGATGGGGTAGGGGTAGGTCTTGCTCATGCCTTGCGCTTGTCGGTCCGACGGAAAACCGCGCATTGTACCGGCGCCGTTGTTACCCCGCTACTTCAACGCTTGATCTAGACCGGGTATTCAGGATCCGGGGTCGGAGTCGGTACTCCCGACCCCTGGGGTGGACTCCGGCCTCCCAGGTACCGACTCCGACCCCTCGGGATACGCCGCGAGGTGACCGATGCGGTTCGTCCCTCACCGCATCCTACCTGCTGTTTCGGTCGTAGGGTGCGGTGAGCTCCGCGAACCGCACCAGAATTCGGTGTCTGGACAGGTATTGCCGCATTGAGTCGAGCAGGGGGTCATGGAGCCAGAGGAGGAATCTGCGGTAAATCTAAAATAAGTGTTGTGTCGCCCTGTGCGGGCTGTTACAGTGCACCGCACATGATCTTAGTTCGTTCTACTCCCCGCTCCGTTTCGTCTGTTTCCTCACCGTTACATCCGAAAACCCAAGCAAGTCGAGTGTTCGCCGAGATTCGTGGCAATCGCTCTGTCTGACGTCGTCAGGCGGGTTTATCAAAATTCTTTCCGACTATGAGGAAACACACCATGTCCAACAAGCAAACCGGTACCGTGAAGTGGTTCGACAACGCCAAGGGTTACGGCTTCATCGAGCGTGAATCCGGCAAGGATCTCTTCGTCCATTTCCGTTCGATCGTCGGCGAAGGCCATCGTTCACTGGAAGAGGGCCAGAAGGTCGAATTCGACGAAGTGGCCGGCGCCAAGGGTCCGCAGGCGGACAACGTGGTCGCGCTCTGACCCGTATCCGTTGCGGAAAAAAGGCGGCCTTCGGTCGCCTTTTTTGTTGGCGCTGTTCCTGTCCAATGTGGAAGCCATGACGACCTGGTGATGTCCGTGTAGGTGGCGCTTCGGTCCGATATGTCGGGCCAGGCCCCGAGTTGCAGGATTTCGCAAAGGCCAGGCGGTGGTTTCCAACACCTGCCTGGAACAGAGCCTGTTTGTTTGGGTGACGGTTCCATGAGCCGCCACCAGTTTTTCGAGGTATCCCTTTTGATAGCTATTTCTGTACGCGGTCTGCCGCGTTCCATGACCGAAGAGGCGCTGCAGGCGCTGTTTTCGGAATTTGGGGTCGTCCGCTCGCTCAAGATGGCGAAGGACATGTTCTCTGGCGACTGCCGTGGCTTCGCGGTGCTCGAGATGGAGGGGCACGAGGCGCGTGCCGCCATGTCTGCACTCGATGGCAAGACGGTCGACGGCTCGGCCCTGCGCGTGGGCCCAGACCGCGGACCACGCGGTGGGAAGCGCAAGGGCAAGGGGCGGCGTCGCTGATAGCGGACCTGCACCGGCCCTGGTCGTCAGGGCGGCGGCAGCCGGTTGCGTCTGAATTCTTGCTCCAATGCTTCTTCCAACAGCTCCAATACCCGCGCGCGCAGTCCACTGGCCATGAAGTGGTAGTGGTTGAGCGTACAGGGGATGGGCTCATGCAGGGTGCGCACCGGCGGCACCTGAAAGTCCACCCAGGCGAGCACCGGGACCTTGTTGCGGTTGTGGTCCACGACCACCCAGGCATCACGTTCCAGGATCAGTTCCATCTCCTTCAGTCCGTGCAGGCGCAGATGGATGTCGCGTCCCATGCGCATCAGCGCGCGGCGCCAGAGGTTGTAGAGTCGGGCCGGCACCTGGTCGCGACGCGCGGCGAAGATCGGGATACCGTCGATGCGGGACATCACCGTGTCAGGCTGGCGAACAGCGTGGGCAGCTTCTCCGGCAGGCGTTTCACGTTGTCGATGATGGTGTAGTTGTTGGCGCCGAAGATGCGCGAGACATAGCGGTCCGCCTCCGGGTCCAGGGTCAGGCAGTAGCTGAGCACGCCATTGCGGTGCAGCTCTTCGGCGGCCTTCTTGGCGTCCATGCGCAGGTATTGCGGGTCGCGCTCGTCGATGTCCGCCGGTTCGCCGTCGGTGACGATCAGCAACAGCTTGTGCTTTTCGCTGCGCTGCATCAGGTGGCGCCCCGCATGACGCATGGCGGCGCCCATGCGGGTGGAGAGGCCGCCCTTCATCCCGGCCAATCGGCTCTTCACCTCGGCATCCAACGGCTGTTCGAAGTCCTTGAAGCGGTAGTACTGCACATCGTGGCGGCCATCGGAGGCGAAGCCATGGATGGCGAAGGGGTCGCCGATGCCGTTGATCGCGGTGGCCACCAGGGCGGAGGCCTCGCGAGTCAGCTCCAGCACCGTCTTTTCGCTGCCGCGGACCACCTCGTTGGTGGATTCGGACAGATCCAACAGGATCAGCACAGCCAGGTCGCGCCGGTTGATCACGTGGCGTATGGTGATCCGCATGTCCGGCTGCAGGCCGATGCGCAGGGTCACCATGGCATCCACCGCGGCGTTGATGTCCAGCTCGTCTCCGTCCTCCAGCTTGCGCTGGCGCGATACCCCCTGGGGGCGCAGCCGGTCGATGATCTGCTTGATGCGGTGACTGACCCCCTTGTGCTCGGTGAGCACTCTGTCGATGATCTCGGGGTCGCCCCGGCCCTGGCGGCGCTCATACACCGTCGCCCAGGCAGGGCGGTGCAACTGCACCTGGTAGTCCCATTCGGGGTAATGGAAGGGATCGGAGATCGGCTCCTTGCCCTCCATCTGGTTGTAGGAGATGCCGTTGTCCTCGTAGGGGAACAGCTCGCTGGAGAGTACCCAGATCTCCTGGGCGTCGTCCCCGGCGGTCTCCACCTCCACCTCGTTGACCATCTCCATGACGCTCACATACTTGCGGACCTGGCGCTGGCTCTCTGGCAGATAGGCGGTGTCCTGCTCCCAGCTGAATTCCTCGGCGGCCCAGATGAAGCGGTTGTCGTCGCGGTAGGGAATGGCCAGCCCTTCCAGTATCCGCAGGCTGGGCACATCCCTGCGGCGCGTCATCAGATTGAACAGTTCCAGGCCCAGGTCCATGGAGAAACGGGGATTGTCCATGTTGTCACCGATATGCCCATGGAAGCGTTCGACGATGGCGTCCACCTCGGCATCGCCGGTCTTCTCCCTGCTATCGAGCAGGGCGCGCGCGACCCGTTCCAGTACTTCCATGCCACGGTGTTCGTAGCGGGTCTGGCCCGGTTCGGGCATCAGCGCCCGCCACAGATTCTTCATGCCGGGGAACTCGCTGCCGGCGCAGTGCTCGACCCGGGCGTCCTCGAACACGCCGATGAAATATTGCTGTGCCGGTGACAGGGCCTCGGCGCTCAGAGGCTCCAGGGTATAGACCCTATGCGCCGCCATGTGGGCGCTCATCGCGCGGTACAGTTCATGGCCGCTGACCTCACCCACGTCGTCCACCGCATCGGGCAGGTGCATGGCATGTCCTTCGATGAACGGGCGGAAGCCAAGGTGGTCGGCAGCGGTGGGACGCAGGAAGAAATCGCGGCCCCAGAAGGCGCGCAGGTAGAAGTTGAGCCGGCGCTGCTCGTCGATGAACAGGGTGCCCTTGCGCTCCTGTTGCAGCACCGCCTTGGAATCCTCGCTCTCCAGGCCGAAATAGGCCGCCTGCTTCGGTAGGTCGCGGCGATAGGCGTCGGCGCCGAAGTCCACCCAGCGGCGCAGCCCCGAGAGGGTGAGCTTGGAGAGCAGCTCGTCGAGCACATTGAGCATCGGCCGCAGGCCGCGTGGGGCACGTGCCGCCAGCCGGTGCAACAGCTGCAGATAGGCACGCAGCAGGTCGGGATCGCCGAGGCGGCGTGCCGCGGTGGGCAGGGTGGAGAGCATCAGCACCAGTACCTCGCCCGAGACCATGGAGGCCAGCTTGAGTACCGCGGTGGCGATGTCGCGGATCACGTCGTCGCCACATTCGCGTGCGACCAGGGGCACCTCGTCCAGCCAGGTGACCACCAGCGCCGGCCCCTTGCCCAGGTTGACCATGCCGCGGGCGCCGTCCAGGTAGTCCCTGAGGCCCCCGGCTGACATCAGGCGCGCCGCCTCGTGGAAGGTGGCGTCCAGGGTGTCGGCCAGCTCGGGGGCGGCGGATACCAGTTCGTCCCGGTAGTCTTCCAGGTTGACGCTCATCTACTGTTCCTCGCGCGGGTGGAGCACAGCCCCGAGAGGGGCGTGCCGGCGGTTCAGCCGAAGAAGGTGCTGATGGCGGCCTGCAGGGTATCGCGCATGTCCGGGTCGTCGGTCAGCGGCTCCACCAGCGCCATCTGACAGGCATTGGCGGCAGGAATGCCCTTTTGTATGAGCTGTCCGGCATAGATCAACAGGCGGGTGGACATGCCCTCGTCCAGGCCGTGGCCCTTGAGGTTGCGCGAGCGCTGAGCGACCTGCACCAGCTTCTCGGCGGTGGCCGGGTCGACACCCGACTCATGGGCGATGATCTCCTTCTCCACCTCGGCATCGGGATAGTCGAAGCTCATGGCGCCGAAGCGCTGCTTGGTGGACTGCTTGAGGTCCTTCATCATCGACTGATAGCCGGGGTTGTAGGAGATCACGATCTGGAAGTCGGGATGCGCCTTGACCAGCTCGCCCTTCTTTTCCAGCGGAAGTTCGCGGCGGTGGTCGGTGAGCGGGTGGATGACCACCGTGGTGTCCTGGCGCGCCTCGACCACCTCGTCCAGGTAGCAGATGGCGCCGATGCGCGCGGCCACGGTGAGCGGACCGTCCTGCCACTTGGTGCCGTTGATATCCAGCAGGAAGCGGCCGACCAGGTCGGAGGCGGTCATGTCCTCGTTACAGGCGACGGTGATCAGCGGCTTGCCCAGCTTCCAGGCCATGTATTCGACGAAGCGCGACTTGCCGCAGCCGGTGGGACCCTTGAGCATCACCGGCATGCGCACATCGTAGGCCGCCTCGTACTTGTCAACCTCGTCGCCCACCGAACGGTAGTAGGGTTCCTCGGTGATCAGGAAATCGTTCTTGTCGATGTCGCTCATGACGCACACCTCGTGCCAATGAATCCATGAATCGGGAGGTTTTGCGAAGGCCCCGAGAAGGGGCCTCGGCAAAACCCCCGCGGGGGACAGGCGCCCCCGCAGGAGAAGGTGCCTACTTGTGCACCAGGTCGTAGGCATGGACCGCGGCGGCGGACTCCATGCGCTCCAGCACCTCGCCTTCGAGGGGTGCCTTGTAGACCACCATGTTGGCGCCCTGGGTCTGCTTGTAGTTGTCGTAGCCGACCAGGCGGACATGGTTGCCCGGGTTGGCCTTCTTGCACAGCTCGATCTCTTCGAGGATACGATCCACGTCGGTCTCGCCGAACATGGGCAGCTTCCACATGTACCAGTAGTGGCTGGCGCCGTACTCGGGCTCGGTGTGTTCGATGGCCGGGTTCCAGCCCTGGTCCACGATGTATTGCACCTGCTTGCGGATCTGGTCTGCGTCCATGTCCGGGATGTAGGAGAAGGTGCCCATCTTGCGACTCTTCGGATCGGACAGGCGTGACTTGTAGTCTTGTACTTCACTCATGGTGTGTTCCTCTGTAGTGAATTCGGTATTGGAAGGCGATTACTTGTGCGAGACGTCGAGCTTGTCGACGGTGTCGAACTCGAACTTGATCTCTTTCCAGGTCTCCATGGCCATCTTCAGCTCGGGGCTGTGTTTGGCCGCATTGGTGAGGATGTCCTTGCCTTCCTTCTCCAGCTCACGACCCTCGTTGCGGGCCTGGACGCAGGCCTCCACGGCGACCCGGTTGGCCGCGGCGCCGGCCGCGTTGCCCCAGGGATGACCCAGGGTGCCGCCACCGAACTGCAGGCAGGAATCGTCACCGAAGATGGAGACCAGCGCCGGCATGTGCCAGACGTGGATGCCGCCGGAGGCGACGGGGATGACGCCGGGCATCTGACCCCAGTCCTGGTCGAAGAAGATGCCGCGGGAGCGATCTTCCTTGATGTACTTGTCGCGCATGATGTCGATCCAGCCCAGGGTGGCCTCGCGGTCGCCCTCCAGCTTGCCCACCACAGTACCCGAGTGCAGGTGGTCGCCGCCCATCAGGCGCAGCATCTTGGTCAGCACGCGGAAGTTGATGCCGTGGTTCGGGTTGCGGTCGATGACGCCGTGCATGGCGCGGTGGACGTGCAGCAGGATGCCGTTGTCACGGCACCACTTGGACAGCGAGGTATGCGCTGCCCAGCCGAGGGTCAGGTAATCGGACATGATGATGCGGGCGCCGATCTCCTTGGCGAACTCGGCACGCTTGTACATCTCTTCGACGGTGGGCGCGGTCACGTTCAGGTAGTGGCCCTTGCGCTCGCCGGTCTCGGCCTCGGCCTTCTCGCAGGCCTCCTGCACGAACAGGAAGCGGTCACGCCAGCGCATGAACGGCTGGGAGTTGACGTTCTCGTCGTCCTTGGTGAAGTCGAGGCCACCACGCAGGCCCTCGTAGCAGGCGCGGCCGTAGTTCTTGGCGGACAGGCCCAGCTTGGGCTTGATGGTGCAGCCCAGCAGTGGACGCCCGTACTTGTCCAGCTTGTCACGCTCGACCTGGATGCCGTGCGGCGGTCCGGGGTTGGTGGTCACGAACCACAGCGGGAAGCGGATGTCCTCGAGACGCAGGCCGCGCACCGCCTTGAAGCCGAACACGTTACCCACGATGGAGGTCATCACGTTGACCACCGAGCCTTCCTCGAACAGGCCCATGGGGTAGGCTACGAAGGCGTAGAAGGCCTCGTCGTCACCCGGCACGTCCTCGATGGCGTAGGCACGGCCCTTGTAGTAGTCCAGGTCGGTCAGCAGGTCGGTCCAGACGGTGGTCCAGGTGCCGGTGGACGACTCGGCGGCCACCGCGGCCGCAGCCTCTTCGCGGGGCACGCCCGGCTGCGGGGTGATCTTGAACACCGCCAGCAGGTCGCTCTCCTTGGGGGTGTAATCGGGTTCCCAATAGGTTTCGCGGTACTCTTTTACGCCCGCTTCGTATTTCTTGGCCATTGTTTGTCCTCTCCAGAGGTTCCTGACGAATGGGATTCCGGCGGTGCCGGTGTCCCAGTTGGGTTCAAATCCGAGTGCAGCACTCAGGATGGGGTGCAGTATGGGAGAGGAAAACGATAAGGTAAACTAAATCATACTGATTGCTGTAATAAAGGATCGTTTATGTATTGCCCGCGATTGGGGGGCTGCGGGTTTCTGGCGAGTGCCGGCCGCATGCTTTGACCCGATCGGTAGCGAGCGAACTTCCTGCGGCGCACGAAAAAGCCCCCACGAAGGGGGGCTTTGCAGTATGCGAAGCGGGAGCGCCCGTGCTTAGGCTGCGGCCACGCCCAGCTTCTCTCGCCAGCCGGGGAACAGCTGGTCCGCATCGTGCGGGAAAGACTCGAAGGCCCGCGCGAACTCGCGGTGCTCCTTGGCCCACTCGATGGGATCGGCGCCGGCCTTCCAGCACTCCCAGGCCTGGATCAGCGACTTGCCGCCGGCAGCCGGGCCGTCGATATGGCCGAAGGAACCACCGCCGCAGGTGTTGATCACGTTGGCGTGACCCAGGTTCTCGAAGAAGCCGATCAGACGCAGGGCGTTCATGCCACCGGAGATGATCGGGGTGGTGGCCTTCATGCCATGCCATTTCTGGTAGAAATAGGGTCCCTGGCACTCGTCACGCTCGAGCATGTAGGCCAGCACGCGCTCGTCCTTGTGGCCTTCCATCTTGCCGTAGCCCATGGTGCCGGTGTGGATGCCCGAGGCGCCCATCAGGCGCGACATCTTCATGTAGCACAGCGGATCCATACCCATCGGCGACTTGTAGGAGGTCAGGGAACCGTGGCCGGCGCGATGGAAGTGCAGGAAGGTGGAGGGGAAGTAGCGACGCGCGGTGGTGATCCCAGCCGGGCCGGCCACGAAGCCGTCCACCAGGAAGGCGACGTGCTCCTCGTTGCCGTACTTGGCGAATTCGTTGAGGATGTATTCGCCGCGCGCGATCATCTCGGCGAAGAAGTCGGCGGTGATGTTGGCGGAGAAGAACTTGGCCTCGCCGGTCTCCTGCTGGGCGCGATCCATGGCCTCCGCGACCAGAGGGATGACCTCTTTCATCGGGCAGAAGGTCTGGTTCGCCTGGGGCTCGTCGTTCTTGATGAAGGTGCCGCCCAGCCAGAAGTCGTAGCAGGCCTTGGCGAAGGGCTCGGGACGCAGGCCCAGCTTGGGCTTGATGATGGTGCCGGCCACATAGCCGCCATCGGTCTCGGGGCGGCCCATCACCTTCCACATGTGGCTGATGTTGGTCGCCGGGCCGTCGAACTTGCGGATCATGCACTCGGGGACATAGAAGTCCAACATGCGCAGGCCGACGTGGTCGCCCATGCCCTGGTTGTTGCCCAGGATCAGCGACCACATGTGGGCCACACCGTGCTTGTCGTCGATCAGGTTGTGGTCGAACAGTTCGACCGGGTAGGCGATCTTGACCAGACCCCCGGCATCACCGAAGGCGTTCTCGTCGATCTCGTAGACCAGGGCGTCGACGCCGCGGGTGAAGTCGTCGGTGGTGGAGACCTCCACGTTGGTGCCGGTGGAGGATTCGGCCGCTACGTGTGCCGCGACGGTCAGGAAGCCGTGGCCTTCAGCGGGCTTCAGGCGATAGGCCACCAGCAGGTGGCGGTCACCGGCAATGAGGTCTTCTTCCTTGAGGGTGAGGTCGGAGTAACGATTGGATTGATCGAGAGCCATGTGCATTTCCTCGGGCTTGGTTGAAATGAGCGTTGGCGAGCCGCCGAGAACCCATTTCCGCCGGCAGAGGCCAGGGGCCTTTGCGGAGAGGGCTTTTCTCGGCGGCTGTTCGACGCCACGAACATGGACATTGCGCAATGCGGGAAGTCCATGCAGTAAGTAGGCGCAAAGTCTAAAGGGATACAACGTATAAGGGAATACTGATTTCCTTATGTAAAGGATAAACGTATATTTATAATAATATGCGTCATGGCCCGTGCTCAGGCGGCTTTCTGGGTGTCGCTGGCGGGGTCACATGCCTACACCGAGTCCGATAGGCTGTTAATTCTACTTTGTCAAATTGGCCGGTTTCAGGGGCAGGGGGCGGGGTTGGCTGAGCGTGTCACGCCGTAAATCCATCCCTGGAGGCTCGATGGCCGCATCCCTGCGGCCAACGGACACGCGCAGCCAACCCCGCCCCGCCGTATTTCAGTCAATGTGACAAAGTAGAATTAATGACAGAAAAGGATATGCCGACATGCACCTGACATTACGCCAGCTGACCCTGTTCGAGGCAGTGGCTCGTCATCTGAGCTTTACCCGGGCCGCCGAAGAGCTGCACCTGAGCCAGCCCGCAGTCTCGATGCAGGTGCGTCAGCTGGAGGACGCCGCGGGCCTGCCGTTGTTCGAAAAGCTGGGGAAACGCATCTACCTGACCGAGGCGGGGCGCGAGATGTACGAGTATTGCCGCCGCATCGGCGAGGAACTGCGCGACCTGGACGAGGTGATGGCCGCGCTCAAGGGGGTGCGCCGGGGGCATCTGCGACTGAGCGTGGCCACCACCGCCAACTCCTTTGCCACCCGTATTCTCGGCGCCTTTTCCCAGCGCTATCCCGAGAGCAGCTATACCCTGGATGTGACCAACCGCAAGACGTTGCTGGATCAGCTGGCCAACAACGACACCGACATCGTCATCATGGGCAAGCCGCCCGAGGGGCTGGAACTGGAGGTGCAGGCCTTCATGGAGAATCCGCTGGTGGTGATCGCACCCCCGGATCATCCCATGACGCTTCGGCGCGGTCCCATTCCGCTCGACGAGATCCAGTCCGAGACCTTTGTGGTGCGAGAACGTGAGTCCGGCACCCGGATCGCCATGGAACGCTTCTTCCACGAGCGCGGCATGCAGCTACGCACCGGTATCGAGACGACCTCCAACTCGGCGATCAAGAGCGCAGTGGAGGCGGGGCTGGGTCTGGGGATCGTCTCCATCCATACCCTCGAGCTGGAACTCAAGGCGGGCGCGCTGAAGGTGCTGGATGTGGAGGGTTTCCCCATCCTGCGTCACTGGCATGTGGTCCATCGCCAGGGACGGCGCCTGCCACCCATCGCCCAGGCCTTCCTCGACTATCTGAACAGCGAGGAGGCGCGACCTTTGCTACAGGTGCCGGCTGCGGCCTGATGTCCAGCGGGTTTTCTGGCATCAGGGTCTGGGGCCGGAGTCGGTACTTCCGACCACCCGGGGTGGACTCCGGCCCCTCAGGTGCCGACTCCGACCCCTGGGGATCAAGGGCAGGGTCCCGTCATCTAACTGCCGTGAGTTCTTGGCCACACCGCTGATCATGGAAAAGCCTGGCCGGCGATCATCGATGCGGTTCGTGCCTCACCGCATCCTACGTCGTCCTCCGACTTCGTAGGGTGGGTTGAGCTGTGCGAAACCCATCGAACGCGGCCTGAAATGGTGGGTTTCGCTAGGCTCAACCCACCCTACGCAGAGCGATCGCTTGCCAACATCGGGAATTTCCACACTAACTACCATGAGTTCTTGGCCACACCCCTGATCATGGAAAATGTCATCGATGCGGTTCGTGCCTCACCGCATCCTACCTCATTCTCCGACTTCGTAGGGTTCGGTGAGCGCTGCGAACCGCACCAGAAGAAATGGTGCCTGGATGTGTTCTTCCACACTAACTGTAGCGAAGTGGGCCGTCTGCCCGGAAAAACGCCGTAAATACCTCCGTGGCCGCTCCCGGCATCCCTGCCGCCGACGTTTTTCGCG
>RFHJ01000204.1 GCA_003696905.1 Gammaproteobacteria bacterium | reverse complement strand
AGCCGTGGGTTATCTTGTCGTCTAGGATCGCCTCTCGGCAACTGACCCGCTGGCCCCAGGGGTAGCGGCTGGTGGTGCCACCGCGTGCCGCCTTCTCCCATTCCGCCTCGTAGGGCAGCCGGCCGCCGCGGGTTCGGCAAAAGGTCTGCGCTTGCGTCCAGTCGACGCAGTTGACCGGATGATCGTCACGTCCCGGGGCGCCGTAGTTGCAGTATTTGTTGCGCGTATGGGTGAGGGGCGGTGTGCATCGTCCCGATTCGACGCAGGCCCGGTATTCGGCCACCGTCACCTCGTGCTCGTCGATACGGAAGGCAGGGACCTCGACCCGAATGCCGCCCGGTGGACCTTCGTCGTGTTCGCATGCCGGATCACCAGGCGAACAGCCCATCTGAAAGGGGCCGGCGGCGATGGTCACCGGGGCGGCGTTGGCGATGAGAGAAAACGTAAGGATGGTGCCAAACAGCAGAAGGAAGGGCATGGTGTCTCCGGAGGAGGTGGTCGATGCATGAAAGAATAGACCTTCCTCGCGCACGGTGTTTCCTGTTGCGCTCACTGCATGTTGAAGAACCACTGAATGATCGACTTGGCGATGAAGCCGAGCATGCCGAAGGCGAGCACGAAGAACAGTACGAAGGTGCCGAACCGCCCGGCCTTCGATTTCTTGGCCAGGTTCCCGATGATGAACAGCATGTAGAGGATCAGGGCGGTGACGCCCCAGGTCATGCCGATCTCGGTGATCTGTTCTTCGCTGATGTTGATCATGTCGCTTCGGCCCGTGTCGGGATGGCCTCCCCATCGGTGATCTCGATGACCTGACGATACAGGTGCCAGGAGGCATGTCCCATCAATGGATAGAGCAGGACAAATCCGGACATGGCGGTGGCGAAAGCCGTGCCCGTGCACAGCCCAATGAAGAGTGCCCAGAAGGTCATGGGGCCAGGATTCTCGCCGACGGCGCGGATGCTCACAAGGATCGCCGTTTTTGTCGTCACGTCGCGATCGAGCAGCAGAGGCACTGTGACCACTGTCATGCCGAAGACCAGCGCCGCGAACAGCCCGCCGGCAAGGGTCCAGAGAATGAAGTGGCTGGTCTCCTGGCTCAGAACATAGTGGATGAAGTCCAAGGGGTGGTGGATCTCCATATTCACGAAGAAGTGGAACAGCAGTGCGCTGACGATGATCCAGAGCAGCCCGATGGCAATCAGCAGCAGACTGAACCGCCACAGGCATCGTGAAGCGGTGCGCCAGGCGCAAAAGGCATCACGTATGCCGGCCGCCTTGCCTGCTTCTACACGGCGGCTCATGCCATAGAGTCCGGTGGCCAGCATGGGACCGACGAAGACAAAGGCTGTCGCCACGCCTGGCAACAGGTCTACCTCGACCAGGGCGGTGCGCAGGGTGATCAGGCTGAACACGAAAACCAGCAGGCCATGCAGATAGCTGGGCCAGCCGATCCGCACCATGTCGTGCCATCCCAAAGCGATACATCTGGCGAGGTCCTGCAGACCCAGTGAACGGATCTGGAACCCCGTGGCATGGAGGGGGCCGGCGCAGTCATCCGAATGGCTCATCTCTCGTCTCCTTGGTGGGCCTGCGGGCCGGGCTGAGGCAGGTGCGGCCGCGAGGCATCCTAGTGTTATGGTTTTGGTTGACACGGGTCGATTGTCCTACAGGGTACATCGAGCCCCTGGTCATCGAAAAATGAAGATCGGCAAGACAGATGTAGTTAGGTTCCCGTCGTATCCTAACTGCCATGAGTTCTTGGCCACACCCCTGATCATGGAAAAGCCTGGCCGGCGGTCATCGATGCGGTTCGTGCCTCACCGCATCCTCCGACTTCGTAGGGTGTGGTGAGCCTTGCGAACCGCACCAGAAATGGTGCCTGGATGTGTATTTCCACATTAAGGATGGCCCTTGAGCGGGCCGAGCCCAGCGCCTCGTTTTGTCCGTTCGCCATTCCCGTGTTTCGATATTCGAAAAAGCCCTCGAGACGCCCTGTAAGACATTCTGAGCGCTTTTCTGTCCGCGCCGCAACTCCCCTTATGGTAGAATTTTCATCTTAAATCACCCGTTCTAGCGGCGTCAGCGTAAAAGGTCCGGAGAGGCCCCGGCGGCGCCATCACAGGATCGTTCGATGACCGAGTTCGCCAAGGAAATCCTCCCGATCAGTCTCGAAGATGAGATGCAGCAGTCCTACCTGGACTACGCCATGTCGGTGATCGTCGGTCGTGCCCTGCCGGATGTGCGTGACGGTCTCAAGCCGGTACATCGGCGGGTGCTGTACGCCATGGGCGAGCTCAACAACGACTGGAACAAGCCCTACAAGAAGTCGGCGCGCGTGGTGGGCGATGTCATCGGTAAGTACCACCCCCACGGCGATACGGCGGTCTACGACACCATCGTGCGCATGGCCCAGCCCTTCTCGCTGCGCTATCCCCTGATCGACGGCCAGGGGAACTTCGGTTCGGTGGACGGGGATGCCCCGGCTGCCATGCGCTACACCGAGGTGCGGATGAGCCGCATCGCCCACGAGTTGCTCGCCGACATCGACAAGGAGACGGTCGATTTCGTCCCCAACTACGACGAATCCGAGCGCGAGCCGGTGGTGCTGCCCGCGCGTTTCCCCAATCTGCTGGTCAATGGTTCATCGGGCATCGCGGTGGGCATGGCGACCAATATCCCGCCGCACAACCTCACCGAGGTGATCGATGGCTGTATCGCCCTGATCGACGATCCACAAACCCCGCTGGAGGCGCTGATAGAGCGCATCCCGGCCCCGGATTTTCCCACGGCCGGCATCATCAACGGGGTCGCCGGGGTGCGCGAGGCCTATCGCACCGGCCGCGGCAAGGTCTACATCCGCGCGCGCACCGAGATCGAGGAGATGGACAACGGGCGGCAGCGCATCGTGGTGACCGAGCTGCCCTACCAGGTCAACAAGGCCCGCCTGCTGGAGAAGATCGCCGAGCTGGTCAAGGAGAAGAAGCTCGAGGGCATCTCCGAGCTGCGCGACGAGTCCGACAAGGAAGGCATGCGCATGGTCATCGAGCTGCGTCGCGGCGAGGTGGCCGAGGTGGTGCTGAACAACCTCTACAAGCAGACCCAGATGCAGGCGGT
>RFHJ01000203.1 GCA_003696905.1 Gammaproteobacteria bacterium | reverse complement strand
GACGATGGCACGACAAAAAGGATAAAATGCCCCTCATCAAACCCCCCTTTCGAGTCGGCAAAGATGAAACGCAAGACCTACAAGGACCTCGTCGCCGAGATAGCCCCCCAGATCAAGGAATGCTTCCCCTGGGACGTGGAAGAACGCATGAACAAGGGCGACGACCTGCTGTTCCTCGACGTGCGCGAGGCCCATGAATACGACACCATGCACATCGAGGGATCGCTGCATGTACCCCGCGGTATCCTGGAGACTGCGGTGGAATGGGACCACGAGGAGACCGAACCCGAGCTGGTGAAGGCCCGGAACCGCCAGATCGTGGTGGTCTGCCGCTCCGGCAGCCGCAGCGTCTTCGCCACCTACACCCTGATGCAGATGGGCTACAAGTACGTCACCTCGCTCAAGACCGGGCTGCGCGGCTGGAACGAATACGACCTGCCGCTGGTCGACATGGAGGGCAATGTGGTCGATCCAGAGGTGGGTGATCGTTACTTCGCCAACAAGCTGCTGGACTTCCAGCGCAAGCCGGCCGACTGGGTGGAGCCAGAGTAGGGTAAACCTGGATTCCGCTGTGGTTTCATCCAGACTACGCCACTGCTTCAAGCGCCTTGGCGCAGCAGGAACCAGCGAAACCACTGCACCGCCCCACCCGGCGTGAGGTGCCGCTCGCGGCTGGTTCGCAGCAACTCGAAGTCGGGGCCGAATTCGGCCATCAGGGATTCGGGGTCGTAGCGCATCGTCGGCAGGCCGCTGCACTGCCGCGGCCCGTCCTCCGCGAAGGTCGCCATCATGAGATGGCCCCCGGGTGACAGCGCCTCCCTTGCCTGGGCGACGTAGGCCGCCCGTTCCTCGCCCCGGGTCAGGAAATGGAACACCGCACGATCGTGCCAGATGGCGAAACGATGCCTGGGCAATGGGATCCGGGTGACATCGCCCACCAGCCAGTGCAGGTGCTCGGCCGCCTCTCCCAGGGCCTGGGCCGCCCGCTCCCGGGCGAGCGGTGAGATGTCCAGCCACCAGAGATCCCAATGGCCCCGTTCCCACAGGGAGGCCAACAGGGACGAGGTGCCAGCGCCGACATCGATGATCCCGGCATCCGGATCCAACCCACAGGACTCGACCCATTCGAGCGAGCGGACGGGCCATGCCTGATACCAACTCAGTCGCTCATCGTCACGCTCCGCGTAGAGGTCGTTCCAGTGTCGCTCGTCAGATGAAATCACAGTACCCCCCTTTCCGGCCACGCCGCGGAGCCGCACGCGCCGGTGCTCCCCCAGCCTTGTCGCATCCTGCAGGGAAAACCGATTTGCCGCCGTGACACGAGATTCGAAATTTTTATTTCATCGATGGTGTCGTAGCCGATTGGCACTGGCACACCCAATGGGCCCTCTTGGCACTTGATCCAGATCAAGTAACCATGCTGTTCGTAGTGATAAAAAGCGTCCCACCCAGTCGTATGGCACGCCCATGAGCAGTCCCCTGCCGCAACTCGTCAACACCCTTGGCCAGGATCTGAAGCGCCGCCACGGCCAGCGGGTGCACAAGATCGCCATCCATGCCGGCTTCACCTGCCCCAATCGAGATGGCAGCAAGGGGCGTGGCGGCTGCACCTTCTGCAACAACAACTCGTTCAGCCCCCACGCACGCCAGGGCCGGTCGGTGGCGGAACAGATCGCAGCAGGTCGGTCGGTGATTCGGCGACGCACCGGGGCCGAACGTTTCATCGCCTATTTCCAGGCCTATACCAACACCTATGCCGATGTGGACCAGCTGGCCAGGCTGTACCGAGAGGCCCTGGAAGCACCCGGGGTGATCGGCCTGTCGATCGGCACCCGCCCCGACTGTGTACCACCGCCCGTCCTGGATCTGCTCGCCGCGCATCAGGAACAGGGCCGCGAGATCTGGCTCGAGCTGGGCCTGCAGTCGTCCTTCGACGAGACGCTGCAGAGGGTCAACCGGGGTCACGGCTTTACGGAGTATGCGGAGGCGGTGCGGGCGGCCCGCGCACGCGGCCTGCGGGTCTGCACTCACCTCATCATCGGCCTGCCCGGCGAGACCGCGCAGCATGCGATGACCACACTTAAACGGGTGATCGATCTGGGCGTGGATGGCCTCAAGCTGCACCCCCTGCACGTGGTGAAGGGAACCCGGCTGGCCAACCAGTGGCGACATGGCGAGTACCAACCATGGTCATTGGCGCGGTACATCGAAACCGCAGCGGACCTCATCGAGGCGACCCCGCCCGAGGTGGTCTATCACCGCCTGACTGGTACCGCCTCGCCCAGCATCCTGCTGGCCCCTGCCTGGTGCGCGCGCAAGTGGCAGGTCATCGATGGCATCGCCAATCTGCTGCAACAGCGCGGAAGCCGCCAGGGCAACCGCCTCGACACCCTGCACTAAGGCCACGACCATGGAACTCGTCTGTCCGGCCGGAAATCTCGCCTCGCTCAAGACCGCCATCGATGCAGGCGCGGATGCCGTCTACCTGGGCTTCCGCGACGCCACCAATGCACGCAACTTCGAAGGGCTGAACTTCGATGAAAAGACCATGCGCGAGGGCATCGCCTATGCCCATCGGCACGGCCGGCGGGTGTTCCTCGCACTCAACACCTATCCACGCCCCGAGGGCTGGCCGCTGTGGCAGACTGCAGTGGACCGTGCCGTCGACCTTGGGGTGGACGTGCTGATCGCCGCCGACATCGGCGTGCTGGACTATGCCAGCCAACGCCATCCCGACCTCGTGCTGCATCTTTCGGTACAGGGCTCGGCCACCAGCTACGAGGCGCTGCGCTTCTATCATGAGCAGTTCGGGGTCAGGCGCGCCGTGCTGCCGCGGGTGCTGTCACTCAAGCAGGTGCAGCAGTTGATCGCGCACAGCCCTATGGAGATCGAGGTATTCGGCTTCGGCAGCCTGTGTGTAATGGTCGAGGGGCGCTGCCTGCTCTCCTCCTACGCCGCCGGCAAGTCGCCCAATACCCACGGCGTCTGTTCACCGGCAGCGGCGGTTCAATGGGTGGAGACCCCAAGGGGCCTGGAGACCCGCCTCGGTGGCGTATTGATCGAACGCGTCGGTCATGGCGAGAACACGGGCTATCCGACCCTGTGCAAGGGACGCTACCAGGTCGGCGGCAATACCTATCATGCCATCGAGGAACCCACCAGTCTGAACACCCTCGACCTGCTGCCGCAGCTGCACGAAGCCGGAGTGGCAGCGATCAAGCTGGAAGGCCGCCAGCGCAGCCCGGCCTATGTACGCCAGGTGACCCGCGTGTGGCGGGCCGCCATCGACAGTTGCCTGCGCTCACCCGGGTCCTACCGCCCCTTGCCGGAATGGCAGCAGACCCTGGCGCGGGTGAGCGAGGGCCAGCAGACCACCCTGGGCGCCTACGCGCGCCCCTGGCAATGATCCGGGAGGCCACCATGTCCCGACCCCGCCTCTCTCTCGGCCCCGTCCTCTACTACTGGTCGCGCGATGACCTGTTCCGCTTCTACGAGCAAGTGGCAGACATCCCTGTCGACACCGTCTACCTGGGCGAGACCGTCTGCCCCAAGCGGCGCAGCCTGCGCCTCGACGACTGGCTCGCCATCGGCGAGGCGCTGGCCGACGCGGGCAAGGAGGTGGTGCTCTCGAGCCTGGCGCTGATCGAGGCGGAATCCGACCTCAAGTATTTGCGCCGGCTGTGCGGCAACGG
>RFHJ01000202.1 GCA_003696905.1 Gammaproteobacteria bacterium | reverse complement strand
TTCTCGAACTTGTCCTTCAGCTCGATCTCCTTGGCCACCGAGACGCCGTCCTTGGTGACCCGCGGCGCGCCGAAGGACTTCTCCAGCACCACGTTGCGGCCCTTGGGCCCCAGCGTCACCTTGACCGCATCGGCCAGGGTGTTCACCCCGCGCAGCATGCGCTCGCGGGCTTCCTCATGGAATTTGACGATCTTGGCGCTCATGCTGCTTTCACCTCCTTACCTTCATCCTCGATCACCGCCATGATGTCGGACTCGCGCATCACCAGCAGTTCCTCGTCACCGAGCTTGACCTCGGTGCCGCTGTACTTGCCGAACAGCACCCGGTCGCCGACCTTCAGATCGAGCGGACGGCGGCTGCCGTCCTCCAGGATGGCGCCGTCGCCCACGGCGATGATCTCGCCCTGGATGGGCTTTTCCTGGGCGTTGTCGGGAATGATGATGCCTCCCGCGGTGGTGGTTTCGGCGTCGATACGACGCACCACGACCCGATCGTGCAAGGGACGAATGTTCATGAATCGTCTCTCCTTTTAAGGTTTCCTCTGATCCAGTCGATAGTAAAAACAACGAGATAGCAGGCCTCTGGCCTGTCTCGCGTGCTCATGGGGGCGGCCACGCCGATTTTCAAGGGATCGGCGCAACAAGAAAAACCGCAAGGTTTTCGAAGGAATTCCGCGAGGGTCTGCTATAGGTAAACAACGGTTGAGATCAGGAGGAAAGATGGCGATTCCCAAATCGAATATACGCACCGAGACCTCCCTGCCCGACTACTTCCGGCGACGTCTGGTGCGCCACGCCGAACGCCTGCGCCCACCGCCACATGAAGACACGCTCTGGTATCTGGGGGAACTGCTGCATCGCTTCCGCCGCAGCGAGCAGTTCTTCGAGGTCCACCAGGGACGGCTCGCGCAGCGGCCACTTGCCAGTCTCTATGGGGATGCGCAGGCGGCCTCCAGCGAGCGCGAACGCTGCCTGCTGCTGCAACGCCTAGGTGATCTCGCGCTCTTCTTGGGCGCCTTCTTTCCCAATCGGTATGCCCGCTGGGGTATCCATCGCGACTATTTCATTGGCATGGGCTGTGCCGCCTACGACTATCTGGCGGAGAGCGCCACAACCCATCGACATATCTATCGGGAGTTGACCGGCGGTTTTGTGCGCATGCTGGAATTGCTGGCGGCCGCCGGCTCGCGCCGCCAGGCCATCGACCACGACGAGATACTGCGCCTCTATGCGCACTGGACGGCCACCGGGGATCGCCATGCGGAGCAACAACTGAGGGCCCTCGGGGTGACGCTGATAGGCCCTGCAGGCGGGCATTGAATACGTTGTCGGATTGAAATCCGGCATGCGGCGCAATCCCGGACACGTCCGACAGAAAATTGATCGCGGCTGAAGCCGCTCCCACAGTGGCGAAGAGTCCCCTTCAGTCGACCCCCGGCGGCCACAGCATCTGAACCAGGCCCACCAGTGACACGGCAAGCAGACCAACCCCCAGCACCTGGCGGGTCTTGCGCGCATTGCCATGCACCAGTCGCTCATGGAAGCGCAGACCGACGACATGGCCGATACTGGCGGGCAGCAGCAGCGCCAGCGCCCAACCCAGATGCAGATCCACCCCGACCACCAGGAAGGCCACCATCTTGATGCACACGAGCAAAAACCACAGCACGAACAGGGTGTCGCGGTAGCGCGTGAGGGGCACCTTGCGAATCGCCACTGCAGCGATCAGGGGCGCGCCGACCAGCGAGGCACCACTGACATAGCCGCCGAGCACCAGCAGCAATCGGTCGAACGAGGGGGCATTCACCGCCACCCGGCGTTGCACGATCCAGCTCACGGCGTAGGCCGCGCTGATGCTGAAGACGAAAACCACCATCCATTGGGTGGGCAGGCTGAGCAGGCCGACCACCCCCGCGATCTTGGGCACGATCATCCAGCCCATGGACCAGCGCACGAAGGGCCAATCGATGTTCCGTAGCCGTCCACCTGCAGTGATACTGGTGAACACCAGCAGATGAACGCCGATGATCGGCAACCACAGCAGCGGCTCGTCCTTCACCAGCAACAGGAGGGGGAGGCCCAGCGCGGCACCGCCGAAACCGATACCGGTACGGACGAAACCGGACCAGACGAAGATCAGCAGAATGGCGACCCATTGGCCGGTCGTGAAGTCCATGGCGATCTATGGCTTCGAAAGGGTGTGGATTCTGTCACAGACCGCAAGGGAAAGGCATTGTCAGCTTCAATGCCGTCCCTGGAATCTCCTTCCGGCTGGTCTACACTCGGTAGCGAGGCAGCCCGGAGATGCCCCCATGCGCAAACAGGCCCACCCCTCCTATGAGCGCCGACGTGGCGAGCCCGCCATTCCCGAGAATCTGGACGAGTTTCTGACACCGCAGCAGCGTCACGGCCTGCGTCAAGTCGAAAGCTTTGGCTGGCGCCTCGCTTTCGTGCGCCACCCGCTGTTCCAGGAACCCACGGTCGTGGTGGCGCGCCCTGGCGACAACGCCTACGCCAGCATCACCCCGGACGGCGACCTGGAGTTCGATCCGCTATTGGCGATTCGCCACTAGGCCCCTTGCGACACTCGGTCAGCAACGCCTCCACGGCGGCCCTGCCGAGTTCACGCATGCGTGTTCGGTTGCGTTCGGGTATCTGCTCCGGGTCCTCCCAGCGGCCGAGCGCCTGTGTGATCGACGACTGCCGCAGCAGGTGGAATACCGGGCAGGGGCTCCGGTTGGTGTAGTGCGAGGGGTCTTCCTCTTCCTCCCCGGCGAAGCGATAGTGGGGATGGAAGCTGGCGATCTGCAATTCGGAGGTCAGGCCCAGTTCCTCCAACGCCTGTTCCAGGTGTCCCAGCATGTCGAGATAGTCGTCGAACCTGGCCAGCGCCCGGGGCACCGCCAGCAGGGTCGTCTCCAGTACCCGCTCATCGCTCTCGAGCAGACGCTGCACCTCTTCGAGAAAGGCGCGAAAGATCGCATCGTCATCTGTCGCCTCGCATACGGCAAAACGCACCCGGCCGGCGCGCAGGGGTGCCGCGGCAAAGGGACAGAGCCCCTCGCCCACCACCAGGTGCTCGACCCAGCAGCGCAATTGGGCCTCGCAGTCAGCCGCATTCACTCGATGACCTCGACCGGGGTGCCCACGGCCAGCTCACCCTCGGCGTCGTGCAGCAGGTTCTGGCCGAAATAGATCTTGTTGTCGTCGCCGCGACGGTAACCCATGAGGGTCTCCAACACCCGCCCGCGTCGCTCGCCCGTCTCGGGATCGATACCGGGAATGGGGCAACGCGAACAGGGCTTGACCACGCGCAGGGTGATCTCCCCGATGCGGATCCGCCGCCAGTTGTCCTCCGCATGCGGGTCGCAGCCCGCCACTACCAGGTTGGGCCGGAAGCGGCGCATCTCCACCGGTTCGGGCAGCTTGCGGTTCAGCAGTTCCAGCGAGCCCTCCGAAATCAGCAGCAAGGGGAAACCATCGGCGAAGCCCACCTGCTCGCCGGGCCGGGCATAGCTGGGATCGACCTGGCGGACGACATCTTCAGGGAAGTGCACCAGACGGCAATCGGCCTGCAGGAACTCGCTCAGCCATACATCGGCCTCTGGGGCGACCACCTCCGCCTCGCAACGGTCGCTCCACACCCGCACCGGCAGTCGCTCCCCGCCCGCCCGCCGCGGGACCTTCAGCTGGGGCATGCCGGGTGCCCGCAGCACCAGCGACTCACCCGTCAGCTCGGTATCGACCAGCGCCATCCGCGGCAGCTGGCGCTGGGTGAGGAAACGGCCACCGGCATCCACCACCATCCATTCGCGGTCATGCAACGGACCGCGCGGCCCCAATATCAGGCGATCGCAGGCCTGGCCG
>RFHJ01000201.1 GCA_003696905.1 Gammaproteobacteria bacterium | reverse complement strand
GGAGGCGCGGATTCGATGCAAAACACATCCCCAATGATGACAGAAAACCTCGACTTGCCCGAGGGTTACGAAGACTGGAACGAGCAACAGGCACTACAGACCGCCGAGGAAGAGGGAATAGAAATGACCGATGCGCACTGGGAGGTCGTCTACTTCCTGCGCAATCATTGCAAGGCAAAGGGCGCTTCTTGTAGCGCGCGGCACGTGATCAAGGCACTGTCGGATCGCTTTGCCGACCGGGGAGGCAAACGCTATCTGTACCGGCTCTTCCCCCATGGCCCGGTCTACCAGGCCTGCAAGATCGCCGGTCTGCCATTGCCGCCGAGCACAACCGATCTGTCGTTCGGCAGCGTGCATTGAGGGGGCACCCCCTCTCCAGGGTTGGGATAGAAAAAAGGGGAGTCAATGGACTCCCCTTTCTCGCTAGCCTTCATTCAAATGTAGGGATACGCGGGATAACCTTTGGACGGGTTCCTATAGGCACCGATCCGTTGGCCTCGCTGCCTGGCCGCCATCGCCTTGGCAGCCTGCATCTGCGCCGCTTTTACCCGGGCCTTGCGCACTCTTTCAGCCATCATTTCGGCTGCCTTCGCCTGCGCCGCCTTGATTTGTGCAGCTCGAACCCGAGCAGCCCGCACGCGTGCAGCCATCATCCGCGCTGCGATCATCTGTGCCGCCTTGATCTGGGCGGCCCGCACC
The DNA here is from genome assembly GCA_003696905.1 of Gammaproteobacteria bacterium. Taxonomy (GTDB): domain Bacteria; phylum Pseudomonadota; class Gammaproteobacteria; order Chromatiales; family Chromatiaceae; genus MONJU. The sequence goes on along the minus strand of RFHJ01000201.1, from coordinate 12,220 downwards.
CGAGCAGCCCGCACCCTTGCTGCCATCATCCTGGCCGCCATCATCTGTGCCGCCTTGACCCGGGCGGCCTGCACCCGCGCCGCCATCATCCTGGCCGCCTCCCATTGTGCTGCCCGAATACGTGCGGCACTCTCCTGCCTCGACCAGGGGCCTGTTCGATGCACGGCATCCTCACCCCGGACCTGCGACCCTGCCGCCGAGGAGACGGTGGAGGCATTCGCCGAAACCGCCGCCACAAGACCCAAAACAAGCAACCAATTCCTCATGAATCCTCCTCCAATGAATGCCCCCCTCTGGGGTTCCTAACAAATGTAGCCTACCGAGATCCAGATACAAGCCCGTATCAGGCAATGGAAAGCGATGAAGCGCCCATGCACTTCTGAGGCAAATTCATTCCGGTACCGCCTTGCCGACCGCCAGCTCATAGCTGACATTCTCGGGCAGATCGGAACCTGCAGTCTCCCGGCAGACCAACATGAATCTGCGACTCTCTCCCTCCACGACGTGTTGCAGCGCCTTCACGCAGTAAGTCATATAGGCCTGTCCCGCATAGATACTGGCCACCACATCAACCCGCTTCCATCCCCTGCCCGTGGCATTCCGCAGTTCACCCTCCACGCTAAACGTCGGACGACCCTCCAGTCGTCGGTGCGCAATAAACGAGAAGCCAGGGGGATGATCCACATGGCCAGCTCCCTGAACCCACGAAACCGGGTTCGGCACCACACGGAACAGGAACAAGCCAAGCCCGAAGCCCAATGCAGCGAACAGAAAGCACCTGAACGTCACCGTATATCGCCAATTGTGGAGCACATCAGCGGGACAGGACCTACTCGCAGCATAAAATTAAGGATAAGGAAGAGAAAATGGAGCGGGTGATGGGAATCGAACCCACGTTCTCAGCTTGGGAAGCTGATGTTCTACCATTGAACTACACCCGCATTGTGTTGGCACGATTCCAGGCCGTGCCACGGAACATCCCTGTGACCCCATCCGGCCGCACTTCCCTGTGCGGCGTTCGCCGCCCTGCGTCATGCCACCGGCATGACGGTCGCGGCTCACCCATTGAACTACACCCGCATTGTGTTGGCACGATTCCGGGCCGTGCCACGGAACATCCCTGTGGGCCCATCCAGCCACTATCTCAGGAAGCCGGGCCTCCGTCGTACATCTCCTCGATCTCGGCAGTGAAGCGTTCCATCACCTTGGGCCGCTTGACCTTCAAGGTCGGTGTCATCAGGCCATTGTCCACCGTCCAGGGTTCGAGGGTGAGGTGCACACGACGAATTTTGGCATAACCGGGAAAATCTTTCAGGGCCCGCTGCACTCGCTGCAGCACCGCCTTATGCGTCTTCTCGTGCCGCAGTGAGGCCGGATCCAGCGGATCGAGCCCGAGGTCCTGGGCGAAGCCCGGCCAGTGATCGGCATCCAGCACCAGCAGTGCGCCCAGGTAGGGTTGTCCTTCTCCCACCACCATGGCCTGCTCGATCAGCGGATCCAGGGTGAGGGCCAGCTCCATGTCCCCCGGCGGGACCTTCTCGCCGTTCGACAACACCAGAATGTCCTTGATACGGCCAGTGATGTAGATGTGGCCGGTGTCGCCGATGCGCGCCTGGTCCCCGGTATGCAGCCACCCCTCGGCATCGATCACCTCGGTGGTAGCCTTGTGGTTGTTCCAATAGCCCTTCATCACCCCCGGCCCCTTGACCAGCAGTTCATCGTTCTCGCCGATGCACACCTGCACGCCACGAATCGGCAGCCCCACGCTGGCAGGGATGTTGTTCTCCAGAGGGTTCACGCTGATCACTGGCGAGGTCTCGGTCAGACCGTACCCCTGCAGCAGGGGGACGCCCAGGGCAATGAATACCTTCGACACGTCCTCGCTCAGGGGGGCACCGCCACTGACCGCGGCCCGCAACTGCCCCCCGAGGCGCGCGCGCAGCTTGGCACCCACCAGGCGATCGAGTAGCGGAAAGAGCAATTGATCGGGCGACCAGTTCCCTCGCCCCTGCTGCCGCAGAAAGCGCTTCCACCCGACGCGAACGGCCATCCTGAACAGGGCGAGTGCCGCCCCACCTTTTTTTGCCATCTGCTCAGTGAGACGCCCGTACACCCGTTCGAAGATCCGCGGCACCGCTATCATCAGGGTCGGCGCGACCTCCTGCAGATCGTTGGCGAGCTGGGCCACAGAGCGTGCATAGCTGACCTGCGATCCAGTCATGATTGGCAGGTAATAACCGGCAGTTCGCTCCAAGGTGTGCGAGAGTGGCAGGAAGGAGAGAAAGCTGTCTTCCTGATAGACGTCGATCATGGCCACACCGCCATGGGCGACCGACAGCATGTTGTGATGGCTGAGCATCACCCCCTTGGGGCGACCTGTGGTACCCGAGGTGTACACGATCGAGGCGAGAGCATGGGGATCGGGGTCCTTGCGCACCACCAGCTCGCCCGGCTGTGGCGGCAGCCAATCGGCAGCCACCCGTACCCTGGAATCCTGCGCCGCCAGCTCGAGCGCCGCCTCGCTGTCATCGAGCAGCAGGACTCGTTGCAGCGGGCTTTCCTCCGAGATTACCCGGGCGAGCCGTCGCCAGCGCCCGGCATCCTGCACCAACAGCAGGCGCACGCCGGCCTCCCCCAGGATATAGGCGATGTTGTCCGGCCGGTCATCTGTATAGAGCGGGACCGTCACGAACCCCAAGCTGAGCGCGGCCTGATCGAACATCACCCATTCGGGGCAGTTGCGCAGCTGCAAAGCCACCCGCTCACCCGGGGCGATACCCTCTGCGGCGAAGGCCTGCTGCCAGCGCGCCACCTGGCCCGCCATCTCCGCCCAGCTGTAGGTCTTCCAGGCTTTCGAGGCCCGGTCGTACCAGCCATAGGCCGGGCGCTCGGGGCTGCGCCTTACGCGCTGGGCAAACAGACCGTCCAGGCCTCGCGCCTGCTCCGGGGTAATGAGATTTTCATGAAGCGTCGGCATGCTCTCCTCACTCGTTATCGTCTCCTTCCGATGGAGGACCAGAGCGCTCGTCGCCCTGGGATTCTTGGTGTGACGGAGTTTAGTGTAAGATTGAGTGGATTTTCACCTATATCCCGCCGCACCAAGATGCAGATCCTCCTCAACGGCGAAACCCGCACAGTCGACGATGCAATCACCCTCGCGACCCTGGTCGAACAACTCGACCTGAGCGGCAAGCGCATCGCCATTGAGGTAAACGGCGAGCTGGTACCGCGCAGCGAACACGCGGACCATCGGATAGCAGCAGGTGACCGGGTCGAAATCGTCCAGGCCATCGGCGGCGGCTGACACAGCAGGTTGCAGTATGAACGACATGAACGACGACATCCTCGAGATCGCGGGGAGACGCTTCCATTCCCGCCTTCTGGTGGGCACCGGCAAATACAAGGATATGGCAGAAACCCGCGCAGCCATCGAAGCCAGCGGCGCGGAAATCGTGACCATCGCGGTACGCCGGACCAATATTGGACAGAACACCGACGAGCCCAACATCCTGGAGGTATTGCCACCAGACGAGTTCACCTATCTGCCCAACACGGCCGGCTGTTACGATGCCGAAACGGCGGTGCGTACCTGCCGACTCGCCCGCGAACTGCTCGATGGCCATGATCTGGTCAAGCTGGAAGTCCTGGGGGATGAGAAGACCCTGTTCCCGGATGTGATCGCCACCCTCGAGGCCGCTGAGACCCTGATCGCAGAGGGCTTCAAGATCATGGTCTACACCAACGACGACCCCATCATGGCGCGGAAATTCGAGGAAATGGGCTGTGTCGCAGTGATGCCACTGGCCGCACCCATCGGCTCGGGCCTGGGTATCCGCAACAAGCTCAATATCCGCACCATCGTCGAGAATGCCAAGGTGCCCGTGCTGGTGGATGCAGGCGTCGGCACCGCCTCGGATGCTGCCATCGCCATGGAACTGGGATGCGACGGCGTCTTGATGAACACTGCCATTGCCGCCGCAAAGGATCCGGTGCTGATGGCCTCGGCCATGAAAAAGGCCATCCAGGCTGGGCGGGAGGCCTACCGGGCAGGACGTATGCCGGCACGTCGCTATGCCTCTGCCTCCTCGCCGATGGAAGGGTTGTTCTTCGATTGACGAGCGCAATGACGCCCACCCCGAAGCGTACGAGGACTGCCGATCAAGCGCCCAGCCCAACTGGATGTCTTGGATCCCTCGTGGCACACCGTCCAGCGCGATGAAGCCAGAGCGACAACGCCGCCCCATCCGCAGCTTCGTCCTCCGGCAGGGGCGCCTGACTCGCGGCCAGCAACGCGCCTTCGAGCGTTATTGGTCTCGCTTCGGCCTGGAGTACCAGGACGATCGCTTCGATCTGCATGCCCTTTTCGGCAACGACAATCCCGTCTATCTCGAGATCGGCTTCGGCAATGGCGAATCACTGGCCGAAATGGCCAGAGGGCACCCGGAGCGGAACTACATCGGGGTCGAAGTGCATGCCCCGGGAGTCGGGCATCTGTTGATGAGACTCGGCGAACTGGGCTTGTCCAACGTCCGAGTGTTTCGCCACGATGCGGTCGAGGTGCTGCGTGACTGCTTTCCGGACCACAGTCTCGCCGGCGTCTACCTCTTTTTTCCCGATCCCTGGCACAAGAAACGCCACCGCAAACGACGTATCGTGCAAGCGGATTTCCTGACCCTGCTGGCCCGCAAGCTGCGTCCCGGCGGTATATTTCACGCAGCCACCGACTGGGAGGACTATGCGCATCACATGCGGTTGGTCCTGAACGAGCATCCCGAATTCCGCAATACCGCAGAACAGGGTGACTTCGTGCCACGCCCGGAGGATCGACCGCGGACCAAGTTCGAGCGACGCGGCCAACGACTCGGCCACGGCGTGTGGGATCTGATCTTCGAGCGACGAGGGTGAACGACCTGCTCGTGGAGCGGCTGGAGCGACCCGGCCTCGCCCCCGTGGAGGGGCTGGCGGTGCCGACCGGCCAGACGCTGTGCCTGCACGGCCCCTCCGGCAGCGGCAAGACCCTGCTGCTACGGGCGATCGCCGATCTCGATCCCAACCAGGGCGTTGTTCGCCTCGGTCACCTCAGGCGTGACGAGGTATCCGCACCCGAATGGCGGCGACGCGTCATCTACGTCCCGCCCGAATCCGACTGGTGGGAAGAACGAGTGGCTTCGCATGCACCGCAATGGCCACCGGAATGGCTGTCCAGACTCGACCTCGAACCGGAGATTCTGCAACAGCCGATACGCCAGCTCTCGACCGGTGAGCGACAGCGCCTTGCCATTGTGCGCGCCCTTGCACGGCGCCCGGCGGCCCTGTTGCTGGACGAGCCCACCGCCAACCTTGACGAGGAGAATACCCGCCGGGTGGAGGGACTGCTACAGAACTATCAGCGTCAAACCAACGCCCCCCTCCTGTGGGTCAGCCATGATCCCGCGCAGCGCGAGCGGGTGGCCGATCAGAGCCGTGCGATCGTGGCAGGAAGACTGGCATGAACGGTTCGATCATTCCACTGGGCCCCTTCGAGCTCGGCCTGGCGGCCTCCCTGCTACTGCTCGTGGGCTTTCTTTCCTGGCGCCTCCAGATGGGCGTGGAACGACGCCTGCTGATCGCTGCCGTGCGCGCCGCCATCCAGCTGTCTCTGCTGGGACTGGTACTGGCGCAACTATTCAATACCCTTTCCCCCTGGCTCATCACCCTGGTCGCCAGTTTCATGCTCGCTGTAGCCGGTTACGAGGTGTGGTCCCGCCAGACCTACCGTCTTCGCGGCTGGTGGGGCTATGGCACCGGCACCCTGTCGATGCTGCTCTCGTCGGTCACCATTGCCGTCCTCACGGTCCAAGTGATCCTGCAGCCCCAACCCTGGTATCACCCGCAATATCTGATTCCACTCCTGGGAATGTTGCTGGGCAACACCATGACCGGAATCGCGGTCGCCATGGACACCCTTGGCAGAGAGACCTGGAACCGGCAGGGCGAGGTGGAGGCACGCCTGATGCTGGGCGACAGCGCCAACACGGCTATCGCGGATATCCGGCGTGCCGCATTGCGGGCCGGGCTGATTCCGATACTGAACAGCATGACAACTGCTGGCGTGGTCAGCCTGCCGGGCATGATGACCGGGCAGATCCTTGCCGGCGGGGATCCCATGCAAGCGGCCCGCTATCAGATGATGATCCTGTTCCTGATCGCAGCCGGCACCGCGCTGGGATCGGCGAGTGCAGTCCTGATCATGTCACGACGCCTGTTCGATCAACGCGACCGCCTACGCCTGGATCATCTGCACTGATACACGACAATTGCCCTTCAACTAGGCACAATGATGATCATGAGCACTGCACTGCTATTGATTACATTGATTGGCCTGCTGACCTGGCTCTGGCTGGACGGTGCTCGCGCTCGTGAGCTCGCCACACGGCTGGCACAGACCCTTTGTGAACGGCGGGGGCTGCAGTTCCTCGATGGCACCGTGGCGCTCCGCCGCATGGGTGTGCGCCGCAAAGCCGGCGGACTCAGAATCCGCCGCATGTTCAGTTTCGACTACAGCCGGGAAGGAAGCGGCCGACACCTCGGATGGATCATCCTGCTGGGCACCGATATCGAACTGGTACAGCTGGATGAACCCGAGGAAAGGGCGACCGTGGATGGCAGTTCCACCAGCGAACCGGCCAGTCACGACGACAGAGGCAAGGTCGTGCCCTTCCGCCCTCCCCGTAGACGAAATTGAGCTATTTGATGACCTTGAGGCTCGGCCGGCCTCCGCCCTTTGGCGGCTCCGGAGGCTCATCATCCGATTCCTCCACGGGCCCCTCCTCCGGAAACAACATGCCTTGGCCGTTCTCGCGCGAATAGACACCGAGTACTGCGCTGGGCGGCACCATGACATCCATGGCCTTGCCGGAGAATCGTGCACTGAAACTGATGATGTCGTTGCCCAGTTCGAGATCACGCACCGCGCCGGGTCCCAAGTTCAGCACGATACGCCCATCTTCCACGAATTCCCTGGGCACGATGACATCCTTGCGTGTGGCATCCACCAGGAAATAGGGCGTCTGACGGTTGTCCACCAGCCACTCGTAGAGAGCCCGGATGAGATAGGGACGATTGGATGTCATTTCAGCTGCCGTTACGCATTTCGCGTTCTGCCTCGCTGAGACTGCGCACGAACCCGGGTCGGGTGAACATCTGTGCCGCATAGGTATTCACCTGCTTGCCCGCTATTCCGCTCAGCTCGATTCCCAGATAGGGCAGACGCCATAACAACGGCGCCAGGGTGGCATCCACCAGAGTGTATTCCTCGCTCATGAAGAAAGGATTGGCAGCGAGTACCGGAGCCGCAGCCATGAGGCCTTCCTTCAACTCCTTGCGTGCCCGAGTCGCCGCCTTGCCCCCGGCAAGAATGGTATCGACCAGGGGATACCAGTCGTTCTCGACGCGGAACATATAGAGCCGGGTGGTTGCCCGTGAAACAGGGTCGACAGGCAGCAATGGCGGATGCGGAAAGCGCTCATCGATGTATTCGCAGAGGATGCGCGAGTCATACAACGCCAATTCCCGATCCACCAATGTCGGAAGTGTCCCATAGGGATTGAGGTCGACCACGTCTTCTGGCAATTCCAGCGGGTCCACGTCCACCACATCGCAGGTCACATTCTTTTCCGCCAACACCAGGCGCACCCGATGACTGAGCAGGCTGCCGGGGTCGGAAAAGAGTGTCATGGTGGATCGTCTACTAGGTACTGCGCTCATCCTCACATCTCCTTGTTTGCTTGGCCGAGAGGGCCTCGCGGCCAAGTGGGGGGCCACAAAAAAGGCGCACAGTATACCAAACCGTGCGCCTTCTCTGTTGTGGCCAAGGCGGATCCCGCAACCAAGAGCCGGGATCCTCAGGCGGAAAAGCCGTCAGTGGACGTCCTTCCACCACTCCTTTTTCATCATGTAGGCCAGGATGGTGAAGATCACCAGGAACAGCAGTACCCGGACACCCAGGCGCTGGCGCTCGAGCTTGATCGGCTCACCGATATAGCTAAGGAAGGTAGCCAGATCCCGCGCCACCTGGTCGAACTCTCCGGCACTGAGCTTGCCCGGTGAACGGACAGCGAAGTGATCGACCACCTTCTCTACCCGCACGTCTCCTTCGAGGCTCTTGGCCTTGGCATTGGCCTCGTCTTCACTCTCGGACTCGGCCACCACGTGGCCATTCTGCAGCACCTCGTAGCGATACACGGGATCCTTGATGCCTTCCAACTCCCACAACACATTGGGCATCCCCACGTTGTGGAATACCTTGTTGTTGACACCGGTCGGGCGCGAGGGGTCGGTGTAGAAGCTCTTGAGATAGGTATAGACCCAATCTGCTCCGCGACGCCGTCCCTCCAAAGTCAAGTCCGGAGCCGGCGCCCCAAAGGCCTCCGCCGCATACTCGGTCGACATGGCATTGGTCATGTGCGCGTGCACCTTGGCGCCGTTGAAGATCAGATTCCGCTTGATCTGGTCCTCGTTCAAGCCCACCTTGGTGAAAAGCTTGTAACGCACATGCTTCGCCGAGTGGCAACCCATGCAATAGTTCACGAAATACTTGGCACCTCGCTGAATAGCGGCCTCGTTGTGCAGGTCTACGTTGGCCTTCTCCAGCTCGACTTCGGCCCCACTGGCGAACGTCGCGATGGGGAGCAGCGCCATGACAATAACAGCAATCAGTCTTTTCATTGGGTCACCCTCTCCGGCACTGGCTTGGTCTTGTCGATCTTCGAATACCAGGGCATCAGCAGGAAGAACGCGAAATACACGACCGTGAAGATGCGCGCCAGCATCGTCTTGGTCGGCGTCGCCGGCTGCAGGCCCAGGTAGGCCAGAACGATGAAGGTCACGGCAAAGATCGCGAGTGCAATCTTGAACAGCGCCCCCTTGTAGCGGATGGACTTCACGGGGGAGCGGTCCAGCCACGGCAGGAAGAACATGATCAGGATCGAGGCGAACATCACCAGCACGCCCGGGAACTGGGAGTTGAACATCGGTGGGACGGCCCGCAGCATGGCGTAGAAGGGCGTGAAGTACCACACCGGCGCGATATGTTCGGGCGTCTTCAGCGGGTTTGCCGGCTCGAAGTTCGGCGGCTCGAGAAACAGCCCCCCCATGTCGGGCAGGAAGAAGATCACCGCAGTGAAGAAGATCAGGAAGACGCCAACACCGAAGATGTCCTTCACCGTGTAGTAGGGATGGAAGGGAATGCCGTCGGCCGGCGCATCCGGGCTCCAGCGATTGCCTTTGGGCCCCTTCTTGATCTCGATCCCGTCGGGGTTGTTGGAGCCCACCTTGTGCAGCGCCACGATGTGGATGAATACCAGTGCAGCAAGGATGAACGGCAGCAGGAAGTGCAGCGCGAAGAAGCGGTTCAGGGTGGCATCGGAGATGACATAGTCACCGCGAATCCACACCGACAGGTCGTCACCGATGACGGGCACCGCCGAGAAGAGGTTGACGATGACCTGGGCACCCCAGTAGGACATCTGGCCCCACGGCAACAGATAGCCGAAGAAGGCCGTCGCCATCATGGCCAGATAGATGATCACCCCGATAATCCACAGCAGTTCACGCGGCTTGCGGTAGGAGCCATACATCAGACCACGGAACATGTGCAGATAGACCACGATGAAGAAGGCCGAGGCGCCGGTGGAGTGCATGTAGCGCAGCAGCCAGCCGTAGTCCATGTCGCGCATGATGTACTCGACCGAACCAAAGGCCAGGCTGGCATCCGGCTTGTAGGCCATCGCCAGCCATACGCCGGTGGCGATCTGGTTCACCAGGACCAGCAGGGCCAGCGAACCGAAGAAGTACCAGGAGTTGAAGTTCTTTGGCGCGTAGTATTGCGCCAGGTGTTCGTTCCACACCTTGGTGAGCGGAAAGCGCTCGTCGATCCATTCGATCAGGCTGCTCATGCGGCACCTCCTTCACTGTCCACGCCGATCAGAATGCGCGTGTCGGACAGATACTTGTGTGGCGGGATATGCAGGTTTGTGGGGGCAGGAACACCTTTGAAGACCCGCCCGGCAAGATCGAAGCGGGATCCGTGGCAGGGACAGAAGAAACCGCCCTTCCAATCGGGCCCCAGGTCGGCCGGCGCCACATCCGGACGATAGGTCGGCGAGCAGCCCAGATGGGTACAGATGCCAATCGCCACCAGATATTCCGGTTTGATGGATCGCGTGGGGTTCTTGCAGTACTCGGGCTGGTTCGGCACCTCGGAGGTGGGATCGGCCAGCATGGGATCGAGCGTCGGCAGGTCCTTGAGCATCTGCTCGGTCCGATGGACCACCCAGCACACCTTGCCACGCCACTTGACGCGCAATAGCGCGCCGGGCTCTAGGGCACTGACATCCGCTTCTTCCGGCGCACCGGCCGCCTTGGCCCGTTCAGACGGGTTCCAATTGGCGATGAAGGGGACAGCAGCAAACCCGACACCAACCGCTCCGACGACCGCCGTAGTGGCCGTCAGGAAGCGGCGTTTTTTGAGGTCTACGCCTTCTTCACTCATGAATCGCTCCCTTCGGCTCGGGCCGGGACAACCAGCGGGGCGGCTCGAACCGACTAGATGTAAGAATATTCTGATATACCCCGGATGGCCCGGGATTTTCACTCAAGCGCAATCCCCGGTCAAGGCTGGGGTATCTGATCTGGGTTAGACAGGGGGCCAGCGGGACGCCGCGCCCTCGCTCAGACCGGGTTCGGCAGATCCACGTACAGCCAGTCGAGATCGAAGGTCTCGGCGATTCGACGGCCTAGCGCCTGCACACCGAATCGCTCGGTCGCATGGTGTCCCGCCGCGAGGTAGGTGATATCGAGCTCGCGTGCGAGATGGTAGGTCTGCTCGGAAACCTCGCCACTGACGTAGGCATCGAAACCCCGTGCTGCCGCCTCGACGATCCCGCTTTGAGCGGCTCCGGTACACCAGGCAATCCGGCGCAACGGCCGATCCGGCCCCAGCATCAGGGGCTCGCGCCCCAGTTGCTCGGTGATTCGCAGTACCAGAGAGGCAGGCAACAGCTCCTCTTCCAGTGCAGCTCCCCACAGCAAGGAGCCCTTTCCCAGCGGCTCGCCTGCCAATCCCAGGGCCCTTCCAAACCCGACGTTGTTGCCCAGGTCTGGGTGAGCGTCCAACGGCAGATGGTAGGCCAGCAGATTGATGCCATGACGCATCAAGGCGCGAATTCTGCGCCCCTTCGGACCAGTCAGGGGAGCAGGCTCGCCCTTCCAGAAGTAGCCATGGTGAACCAGCAGGACGTCCGCCCCCACCTCGATCGCGGTATCGATCAATTCCTGGCTGGCGGTCACGCCACTGACCAACGAGGTCGCCTTTTCCCCGGCATGCACCTGCAGCCCATTGGGGCAATAATCCTCGAAGGCCTCCGCATCCAGTAACTCATCGCACCATGCCGCCAATTCCCTGATATCCATTCCTGCTTCTCCGATCCTGTGACACAGGACACCCATTTCCGTACCCTATGCGGGCCCCTGTCCTACCATTACCTTCACACCGCCCATGAAACTCTACCGCGTCGCGGCCTTTCTGTTCACCTCCATTGCCACGGGGCTCGCGGCCGCACTGATCGTGCTGCTGCTGAGACCCGAGTTACTGAGCGTGGACGAGACGCCGGTACCGCCGGCTGGTACAACCGCACCCGCCTCCTATGCCGATGCGGTGGCCTACGCCGCCCCCGCGGTGGTCAATGTCTTTGCCACCAAGATCACACGCAACCGACCCAACCCCCTGCTCCATGACCCTCTGTTCCGACGTTTCTTCGACGAACGCGCCACACGCCCCACTTATCGACGGGAGAACAGCCTGGGTTCCGGAGTGATCATCAACGAGAACGGCTACCTGTTGACCAACAATCACGTCATCGAAGGGGCCAGCGAGATTCAGGTGGTACTGCGCGACGGACGGCAGTTTCCGGCGCGCGTCGTGGGTACGGACCCCGAGACCGACCTCGCGGTGCTGCAGGCAGCCGGCGGGGACCTGCCCGTCGCAACCCTCGGTGATTCGGACAGGCTCCGCGTGGGCGACGTGGTGATGGCGATCGGCAACCCCTTCGGCGTGGGTCAAACGGTCACCATGGGGATCGTCAGCGCCACCGGGCGCGACCAGCTCGGCCTGGCTCCCATCGAAAATTTCATCCAGACCGATGCGGCGATCAACCCGGGCAACTCTGGAGGCGCCCTGATC
>RFHJ01000200.1 GCA_003696905.1 Gammaproteobacteria bacterium | reverse complement strand
CAGCGCCAATTCACACAGATACATGGAACGGGGCTGATCCACGGCGGCGATGCCACTGATATTGGGCGCCATGTCCGATAACACCAAATCGACCGGACGGCCATCCAAAGCATCGTTGAGCCGCTGCAAGGTCTCATCCTCGAGAAAATCGCCCTGGATCAGCTCCACCCCCGGGAGCGGATCGATCTCCAGCAGATCCAGGCCGACTACCTTACCCTTGGCGCCCACCAGCGGCTCGAGCACCTGCAGCCAGCCGCCCGGCGCCGCGCCCAGGTCCACCACCACCTGGCCGGGCTTGATGAAGCGATCCTTCTCCTGCAGCTCGAGCAGCTTGTAGGCCGCACGGGAGCGGTAGCCCTCCTTCTGCGACCGCCTGACGTATTCGTCATTGACGTGCCGCTGCATCCAGCGGTGGCTGCTCTTCGATCTGGCCATCTCTGATTGCTTACCCGGATATTGCCGAAAAGGTTATATTATGCACCTGTCGTTTCAACGGGATCTCCTGTGCCGCTCTCCGACAAGCAGATTCGCCATCTTCGCAGCCTCGCCCACCACCTCAAGCCGGTGGTACGGGTGGGACAATACGGCATCCGTGACAGCGTCCTGACAGAACTCTCCGGGGCCCTCGACGCCCACGAACTGATCAAGGTAAAGATCGTCGCGGACAAGGCCGAGCGCGTTGCCCTGATCGAGCGGCTGACCGAGGCCTCCGGCGCCCAGCTCATCCAGCATATCGGCCAGATGGCCGTGCTCTTCAGGCGCAACGAGAAGAAACCCAAGATCGCTTTGCCCTCGCGGTGAATTCTTCTGTTCACCACGAAGAGCACAAAGAACACGAAGAATTATTTTCTGCAAACTCCGTTGGCGCCCCAATGGGCCTTGGATGCTGCTGGGGCATGAGTTACCTGCTCACAACAACCAAAAGCCTTTGTGTTCTTTGTGCTCTTTGTGGTGAATCCTGAGTTGCGACTCGGGGCTCAGAGTCGGTGCCTATTCCAGCCCCTGAGGTTCTTGCTTTTCACCACGAAGGGCACGAAGAACACAAAGTGGCTATAGGTCGGTCCAGCTCGATAAACCGCCAAGGACGCCAAGGTACGCAAAGGTTTTCATTGCTGTTATTGCCACTATTGTTCTCTTTGCGGTGCTTCGCGTCCTTCGCGGTTGAATGTTCTCCGCAGGAATAGGTACCCAGCACTCGCTTTCGGTGGCTGCAGGGATTGCATATTGCCAACTCACAAACAAATTCTTCGTGGTGAATCCCCTGGTGGTGAATCCCTTGTGCCCTTCGTGGTGACCCCCTACTCGTAACGCACTTCCAGGATCTCGAACTCGTGGGTCCCCCCCGGGGCCTGCAGGGTGACCTCGTCGCCCTCTTCCTTGCCGATCAGGGCACGGGCGATGGGTGAGGTGACCGAGATCTTGTTGTGCTTCAGATCGGCCTCGTCCTCGCCCACGATCTGGTAGGTCTTCTCCTCGTCCGTGTTCAGATCGAGCAGCACCACGGTGGCACCAAAGACCACCTTCCCGCCGGCATCCAGCGAGGCGACGTCGATGATCTGGGCATGCGAGAGCTTGGCCTCGATCTCCTTGATCCGTCCCTCGATGAAGCCCTGCTGCTCACGCGCCGCATGGTATTCGGCATTCTCCTTGAGGTCGCCGTGCGCGCGCGCCTCGGCGATCGCCTGGATCACCGCCGGCCGTTTGACACTCTTGAGTTCCTGCAATTCGGCACGCAGTTTCTCCGCGCCGGCCAGGGTCATGGGAGTCTTCTGCATCTCTTACCTCAACTGTGTAGTTCTCGCAGACTGCGTACATGCAATTCATCGGGCTGACGCAACGCCAGCACCACCGCCTCGGCCCCCGCCATGGTGGTGGTATAGCTCACCTTGTGTTGCAGCGCGGCGGCACGAATCGAGCGCGAGTCGATGATCGCCTGCTTGCCCTCGGTGGTGTTGATGATCAGGTCGAATTCATCGTTCTTGATCATGTCCACGATATGCGGCCGGCCCTCGGCCACCTTGTTGACGATGGTACAGGCGATGCCCGCCTCCTGGATCGCCTTGCCGGTGCCGCGCGTCGCATACAGCTCGAAGTCCATTTCTGCAAGATCGCCCGCCACACGAACGGCACGGGGACGGTCGGCCTCGCGCACGGAGATCAGCACCTTGCCGGAACGCGGGAGACGGGAACCGCCGCCTTCCAGGGACTTCGCGAAGGCCTCGCCAAAGGTGGCGCCAACGCCCATCACCTCGCCGGTGGATTTCATCTCCGGCCCGAGAATGGTATCGACGCCAGGGAACTTGATGAAGGGAAACACTGCTTCCTTCACATAGTAGTAGCGCGGGATGATCTCTTCTGTCTGACCCTGCTCCGCCAGGCTGGTGCCCGCCATGCAGCGCGCCGCGATCTTGGCCAACGGCCGACCGGTGGCCTTGGAGACGAAGGGCACGGTGCGCGAGGCGCGGGGGTTGACCTCCAGCAGGTAGATATCGTCGCCCTGGATGGCGAACTGGGTGTTCATCAGGCCCACCACCTTGAGGCCATGGGCCAGGGCGCGGATCTGCTCGCGCATCCGATCCTGCACCGCCTGACTCAGGGTATAGGGCGGCAATGAACAGGCCGAGTCCCCCGAATGCACCCCCGCCTGCTCGATGTGCTCCATGATGCCGCCGATCAGCACCTCCTCACCGTCGCAGATGGCGTCGATGTCCACCTCGATGGCGTCATCCAGAAACCGATCCAGCAATACCGGCGAGTCGTTGGAGACGCTCACCGCCTCGCGCATGTAGCGTTGCAGATCTTCGACATCGTGCACGATCTCCATCGCCCGGCCGCCCAGCACATAGGAAGGGCGCACCACCAGCGGAAAGCCGATCTCCTCCGCCAGGGCCACCGCCTCCTCGGGATTGGTGGCGGTCCGGTTGGGTGGCTGCTTCAGGCCCAGCTCATCCACCAGTTGCTGGAAGCGCTCGCGGTCTTCGGCCAGGTCGATGGAATCTGGCGAGGTGCCGATGATCGGCGCGCCGGCCGCCGCCAGATCCTCGGCCAGCTTGAGCGGGGTCTGGCCCCCGTATTGGACAATGATGCCGGTGGGCTTCTCCTTGTCGATGATCTCCAGCACGTCCTCCAGGGTCAGCGGCTCGAAGTACAGCCGGTCGGAGGTGTCGTAGTCGGTGGAGACCGTCTCGGGGTTGCAGTTGACCATGATGGTCTCGTAGCCGTCGTCACGCATGGCGAAGGCGGCGTGACAGCAGCAGTAGTCGAACTCGATGCCCTGACCGATGCGGTTGGGACCACCGCCCAGGACCATGATCTTCTTGCGGTCCGTGGGGTCGGCCTCGCACTCCTCTTCATAGGTGGAATACATGTAGGCGGTACTGGCCGCAAACTCGGCGGCGCAGCTGTCGACCCGCTTGTACACCGGACGGATTCCCAGCGCCTGGCGGCGCGCCCGCACCTCGGCCTCACTCACCCCCAGCAGATCCGCCAGGCGCCGGTCGGAGAAGCCCTTGCGCTTGAGTTCATACAGGCGATCGGCATCCAGCACCTCGAGCCCCTGGTGGCGCACGCGTGCCTCCTCGGAGACCAGATCCTCGATCTGCACCAGGAACCAGCGATCGATCCTGGTCGCTTCGAACACCTCGTCCAGGGTCATGCCGGCGCGGAAGGCGTCGGCCACGTACCACAGCCGCTCGGCGCTGGGCTGGCCGATCTCGTTGTGGATATGCTCCATGGCGTCCTCGGCCGCAAGATCTACGACGGGGTCCAGGCCGTGCTTGCCCGTCTCCAGCCCGCGCAGCGCCTTCTGCAGCGACTCCTGAAAGGTACGCCCGATGGCCATCACCTCGCCCACCGACTTCATCTGGGTGGTCAGGCGCGGATCCGCCTCGGGAAACTTTTCGAAGGCGAAACGCGGCACCTTGGTCACCACATAATCGATGGTCGGCTCGAAAGAGGCCGGCGTGACGCCGCCGGTGATCTCGTTGCGCAGCTCGTCCAGCGTATAGCCCACCGCCAGCTTGGCCGCCACCTTGGCGATGGGGAAACCAGTGGCCTTCGATGCCAGTGCGGAAGAACGGGACACCCGCGGGTTCATTTCGATGATGATCATGCGCCCGTTGTCGGGGTTGATGGCGAACTGCACGTTGGAGCCACCGGTATCCACCCCAATCTCGCGCAGCACCGCCAGCGAGGCGTCGCGCATGAGCTGGTATTCCTTGTCGGTCAGCGTCTGCGCCGGGGCTACGGTGATGGAATCCCCCGTATGCACCCCCATCGGATCGAGGTTCTCGATGGAACAGACGATGATGCAGTTGTCCTTGTGGTCGCGTACCACCTCCATCTCGAATTCCTTCCAGCCGGCGATCGATTCCTCGATCAGCAGCTCGTGGGTGGGTGAAAGATCGAGGCCACGCTGGCAGATCTCCTCGAACTCCTCGCGGTTGTAGGCGATGCCACCGCCGGAGCCCCCCATGGTGAAGGAAGGACGGATGATAGTGGGGAAGCCGATCTGGGCCTGCACCTGAAAGGCCTCTTCCAGCGAATGGGCAATGGCCGATTTGGGCATGTCCAGGCCAATCTTCTGCATCGCCTGGCGGAACAGATCACGGTCCTCGGCCTTGTCGATGGCCTCGCGCGAGGCCCCGATCATCTCCACGCCATATTGTTTCAACACGCCCTCGCGTTCGAGGTCGAGGGCGCAATTCAGCGCCGTCTGCCCGCCCATGGTGGGCAACAGGGCATCCGGGCGCTCCTTTTCGATGATCTTGGCCACGGTACGCCAGTTGAT
>RFHJ01000199.1 GCA_003696905.1 Gammaproteobacteria bacterium | reverse complement strand
GGTTTGCGGCTGGCTTCAAAATCAATCGCTTATAGCGATCGATTTTGGCGGCTCTTCCCTGAGCCGCGGAAGGTCTGAATTTTTCAGACCTTCCTTTGCATCCATCGACAGCACAGCGATGGGCTTCAAAGGGGCTTGTAGATCTCCGCACCCTGCTTGCGGAACTCCTCCGCCTTCTCCTTCATCCCCTCTTCCACCGCCACCGCAACATCCTTGAAGCGGTGCTGCTCGGCGTACTCGCGCACGTCCTGGGTGATCTTCATGGAGCAGAAATGCGGCCCGCACATCGAGCAGAAGTGAGCCACCTTGGCCGAGTCCTTGGGCAGGGTTTCATCGTGATACTCGCGTGCCCGCTCCGGATCCAGTCCCAGGTTGAATTGATCCTCCCAGCGAAATTCGAAACGTGCCTTCGACAGCGCATTGTCGCGTAGCTGGGCACCGGGCAGGCCCTTGGCCAGATCGGCGGCATGGGCGGCGATCCTGTAGGTGATGATGCCCTCACGCACGTCCTCCTTGTTGGGCAGGCCCAGATGTTCCTTGGGGGTGACATAGCAGAGCATGGCGGTGCCGTACCAGCCGATGTTGGCCGCACCGATACCAGAGGTGATGTGATCGTAGCCCGGCGCGATATCGGTCACCAGCGGGCCCAGGGTATAGAAGGGCGCCTCGAAGCAGTCATGCAGTTCCTTGTCGACGTTCTCCTTGACCATCTGCAGAGGCACATGCCCCGGGCCCTCGATCATCACCTGCACGTCATGCTCCCAGGCGATCCGGGTCAGCTCGCCCAGGGTCTCCAGCTCGCCGAACTGGGCAGCATCGTTCGCATCGGCGATCGAGCCCGGTCGCAGGCCGTCTCCCAGGCTGAAGGAGACGTCATAGGCCTTCATGATCTCGCAGATCTCTTCGAAATGGGTGTAGAGGAAGTTTTCCTGGTGGTGGGCCAGGCACCACTTGGCCATGATGGACCCCCCACGCGAGACGATGCCGGTGACCCGCTCGGCGGTCAGTGGCACATAGCGCAACAGGACGCCGGCGTGGATGGTGAAGTAGTCGACGCCCTGCTCGGCCTGTTCGATCAGGGTATCGCGGAAGATCTCCCAGGTCAGTTCTTCGGCCTTGCCGTCCACCTTTTCGAGCGCCTGGTAGATGGGTACGGTACCGATGGGCATGGGTGCGTTGCGCAGGATCCACTCCCGCGTCTCGTGGATATTCTTTCCCGTCGACAGGTCCATCAGGGTGTCGCCACCCCAGCGCGCCGACCAGGCCATCTTCTCCACCTCCTCCTCGATCGAGGAGGTGACCGCAGAGTTGCCGATGTTGGTATTGATCTTCACCCGGAAATTGCGGCCGATGATCATCGGCTCCAGCTCCGGGTGGTTGATGTTGGCCGGGATGATCGCTCGGCCCGCCGCCACCTCGGCGCGCACGAACTCGGGGGTGATCTCCTCGGGCAGATTCGCTCCCCAGGGATGCCCCGGGTGCTGGCGCAGCAGCTTGGCGTAGCGTGGGTCGCGGCGCAGCTCGTCCAGGCGCTGATTCTCGCGGATCGCCACGAACTCCATCTCGGGGGTGACGATGCCCTGGCGCGCATAGTGCATCTGGGTGACATTGCACCCCGGCCTGGCGCGACGCGGTGGCCGGATGTGTTCGAAGCGCAGATGGGCCAGTTCGGGGTCTTCCTGACGCTGTCGACCATATTCGGAACTCGGACCATCGAGCTGTTCGGTGTCGCCGCGATCGAGAATCCATTGGCTACGCACATCGGGCATGCCACGGCGCAAATCCACCTTCACGTCGGGGTCGGTGAAGGGGCCGGAGGTATCGTAGACCGGGATCGGCGGGTTCTCTTCGGCGCCGAAGCTGGCCGGTGTGGGCGACTGGCTGATCTCGCGCATGGGCACACGGATGTCGGGACGCGAGCCCTGCACGTAGATCTTGCGCGAATTGGGGAAGGGCCGGGTGACCTCCTCCGAGAGCTCGGCAGTCTTCTTGATGAAGTCTTCTGGGATGGCGCTCATGGATTTCTCTCGTCGTCGATGGGGAGGGAGAGAAACGGCCCGTGGGGGTGGACGTTTCCGGCTCAGCTTCCCTCCGCCAGTATTAACTGGATCAGGTTCTCAGGGTACTTCTCAGCCACTATGGGCGCCCCTAGCTGGGTAATCTGACGCGACATCCTGTCGCGGCACGGCGGTCGTTTCCACCCCCGGCCTTGCCGTCCCTGCCAAGGCGTTCGCCGGCTGCGGATGTCCACTCGACATTCGGTCCGCCTTACCCCTACGCCAGTGTTGGCTGGATAAGGTTCCGAGGGTACCTCTCAGCCCGTCACGATCTCCGCGAAGGGCGCCCCTGGCCGGTTTTCCGAGAATCTTACTCGGTTTTTTGCCGCAACGCCCACCTTGCTCGCAATCGACTTAGCCCGTAGGCTATCGCCGGTTTTATCCGACTCCATGGAGATTTGGCATGCTAGCGCCCGATACCGACAAGGCCCGTTTCAACATGGTCGAACAACAGATCCGTCCCTGCGAGATCATCGACGAGAGGGTGCTTGGCGCCTTCAAGGCCATCCCCCGGGAGCATTTCGTGGACGAGGCCCAACGCCCCCTGGCCTTTGCCGACACCCAGCTGCCATTGCCCAATGGCGAGGTGATGATGAAGCCACTGCAAGAGGGGATCATGCTGCAGGCCCTGGAGGTGAAGCCGGGTGAACGGGTCCTCGAGGTCGGTACCGGCAGC
Source organism: Gammaproteobacteria bacterium (assembly GCA_003696905.1). Classification (GTDB taxonomy): domain Bacteria; phylum Pseudomonadota; class Gammaproteobacteria; order Chromatiales; family Chromatiaceae; genus MONJU. The sequence goes on along the minus strand of RFHJ01000199.1, from coordinate 2,003 downwards.
GGTTTCGTCACCGCCTGCCTGGTTCATCTTGGTGGACAGGTGACCAGTTACGAAATCGATCCCGAGCAAAGCGCGCGAGCCGCCGAAAAGCTGGCCGCCCTGGGGCTGGAGGCCAACCTGGTGGCAGGCGACATCTTCGAGGCAGAGCTCGAGGACGGCAGCTTCGACGTGATCGCGGTGACCGGCTCGCTACCCCAACCGAGCGAGAAGCTGGAACGCCTGCTGGCACCGAACGGGCGGATGTTCCAGATCAAGGGCGAACCACCGGTGATGTGCGCCACCCTGGTCACCCGGGCCGAAGACGGCACACTTTTGCGCAAGGGCCTGTGCGAAACCCTCCTGCCGCCCCTGAAAAACGCACCGGAACCCGACCACTTCACCTTCTGAGGCGGTGCGCAATCTGAGTCCCCGCGAGCTGGCCGAGTGGCTGAAGGCGCATCGGCCGCTGCTGCTGGACGTGCGCGAGCCCTGGGAGTTCGAGATCTGCCACCTGGCCGACTCGCAACTGGTCCCCATGCAACAGATCCCCGCCTGGGCCCAGCGGGCCGATCCCAATCAGGAGGTCGTGGTGATCTGCCATCACGGTATCCGCAGCCGCCAGGTGGCCATGTATCTCGAGCATCTGGGCTTCTCCAATGTGATCAACCTTGCGGGTGGGGTCGAGGCCTGGGCGCGCGAACTCGACCCGCAGATGGCGACCTATTGATCCTGTCGGGGCTCAAGCCCCTCCCACAACCGACCCGGTGGCAGTCATACACTGTAGGGATTCCTGGCTCGGCGCCCTTTTCTGTCGGGGCTGAGGCCCCTCCTGCGGCAGAGCCGGCCAACAATCGCCTTGTGGAAGGGCCTTCAGGGCGGACGATCGACGGTCAAAGCCGCTGTTCCAGCATCCCGTACAAGCGCCGCAACGCGCCCCGGTTACGCTCGACGATCCGGCGGCCCGCCTCCCCTGCCTCGCTGCGTGCACTGGCATCACCGAGCCAATCCGCCATTACGGATGCCAGCTCGCTGGCATCGCTCACCCGACGGGCGGCGCCGGCATCCAGCAACATCTGGCCGATGAAGGCAAAGTTGAACGTATGGGGACCGAAACAGACCGGCACCCCTTGGGCCGCGGCCTCCAGCATGTTGTGCCCCCCCACACGGGCCAGGCTGCCACCGATGAAGGCCGCCCCGGCGGCACCCAACAGCACTGGCAGTTCTCCCATGGTATCGGCCAGGTAGACCGGATCCTCCGCAGCGGGCAGGCGCCCCGCGGACCGCCGCACCGGTTCGAAACCCGCTCGAATGATCGCCGTGGCGACCCGGTCGAATCGCTCCGGATGCCGGGGCACCAGGATCAGCAGGGCCCTCGGCAACCGCTTCAACAGGCGGGCATGGGCCGCCAGCATGATCTCCTCTTCCCCCTCGTGGGTGCTCGCTGCCACCCACACCGGTCGCTCGGACCAGTTGCGCCGCATCACCTCCACCTGCTCGACGACGCTGGCAGGAATACTCTTGTCGAACTTGATGCTGCCAGTCACCTCGATACGCTCACGCCGCACGCCCAGCTGTACGAAACGTGCCGCATCCGCCACGCTCTGGGCCGCAACCCGATCGATACTCCCGAATACCCGACGCGCAAAGGCACCGAAACGGCAATAGCCCCGCAAGGATCGCTCCGAGAGCCGCGCATTCGCCAGCAGGGTCTCGACGCCGTGTCGGCGACAGACGCGCAACAGGTTGGGCCAGACCTCGGTCTCCACCATCAACAGATGGCGTGGTCGCACCCGTCCCAGAAACCGATCGAGGAAGGCAGGCAGGTCCAGTGGCATGTAGCTGTGCCAAACCCGATCACCGAACGAGCGGCGGACCTGCTCCGAGCCGGTGGGTGTGGTGGTCGTCACGGTGATCGGCAGGTTCGAATGCTCATCCAGCAGGAGATGGACCAAAGGCGCGATGGCCTGCACCTCTCCCACCGATACGGCGTGGATCCAGATCCCGCCGGGTGGCGGTGGCGACGG
>RFHJ01000198.1 GCA_003696905.1 Gammaproteobacteria bacterium | reverse complement strand
GGTATCGAATTTGTAGATGTCCGCGATATCGTAAACGAATGAAAGTGGCTTGCCGGTGTGAATGAAGCCGACCGCGGGGGCGTAACCGGCGGCCAGGATAGCGGCCTCGGTGATCCCATAGAGACAGGCGGTGGCGGCGCTGATGCAGCGGTTGGCGGTGTCGCTGGCATCCCATTCGGTCGGATCGTAACGACGTCCATGCCATTTGACGCCGTACTTCTTTGCCAACAGTTCATAGGCCTTGCGCACCCGGGCCCCTTCGATACCGCGTAATTGGTCCACGCTGCGCCGTGATGGCGGCGGTTCGTCGAAGCGCATTTCATACATCTTGCGCACCACCTTCAGCCGTAGGTTTTCGTCCAAGGCAAGCCTGGCCTGGTAGAGCAGCCGATCGGAGCGGGCGCCACCGGGTTGTCCCGAAGCGTAGAGCCTGAGCCGGCCTCGCCGACCCATACCAGCAGGGTGCCGACGTGGGCGGCGAGCTTGGCGGCGGCGTGAGAGACGCGGGTGCCCGGCTCGAGCATGATGCAGGCAACCGATCCCACCGGGATGTGTTCACGCACGCCGTTCTTGTCGATGACGACGAAGGCGCCGTCCACCACGTCGATCTGTCCATAACTGATAAAGATCATGGAGATCCTTTCCTTCATCGCCAGGGGCTTGAGCGGTAGCCAGGGAGGGTTCATGCGGCACGTGGCTTGACCTCGCGACGGATCGCGTCTCCCTTTTCCCGTCGGGCCAGCAGCAGGTCATAATCGGTTTGCAGATTGAGCCAGAACGCTTCGCTGGTGCCGAAATAGCGCGCCAGCCGCAGCGCGGTATCGGCAGTGATGGCCCGCCGTCCCTGCAGGATGGTACTGATGCGGTTGGGCGGGACGTGCAGGGCGCGCGCCAGAGCGTTGGCCGACAGCCCCAACGGTTCCATGAACTAGCGGCGCAGAATCTCGCCGGGCGTGCTCAGCGGCAGCAGTTCATCACTGTCCGGCTTGTCCATGATGCTCCTCAGTGATGGTCGGCGATCTCCACGTCAAAGGCATGGCCTCGGTCCCAGCGGAAGCAGATCCGCCATTGATCGTTGATGCGGATGCTCCACTGTCCTGCCCGGTTGCCCCGCAACGGTTCCAGGTGGTTGCCGGGCGGAACCTTGAGGTCTTCTAGATCGATGGCCGCGTCCAGCAAGCGCAGCTTGTCGAGCGCCCGCGGCTGGATCTGGGCGGGAGCTTCCTGGTTCGTCGGCCCTCAAAGATCACGGCGGTTGCCTTGTCGCGGAAACTCTTGATCATCGATAAAGGTAGTACGCGATACGTAACACGTCAAATCAGGCCCGTCGCACCAGCATCAACCCGCAGCCGAAGGCCTTGGCGCGGCCAAAGCCCTTCATTAGTTGCTCCGCGAATCGCTCTGCATCTGTCACAGTCAATGACCCGAAAACATCGATACTGGTGAATTGACGCAGATTGTCGTCGCCCGGTTTTCTGACCTTGTGGTAGCGGTGATGGGCCACGAGCAGTTCGGAAACCTCGAAGCCGTGTTGCTCGCCCTGGCGCTGCATCCATTCCTCGGCGGCTTCCTGATGAATCACGGATGACGGCGGCCGGTCCGCCGGCTCGGGATAACGGACCTTGTACTGGTCCACCCTGGCCTCGATGATGTCGCGGCGGATCCGCCGCTTGCTGTTATCGCCCGCCTTGCGGGTGATCACCGCATTGGCACGCAGCTCGAACCGCAGGCGGTCTCCGGCCTCTAGGCTCGGTTCGAAGACTTTTGTTTCGACCATCAGCAGGTCGTTCCTTGCCTCGGGCCGGCGCGCGGAGAGCAGGTAGTAGAACGGTGGCTTGCCGGGCTGGTCTTCCCGCCGGTAGAGAAAGTCGCGCCGCTGATCCGGTGTGTTCTCGAAGAGATTCCAGATCATCTGGTGCTCGCGGAACGGGTTGGCAACCACGCCACTGCGACATTGGGCGCGGATGCCTTCAGGCGTGAAGCGGATGCGGCTCAGGTACATCATTCACCTCCCAGGAAGACATATTCGTCCCGTGGCGCGAACTGCCAGCGGCGACGGCTGAGGGGCTGGTCGTGGCGCGGCGCACGGTAGTCGTGGCGCATGCCGGAATTCATGCCTTCCTCCCAGTAGTAGCGTGGCGCTCCCGTTTGCAGGCGGGCCAGTGTCGGGTCGATGCAATAGCGGTCCAATGCCGCGCGCAGATCGGTTGCGGGGATGAGTTCGGGGTTCAATGGCGCAGCGGGCGGGCAGGATTTGCGGCCCAGATAGAGCGGAAACACGGGCTCCAGCAAGGCGCCTGCCAGGCGCTCAGCGCTGTAGTCGGCATTGCTGCTGAGCACAGCGGCCAGACAGAGGGCATCCTGCCGGTAGCTGCGAAAGGAGAGCATGGTACCGAGCTTGGGTTCACGCAACTCATCGCGGCGGGTTTGCAGATGTCCTTGCCCGCGTGCTTCGGGTGGCACCTGGATGGTATGGAAATCGCGCAGGGCCAGTCCCGGGGAGAACACCTTGACGCCGAAGTGGCAGGCATCCCGCAGGCGTTCGTGCGCCTGTTCCTGCTCTCGCGTAATGCCGAGCGCCGCGGCCAGCAGGCCGAGTAGTGCGGAACGGCCGGGATGATCGTCACTGGGTCGCTCCTGCCCCACGGCCTGCCCACCCCAGGCCGCCAGCGGGGCGTGGAGTTGGAATACCAGATAGTCGTCCATGTTCATGCCTTCACGAAGTCGATGATCTCTTGCAGGCTGCCCTCGCCGGTGACCGCGT
>RFHJ01000197.1 GCA_003696905.1 Gammaproteobacteria bacterium | reverse complement strand
TCAGACCTTCCGCGGCTCAGGGAAGAGCCGCCAAAATCGATCGCTATAAGCGATTGATTTTGAAGCCAGCCGCAAACCGCGTTTGCGGCGCAGCGTACCTCGCTAAGGTCGAGGACAGCCTTTCTCAGGGTTTCCCAGGGGCCATTGGGTGGGATTCACGCCTCTCTCGCGCTGGTAGTGATCTCGCCAGGCAAGACACCGCGCCAGGTAGTCACGATCAGTTCATCCGCGAGTTCCGGCAAGGGTTGTGTCACCATGCCATCCAGGCGTAGTTGAATCAGCCGGATAGTGCCGCCGAACACTGCCGATGCGCCTACCCAGGGGTCCATGGCACGAAAAGTGCCCTGTTCGATGCCGTGTCTGACGATATCACGCAGGCGCATGAAGGGCGCGGAATTACAGATGGGAGGTTCCCCGGGCAGGAATTCGCGGTGCCGGGTGGCAAAAATGAAGGCCATGATGTCGCGGCGTGATTCGGTAAAGTCGAGCAGTTGCCGGATCACCCGCTCGCACTGTGCCTGGGGCGACGGTGTCCCAGCGATGACGTTGTCGATGACCGCTTCCAATTCGGTGAGCAGGTGCCGGTACAGGCCCTTTGCAACGCCTTCCTTTCCTCCGTAATGATTGTAGATGGAGCCGATGCTCACGCCGGCCCGTTTCTGAACGTCGTGGATCGAGACGTTGTGATAGCCGCGTTCCACGAAGAGCTGCAGGGCGGCGGTCAGGATGCGGCAGCCGATGGATTCGTCGACGGGTTCGTCACGGGTCAGGTAGGGCACGCGATGTCTCCTCTCGCTCCGTATCGTTTTTTTCGTTCCAGGTCGGTGGGCTCATGGCCCTCGGCCTCGTTGCTCAGGGATCCGTCAACCGAAATCGTAACGCGCTGAAAAGTCGAGTCTACTCCCATGCGAGTCAGATGATGCCGTGCGGCTTTTCTGTCCCGACCCTTGACAAAATGAACATTCATTCTACTCTCAGCATAGGCCATTCGAGCGAAAACACAATTCGGCCTGACCACCATGAGGATCGATAGAGGAGATGCAGCATGAACAAGCTATGCAGAAATGTGTCGGTGGGTGCCCTCGCCCTGGTCTTGACCGCTGGCGGGGGGATGTGGGCACCAGCCGCGCTGGCCGACGAGACCTGCCAGTCGCCGTACATGGCGAAGATCGTGGGGCAAGAGGATTTCGTCTATGTCTGGACCCTGGGCGTCGAGGGCCTGGGTGATGGACAGGACAAGCTGGTGACCATCGATGTGAATCCCAAGTCGGCCAATTACGGCAAGGTGGTCGACACCCTGTCGGTCGGCGGACGTAACGAGGCCCATCACTCCGGTTTCACCGATGATCGGCGCTTCCTCTGGGCCGGGGGGCTCGATACCAGCAAACTCTTCATCTTCGATGTCCATACCGATCCGGCCCATCCCAAACTGGTGAAGGTGATCGACGATTTCGTGGCCAAGAGTGGCGGGGTGGTCGGACCGCACACCACCTATGCGCTGCCAGGGCGCATGATGATCACCGGGCTGTCCAACAATCGTGATCACGGTGGTCGGACTGCCCTGGTGGAATACACCAACGAGGGCGACTATGTTGCCACCCACTGGATGCCCACCGACGAGGATCTGCGCGGTGCGAAAAAAACGGGCAAGTATGCCGATGGGTATGGGTATGACGTGCGGGTCTTGCCCCGGCGCAACGTGATGATCACCTCCTCCTTTACCGGTTGGTCCAACTACATGATGGACTTTGGCAAGATGCTCAAGGACAAGGAGGCCATGAAGCGTTTTGGCAACACCGTGGTCGTGTGGAACCTGCATACCCGCAAGCCGAAGAAGGTGCTCGATGTCCCCGGGGCGCCGTTGGAGATCCGTTGTGCCTGGCAGCCGAACCACAACTGGTGTGTCACCACCACGGCGCTGACCTCCAAGATATGGCTGATCTACGAGGACGATCAGGGAGAGTGGCAGGCCAAGGCGGTGGCCGACATCGGCGATCCCTCGAAGGTGCCGTTGCCGGTGGACATCTCCATTGCGGCCGATGACTCGGTACTCTGGGTGAACACCTTCATGGACGGCAAGACGCGGCTGTTCGACCTGTCAGACCCCATGCACCCGAAGCAGATCTACGAAAGGCCGATTGGACGGCAGGTGAACATGGCCTCCGAGAGTTGGGACGGCAAGCGGATCTATTACACCTCTTCATTGTTGGCCAACTGGGACAAGAAGGGCGAGGACAACGAGCAGTTCTTCAAGGCCTTCGAGTGGAACGGGCGCGAGCTGGTGCCCAAGTTCGCCATCGATTTCACTGCGGCCAAGCTGGGGCGTCCCCACCAGATGCGCTTCGGTGCCTATTCGCTCTATGCCAAGGCGGAGCCCGACGGCGCTGGCGAGAAGCTCGCATCGATCGCGGAGTGACGTGGAGAGGCCCGGTGCCATCGGCCGCTTGTGGGGAGCGAGGTCATGAAACGCATCGTCTTGTTGCTGCTGGCCACGCTGCCCCTTGCGGCGTTGGCGCTGGAACCTCTCGCGCCGGGCTATGGGGCCCTGCCATACCCGACCCCCAAGCCGGGCACCTACCGGCTGCCACCCATCAAGCCGGCGGCCGACGGGGAGGTGATCGACGCCGAAAGCGGTAAGACGGTATCCCTCCAACAGGTACTGGGTGATCGCTATGCCCTGCTCACTTTCTTCTACAGCCATTGCGACGACGTCAACGGCTGTCCCTTGTCGATGTTCGTGTTTCACCAGTTGCAGGCGCGCATGGCGAAGGACCCGGAACTGGCCCGTAATCTACGGTTGGTGAGTCTGAGCTTCGACCCGGAACGTGATACGCCCGAGGCATTGCGCGCCTATGCCGCCAGCATGGCCAACATGTCCATGGGTGGCATGGACAAGGGGGGAGCGCACCACCATCATGTGGCCGGCATGGGGACGACCAAGGGGGCATGGCGCTTCGTCACCACGAGCGGTGAGGCGGCACTGGCCCCCCTGTTGTCGGCCTATGGACAGGAGCTGCAGCGATCCCTGAGCGCGCCGGGCCGGAACGGTGGTGACATCTCGCACGTGCTTCGGGTTTTTCTCATCGATCCACAGAAGCGGATTCGCAACATCTACAGCACCTCCTTTCTGCACACTGACCTGATTCTGGCGGACCTGCAGACGCTGATGCGCGAAGAGGGGCAGGCGGATGCCTCGAGCGAGCGCGGTGGGGCCTTGGCGCAGGTCGCGCTCGGCCCGGGCGACGCCAAGGCGGGTTACGAGACCAAGGCGTACCGGACCCATTCCCGTGCCCTGCACAAGCGGCAGGGGCATGCGGTCGATCTACTGCAGTTCGCGCGCCGACCTCCGCTGGGCCTGCCCGCTCTGCCCGGACGGGAAAAGGTCCGTCTGAGTCCGGCCAGCGTGGCCCTGGGTCGCAAGCTGTTCTTCGATCGCCGTCTTTCGCTGAACAACACCATCTCCTGCGCCATGTGTCATGTCCCGGAGCAGGGGTTCACCAGCAACGAGTTGGCGACGGCAGTGGGGATCGAGGGGCGCACGGTGCGCCGTAATGCACCTACGGTGCTCAACGCCGCCTACAATGAACTGCTGTTCCACGACGGACGGGAGAACCGGCTCTCGCAGCAGATCTGGGGCCCTCTTCTGGCAAGGAACGAGATGGGCAACCCCTCGGTGGGCTTCATCCTCGACAAGTTGCACGGCCTGCCCGACTATCGGGGCCTGTTCGAGAAGGCGTTTGATGGCGAGGCGCCGAACATGCTCAATCTCGGGGAGGCCCTGGCCGCCTACGAGATGACCTTGAACGCGGCGGACTCTCCATTCGACCGCTGGTACTTCGGTGGTCAGGACGGGGCGGTCGACGAACGGGTCAAGCGGGGGGTCGAGCTGTTCACCGGCAAGGCCGGCTGCGCCCAATGCCATCTGCTGGAGCAGGACCATGCCCTGTTCACCGACCAGCAGCTGCACAACACCGGGGTAGGATATCTGGCCTCGGTTCCGTCGCACAGGCGCAGCGAGCGGGTTCAGCTGGCGCCCGGGGTGTTCGTCGAGGTTCCGATGGAGGTGATCGAACGGGTAGGGCAGCCCGTTGCCGCGGATCTGGGGCGCTACGAGATCACCGAGAATCCTGCGGATCGCTGGAAGTTCAAGACGCCGAGCCTGCGCAACGTGGCCCTCACGGCACCCTATATGCACGACGGGTCGATCCCCACCCTCCGGGAGGTGGTGGAATTCTACAACCGCGGTGGCGTCCCCAACCCCTTGCTGGATCCGCGCATCCGTCCGTTGGGTCTGGGTGAAGACGAGATCGACGCCCTCGTCGCCTTTCTCGAATCACTGACCGGCGGCAATGTGCCAGCCCTGGTGGCAGATGCGCTGCAGGCACCGATCGGGGATGTCCACCACGAGTGATCGCCGTAATCGCCCGCCGCTGTCCTGGGGAAGCCAGGGCGGCCGCCACGACGTCTACTCGCGGATTCTACTCGTTCGGATCGTGCGACTTGGTCAGGAAATAGACCAGGTAGAAAATCGCCATTCCGATCACAAAGAGAATGACTCCGAAGGAAAGGATGCCGGTCCAATCACTCAAGAGTTCTGACCACAGTTCCATTATGCTTCTCCCGTGTGAATCGTAGTCGCAGCCTAGCCCAAATCGGGGGGCTCGGCATTGAGCGATGTCAAATGGAATTCGAGAACAGGAGGAGTTGCTCATGAGTGAACCCGTCGTAGCGAAACGTGGCCCTTGTGTCGTCGAACTGGAGGAAGGCAAGGAATACTGGTGGTGTGCCTGCGGACGCTCCAGAAATCAACCCTTCTGTGACGGATCACACGAGGGCACCGGTATTCAGCCGGTGCAATTCGTCGAAGACCAGGGTGGCAAGCGAGGACTGTGTTGCTGCAAGCACACCAGGAACCCGCCCTATTGCGACGGCTCGCACAACGACCTGCCTGAATGAGTCTGTTCGATCGGCTCGCGCGGTTGTTCGGTGGCGACCAGCCCGCGCAAGGCCCACCCGACGAGCGCGCACTCCAGCTCGCCTCGGCGGTGCTGCTGTTTCAGGTGGCAATGGCCGATCACCAGCTCGAACCCGCCGAATTGGAGAGATTACGTCAGGTACTCGCGACCGAGTTCCAGCTGGACGAGACCGCACTGGCCGAGCTGGTCGAGGCGGCCGAGGATGTCGCCGAAGAGGGCATTTCACTGGATCGGGAGCTGGATCTGTTGAACCGGCGCCTCGATTCGGCGGCCAAGTTCCGCGTCATGGTAGGGCTGTGGCAGATCGCCTTCGCGGACGAGCAGCTGCATCACTACGAGGAACATCTCATCCGCCGCCTGGCGGATCTCCTCCATGTGCCGCACAGCGAATTCATCCGGGCCAAGCATGTGGCGTTGAATCGGAGATAGGCGCTGCCGGGTCTGCAGACCCTCCCCCGAGGTCTGTGTGGGAGGGGCTTGAGCCGCGACAGCGTGGTATCGCTATCCCCCTTACCCCAGGATCAACGTCACCAGCGCCTTCGGCCCATGGATGCCGTAGGCGAGGGTCTGCTCGATATCGGCAGTCTTCGAGGGGCCGGAGATCAGCAGGGCATTGGTGGGCATCTTCCCCGCCCAGTGCTGGGCCGCCATCGCGTCCGACAGGGTCGGGTGAATGGCATCGGCCTCCAGCAGCACGATGTGCAGCGGAGGGACCAGCGATATCAGCCTGGGCGCTTCGCGATCGGGCCACAGGATCAGGCTGCCGGTCTCGGCCACCGCTCCCAGACAGCCGGTAATGGCCGCGTCCACTTGCTGGAACAGGAGTTCCTTCCATGCCTCGATCGGCCGGTCATAGGCGTGCAGGGTCAATACCCCGCCGAGCCGTTGCTGCAGTCGGGCACCGATCGGTCCGCTGCCGGCAAGCAGGGTCTTCACCCCGCGGCGCGGCAGTTCCTTCGCCAGCCAGTCGAGCCAGTCGCCGTCGTGCAGTCGGTGAACCTCGCCGCGTACTGCCTGCTGGCGCGCGAT
>RFHJ01000196.1 GCA_003696905.1 Gammaproteobacteria bacterium | reverse complement strand
GCATCGTCGTTCAGGGTGGCGAACAGCAACACCACCTGTTTCAGGGCACTGCGCCCGTCGGGATCGCTGACCTTGGCGATATCGAGACGTTCATCGCCCTTCAACATGCCGTCGAGTACTCGCCCGAACAGATCGGCATCCTGCGCAAACTGATCGATGGCGGCAGCCGTCTCGGCACCGCCGGCCAGCACCTTGCCGACATTGTTGTCGATTCGCTGCACCAGCATCAGTTGGCGAGTTGCCACATAGACCTGGCGAGGAGATGCCTTCGCTCGGACCAGCTGCCTGACCACCTGGTCCGAGGTCTCCTGGAGTTGCGGCACCAGCTCGTTGATCCTGCCCGCCAATTCTCCGATCGAAAGGATGATTTCCTTGTTGCGCAATATTTCGTCGGCGTAAGACCGCAGCTCCAGCCAGGTATTCTCGACCTGCCTCAGCGCCTCGTTTACTTGCGGTGGCGACGGTGGCAGTCCAATTTCCGGCACGCCACGCTTGAGTTCCTTCATCAATTGCGAGAAGCGATCTCGGGTACGGCCCAAGGCATCGAACGACGCCTCGTTTCCGCTCATCGCCTCCAGCGAGAACTTTGCGATCTTTTGCCCCAACACCTGCTGCTCGGCCGATCGCAGCAGGTATTGCTCCTGATACTCTCCGTGCCGCTGCGTGAAGACGAAGGCTGTCAGGGTGGCGACAATGGCCAGCAACAACGCCACGGCGAGCAAGGTGACGCTCTTCTCTGTTCTTCCGGTGGTTTTCGATCGGGTCTTCATTGGTTTCGAGATCTCTTGCAATCGTCTTGACCTGGCGAGAGCCGCCCGGTCAATGCATCGTCATTCGGTCATACCGTCGCAGAACGGAACATTGGATCTGCAGTCAGCGCGGAAATACTGAAAACAGGCCATATGCCACTTCCTTCCGAGAAGGCATCGAACACGTAACGTCCCAACATTCCCTTCATGCGCGCATTGGGCAAACGCTGCGCCTCCTCGAAATGGCGCATGCCATGGACGGCGGGCACCAGTATGCCGCACTCGATGCCGCGCATGCGGATGATCAGCATTCTCGCCGCCTTTCCGGGCACCACGCCCTTGGCGCCCAGGAAAAGCTGCAAATCCACTACCGGCAACAGGTTTCCGCGAATATTGGCAAGCCCCCGCATCCACCCCTGCACGCCAGGGACCCGCGTCAGCCGGTCGGGATAGGGCAACATCTCACGTACTTCACCCATGGCGGTGACCACCCGTACGCCTGCTATGCTGTAAGCCAGCCCATCCCAAAGCCGGTTGCCCTCGTCTCTCAGCAGCATACCGGGGTCGCCGGACGGCGCCTGTTGCTCCATCTCCGCCAGGATCCTCATCAGGTCGGCCGCGCTGGGTGTTTCCTGGGGACTGGACATGGCGTCAGCCAAGCACCTCTTCCACGGTGCAGAGCAATTCGGCCTCGGTAACCGGTTTCACCAGATAGGCACGAGCCCCTTGCCGCAATCCCCATTCGCGATCCGTGTCCTGGTCCTTGGTAGTGATCATTACCACGGGAATACTCCGAGTAGTCGGATCGCGACTGATCTTCCGTGTCGCCTGAAACCCATTGAGCCCAGGCATTACCACATCCATCAGGATCAGGTCGGGCTGTTCACTGCGCGCCACTTCCACCCCCTCTTTTCCATCGGCGGCAGTCAGCGTCTGATGCCCCCCTTCCTCCAGGTATCGGGTCAGTATGTGCAACTCTGTCGGAGAATCGTCCACCACCAGCACTTTTGCCATGATTTCACGCCACCCTATTTGCATGAGAGCGAACCGCATCGAGCAGTTCGTCACGGGAAAAGGGTTTGGTCAGGTATTGGTCGGAACCGACGATACGGCCCCGAGCCCGATCAAAAAGCCCATCCTTGCTCGACAGCATGATGACCGGCACATCGCGAAACATTTTGTTGTGCTTGATCAGGGCGCAGGTCTGATAGCCATCCAGCCTTGGCATCATGATGTCGACAAATATCAGGTCGGGCCGGTTGTCGGCGATCACCGACAGAGCCTCGAAGCCGTCGGTCGCGGTGAGCACCTCGCACCCCGCCTTCGCGAGCAACGTCTCCGCAGTTCGCCGAATGGTCTTGCTGTCGTCTATTACCAGTACCTTGAGACCCTCGAAACGCACTTCTGCTGCATCATCCACCATCAAACCTCGCTCGCCTTCGCAGGCACCTTCCCTTCTCTATTCCCCGGGGACCACCGTCGTCAATCCCCACAGCTGCCAGATCTGCATGCCTCCGCGGTAATAACGGATCTTGTCGGCTGGATACCCCAGCTTCAGCAGGCCCCGAATGGCCCGCGGAGACTGACCACATTCGGGACCATTGCACCAGAGCACCAGATTCTTCGCCTTGGAAAAGTCCCACTTCTCCGTGACATAGGGATTATCGCTCCAGCCGAGCTTCTCCAGCCATTCATCGATCAGCCCCGGTTCCTCACGTGGCCGAACCCCGAAGAGCTTGAAGGCATCGAGCACCTCCGGGTCTTCGTCGGTCTTGGTCAGATGCGTAAAGGGAATATTGATCGAACCGGGGATGGTTCCCTTCTTGTGCCATGCCGGTGTGCGCGCATCTATCAATAGGCCGGTGCCGTCACGCAGTTCCGTCTCCATGAAGTCGAACATTTCCACCTCGCCAATGGTACGGATACCGGGCGCAGGTGATATGGGCTGCAGACAGAAAGGCGGACACTTGCGTGCCGTGCGAGCAAAGTAGCCCTTGAGTTGGTAGTCCGGATCCTGCACTCGTTGCACCCGAATCGACCGTCCCTCATGGATCACGTAGATGTACGGTTTGTCCTTTGTCAAGGGGATGAAGTCCTTGCCCACCTTTAGCTTGTCGGCGGACGCCCCGCCGACAAGCGAAACGATGAGCAGGAATGAAAACAAAATTCGGCATTCAAAACGACCCATCTCTAATCTCCAGCTCCAATTTCCCGGGCTATCGGCGTACCACCGGACATCTTTAAGGAAACCCTGATAAAAGCCATCCCTGGCTTTATCAGGATACGCTGCCTCACAAACGCGGTTTGCGGCTGGCACCAAAATCAATCGCTTACAGCGATCGATTTTGGTGGCCCTTCCCTGAGCCCCGCGGAAGGTCTGAATTTTTCAGACCTTCCTTAAGGAAACCCTGATAAAAGCCATCCCTGGCTTTATCAGGGTACGCTGCGCCGCAAACGCGGTTTGCGGCTGGCTTCAAAATCAATCGCTTATAGCGATC
>RFHJ01000195.1 GCA_003696905.1 Gammaproteobacteria bacterium | reverse complement strand
GGTGGTCAGGCGATCTTCGAGCTCAACCGCGGCTCCCATCACGACCACATCGTGTGTCAGCAGTGCGGCAGGGTCGAGGAATTTGTGGACGAGACCATCGAACGTCATCAGCATGCCATCGCCGAGGAACACGGCTTCGAGATCGAGGATCATTCCCTGATCATCTATGGGCGTTGCGTCAAACCGGATTGCCCGAATCGTCCAGAGTGAGGCACGGTCCCTTCCGGGGCAGGCGACAGGGTGGCGTCTCCGATCTTCCGCTGCCCGGTCTCTTGAGAAAATGCCGTCATCCCTGTAGGTCTGACGGCGTGTTTTCTGCCCTCGACGTTTTCCGAGCGGACGCCCCCTTCACTTTTTCAATAACTCAATAACCGACGCGCTTGGCGACGCCGTAGCGCGGGGGAAAAGGGGGCGTGAGCGCCCCCGAATCCGGGTCACCCGGCTGTTTTATCGACGGTTTTCGTCCGGTCAATTTTCTTTGGTTCCCCGGTATCGGCGTCCTCGTCTCTACCGCTCTTGGCGGTCCCGGCTGTCGTCTTGTCCTCCGACGGTGCCACCAAGGCCTCTGGGGTCGCGGCGTTGATGACCGGCTTGGCGTTCCAGGTCTCCAGGTGGAAGTACCAGGGCCTTCCGGAGGTTTTGAGGACATAGGCCTCCTTCTCGCCCTTCTCCTTCGAGAAGACCCAGGTGGACTCGCCGCCCTTGGCCTTCAGGACCAGGGTGCGCAGAGGCGCGTCCTGACCCCACTCGGGCTTGGCCTGGGTGCCCAGGATGCCGTCCACCCGCAGGCCCTCGAGGGCGTTCACCAGGGAGGCCGCCGCGCCCTTCTTGAGTTTCGCTCCAGGCTTCAGGCCCTCCGCCCGCCACTTGGTGGCGTCCTTCTCCTTCTCGGCCACCAGTCTCAGACCGTAGTCCAGGCCGATGGCCTGCAATCCATCGAGGTCCTTATGCACCAGGTCCTGATCCAGCCAGCCTGTGGGCCGGGCGGGGAAGTCCCAGGACTCCAGGTCCACCAGGTAGACGGCCTTCTCCCCGTCGGGGCGCACATAGGTCCTACGCACCCCGGAGGAGGTGCCCAGCCACAGGCGGGCCAGGAGCTTGTCGCCCTGGTAGAGCTCCACCTTGCGCGCGAAGGCGTCTTCGGCCACCTCGAAGCGCTTGCGCGCCTCGGCGCTGGTGGCCACCGGATAGCCCAGGCGGACGGTGGCGAGACGCTTCAGCAGGTCCTCGACGCGGGATTTCTTCACCGGGGCGTCGAAATGGCCCGGCAGGGTCCAGCGGCCGTCCTTGGCGCGCACCTCCACCTCGCCATCCTTGTCGGCGATCACCAGACGGTCGGCCCGGGTGGCGTCGGCCCGGACCAGGGGGGTGTCGGGGCGGGCCGCGGCCAGGGGATCGCCGCGCTGGGCGAGCCACAGGGCCAGGCCCAGTTGCACGGCGAGCAGAACGGACAACAGGGGGATCCAACGTTTCATCTCACACCTCCTTCAGAATCGCCGCATAGCGGGCCCGGGTCTTGTTCCTGCGGCGCCGGTCGAGCCACCAGAGGCCCAGCAGACCGGCCAGGGCCAGGCCGTAGTCGAGGTATTCCCAGAATGCCTGGGTGGAGCGGTCCATGGGCCTCAGGGTGCGGGCGAAGCGGCTGCGGTCGCGGCCGCGCAGGGCGAGCAGGCCCTGATCCTCCAGGGACCAGTCCACCAGGTTCTGGGCGAACAGGGCGGGCTTGAGGTAGCGGGTGCCCAGGGCCTCGCCGATGAGGGCCTCGGCGGTGTCCGTGAACAGGACGTTGGAGGCCACCAGGATCAGGCGCGCCGAGTCGGGCGAGCGCTCCAATACCCCGGCGGGCCGGGCCTTGTCCTCCTTCTTGGTGTCATCCTTGGCCTCGTCCCCCTTCTTCCCGTCCTCGGTCTTGGCGAGCAAAGGCGATTTCTTGCCCTTGAAGGCGGAATCGAAGCGGCCCTCCAGCATCACCGCCACCAGGCGCCGGCCCTGATCCTTGCCGACGGCGAAGCCCAGGCGGCCATGGCGGCGGAAGTCGGGGATCAGGTCCAGGCTGTCCGAGGTCCAGGCGTGCTGCGAGGAACGCAGAAGTTCGGTGACCTTGCGTCCCTGGTTCTCCTTCGCGTCCACCTCGATCGGCGCCGCGAAGGGCACGTAGAGCTGGTCCAGACTGTTGGTGACGGGGCTTGCCGGGTTCAGGCCGTCGCCGCGCACGTCGAGAATGTAGGGATAGTCCACCAGTTGGATCTCCCGGATCATGAAGCCGCCCACCGAGCGCTCCACGGGGATGGGCAGGGCCCCCGCCTGGGTGTCCAGGACCAGCTTGGGGGCGATCTTCAGGCCGTAACCGGCGAGCCAGTCCGCGAGGCCGGAATCCACCTTCCTGGCGTCGATGCCGGTGCCGATCTCCACATCCATGGGGGCGGTGGCCAACAGCACGCTGCCGCCGCGCATCAGGAACTGGTCGATGGCGAAGCGCTGCTTCTCGTCCAGCTTGCCGGGGGCCAGGACCATGAGCATGTCGGCGTCCGCCGGCACCCGGCCGTCCCCGAGGTCGGTGTCGACCCAGCGCACCGTGTCCTTCAGGGCCTTGCGCAGGACCTGATAGGTCTTGCCGCCCTGGGCCGGCATCCCCGGGAAGGCGGGGCGGGCGGCGCCGCCGGGGGCGAAGACCGCCAGCGTCTTGAGGAAGCCCGGCGAGAAGCGCTTGACCGCCGCCAGGAGGCTGCGCTTGAAGGCCGCGGTGGTGAACTTCTCGGGCAGGGGCACCGCCTGGGTCTGGCGGCCGTCGCTCAGGCTCAGGGAGAACCAGAAGGGCTTGGGCTCCAGGAGGCTGGCGATCATGGGCTGGAAGCCGAACTCCGTGGTCAGGCGCCGGGCGAGCTTGGGATCCTTGTCCGGATCCTGGAATTGCACCTGGAGCCGGTCGCCGGCCTGTTTCTTCAGTTCGTCCAGGGCCTCGTCCAGGACCTTGCGCACCGGCTGCATGTTCTTGGGCAGGTTGGTGGAGACATAGCCCGTGAAGACCAGCTTGCGGCCCAGGTTGGCGAAGGGGTTGCCGCCGCCCTGGTACTGGTCCAGGACCTTGCGGATGGCCTGGGTGATCCGGTACTCGGGGTTCTTCAGCTCCACGGAGAGGTCGGTCTCGGAACGGGCCTTGATGTCGATGAGGTCACGATAGCCGAGAACCTGATACTGATCGCCATAGGCCACCAGGATGTGGAAGTAGGCGTTCACCACCGAGGCCTGATACTTGCTCGCGGTCTGGAAGGGCACCGGACGGATGCCGTAGCGGGAGGCGGCCTCCTTCTCCACCTTGGGGTCGTCGTGGGGATCCACGAACGCCACATGCACCCGGTCGCCGCCGGCCACCGCGTACTCCTCCAGGAGGTCGTGGAGCTGGGGCACCAGGGGCGCCAGCAGGGGATGGGTGGCGGCGCTGAAGTAACCGCGGATCAGCAAGGGCTCGCGCAACCGGGCCAGATAGCTGCGGGTGGCCTCGGAGAGGGTGTAGACCTGCCCGGCGGTGAGATCGGCGCGGGCGCTGCCGATCTGCCCCAGCCAGAGGTTGCCGGCCAGGAGGTTGACCGCCACCAGGCCGGTGATCCAGGCCCAGGCGCGGTGGGCCGGGCGCGTGGGATTGCCCGCCCAACGCAGGCGCTCCAGGCTGTAGCGGCCGAGGACCAGGAAGAGGCCGGTCAGGGAGAGGTAGTAATAGAGGTCGCGCAGATCCAGGACCCCGCGGGTGATGGACTGGAAGCGCGCGCCGACGCCGATGGCCCGCAGCCATTCCCCGGTGCGGTAGCCCACGAAGCCGGTGAGCAGCTCCGAGCCCACCAGGTAGAAGGCCCCCATCAGGGCCGCCCCGAGGATCAGGCTGACGATCTGATTCTCCGCCCGGCTGGAGACCCACAGGCCCATGGCGATATAGGCCGCCGCCAGGAAGAGGGCGGCCAGATAGCCGCCGAGGACCGGCCCCCAGTCCAGGGGACCGAGGAAGGCCACGGTCAGCGGCAGGGGCAGGGTCAGGACCAGGGCCAGGGCCACCAGCAGCCAGGCGGCCAGGAACTTGCCCAGGATCAGGGACCAGGGAGAGACCGGGGCGGTGAGCAGGACCTCCAGGGTCCCCGCACGGCGCTCTTCGGCCCAGGACCTCATGGTCAGGGCCGCCACCAGGAAGATCAGCAGCACCGGCATCCACTGGAAGAGGGGCTTGACGTCGGCGATGTTGCGGGCGAAGAAGGTCTCCACCCAGAAGAAGACGAACAGGGTCACCGCCAGGAAGGCGCCGAGGAACAGCCAGGCGGCGGGCGAGGCGAAGAAGCCTTCGAGCTCCTTGCGGGCGACGTTCCAGGTCTCAGGCCGCATGGCGCACCTCCCCGGCCGTGCCGGCCTCGGCGAAGACCCGCTCCAGATCGCGCCGCTCGGGGCACAGGCCGTAGAGGGCGAAGCCCGCCTCCTGCACCGCCCGGCCGATCGCCGGGGCCTGCTCCGGCCCGGTCTCCACCAGATAGGTGAAGCGGCCGTCGCCTTCCTCCACCGCGGCCACCGGGGCCAGCCGTTCGAGGACGGGACGGGCCTCCGCCTCGGGCCGGTCCAGGGTCACCTGGAGACGGGCCGCCTGCTGGAGTTCGTCGAGGCGGGCATCCACCACCTTGCGCCCGCCGTGGAGGATTACCACCCGCTCGCAGACCGCCTGCACCTCCTGGAGGATGTGGGTGGAGACGATCACCGTGGACTCAGCGGCCAGGTCGCGGATCAGCCGGCGCATGTGCAGGATCTGGGTGGGGTCCAGGCCGTTGGTGGGCTCGTCCAGGATCAGGATCCGCGGCCGGTGGAGGATGGCCTGGGCCACCCCCACCCGCTGCCGGTAGCCACGGGACAGGTTCTGGATGGGTTCCAGGGCCTTGGGGGCGAGTTCGGTCAGACGCACCGCCCGCGCCAGGGCCGTCTCCCGTTCGCGTCCCTCCAGGCCGTGCAGGCCGGCCTGGAAGTCCAGATACGCCATCACCGTCATCTCGGGATAGAGGGGGCAGTTCTCGGGCAGATAGCCGATCAGGGCCTGAACCGCCCGCGGTTCGGCGGTCACCTCGTGACCATCCACCCGGATGCTCCCGGCGGTGGGTTCGAGATAGCCGGTGATCATCTTCATGAGGGTGGTCTTGCCCGCGCCGTTGTGGCCGAGCAGGCCGACGATCTCGCCCTGCCCTATGTGCAGAGACACCGCGTCCAAGGCGGTGAAGTCCCCATAACGGCGGGTCACGCCATCGACATCGATCATGTTGACGGACTCCTTTGGGTTACGGTTGTTATCGAGGAAGGAGGGGCTGGAGGCCCCGTGACGCTAGAAATAACCACCACGGGCGATAAAAGTTCCCGGCCGGTGCGGGCGACGGCATCGATCCTGTCATTCAGCGGAAAGTGGAGTGGATCGTCCGTTCGGGAAAATGCCGGGGTGTCGCCATCGGGTGCGAGCGGTTCGGCCGGAGTGATCAATCCCCGGTCAGCATCTCTTGGGCGTGCGCCAGCGTCTGCGCGGTGATCTCCACCCCACCCAGCATCCGGGCGATCTCCTGTACCCGTTGCGCGGGTTCCAGAGGCTCGATGCGCGTCTCGGTGTGGGCCTTGCCGGTCTGTTTCTGGACCAGCAGATGGTGGTGCGCCCGCGCCGCGACCTGGGGAAGGTGAGTGACGCACAGCACCTGCCGGCGCTCACCCAGTCCGCGCAGCATGCGGCCGACGATCTCGGCCACCGCGCCCCCGATGCCGACGTCCACCTCGTCGAAGATCAGGGTGGGAATGTCACTGCAGTCGGCTGTGGCCACCTGGATGGCCAGGGATATGCGCGACAGCTCGCCGCCGGAGGCCGCTTCGGCGAGCGGGGCCAGGGGTTGGCCGGGGTTGGCGCTCACCATGAAGCGGATGCGATCGACGCCATGGCGGGTCGGGTTGTCCGGATCCGCCTCACAGGCCACCTCGAAACGCCCCCCCTGCATGTTGAGTCGCTGCATATAGTCGCTCACCGTCTCCGACAGGCGTTGGGCCGCCTCCCGGCGTGCGCTGGACAGCTGTTTCGCCGCCTTCTCGTAAGCGGTCTGCAGCGTCCGGATGCGGCTCTGCAGTTGCTCGAGGTGGTGGTCGGCGGCGGTCAGGGTCTCCAGCTCGGCCCGAAAGCGGTCGAGAAGGGCGGGCAGCTCCGCCACCTCGACCCGGTGCTTGCGGGCCAGTTCATGCAAGCGGCCCAGCTGATCGTCCAGGGTCTGCAATCGGGCGGGGTCGATCTCCAAGCCGTCCCGGTAGTGACGCAACGCCTGGCCCGCTTCTTCCACCTGAATCACCGCGGATTCCAGCAGCTCGGCCGGTGCGGCCAGCTGTGGATCCAGTTCCGCCAGTTCGAGCAGCTGGCGATGCAATCGGCCCAGCTGCGATCCCACATCGGGATCACCCTCCACCAGGGCCTGGGCTATCTCGGCCGTCTCCTGCTGCAGTCGTTCGGCATGGGCGAGCCGGGCATGCTCCGATTCCAGCGCGTTCAAATCCCTTGCGAGCGGGGCCACCGGCTCCAGTTCGCCGATCTGAAAGGTGAGGTAGTCGATCCTGTTGTCTCGGTCGGCAGCGGCCTGGCGCAGGTCATCGAGCTCGGAGCGCGCCTCCTGCACGGCCTGATAGGCACTCGAGACCGCTTCACGCAACGAGGCGGCGCCCGCATAGGCGTCCAACAGGTCCCGTTGGGCGGCAGGACGAACCAGCGACTGGTGGGCATGCTGCCCATGGATGTCGAGCAGCCGTTCGCCCAGTTCTCGAAGCTGAGACTGCGGGATGGGTCGGCCGTTGACATAGGCCCGAGAGCGACCTTCGCGTACCAGGACGCGCCGCAGCTGACACTGGGTGTCCTCGTCCAGGTCGTGGGCCTGCAACCATGCCAGTGCGGCGGGGCAGTCGGACAGGTCGAATTCGCTGCTCACTTCGGCACGCTCGCAGCCCGTGCGGATCAAGGCGGGGCTTGCCTTGTCGCCCAGCGTGAGGCCGAGGGCGTCGATCAGGATCGACTTGCCGGCGCCGGTTTCGCCGGTGAGCGCGGTCATGCCGGACGCGAACTCGAGTTCCAGTTCACGCACGATGACCAGGTTGCGGATGGTCAGATGGGTCAGCATCAGGCCTGTTTTCCACCCCAGCCCAGCTTGGTGCGTAGGATTTCGAAATGGTCGTGGCCGGGCGGATGGAGCAGGCGCAGGGGCTCGGGGTGTCGGTCGATCTGCACCTCCTCGTCCCGGCCGATCTCGAGGCTGACCTGGCCATCGCAGGTGACCCGCACATGACCGGGGTCGGTGCGTCCGCATACCCGCAGCCGGATGCGGTTTCGGCTGTGCACCACGATGGGCCGGTTGCTCAGTGTATGCGGGCAGATGGGTACCAGGGCGGTGGCGTCCAGGGCAGGGCTCAGCAGCGGGCCGCCGCCCGACAGGGCGTAGGCGGTCGAGCCGGTGGGGGTCGAAACGATGAGCCCGTCGGAGCGCTGGGTGTCGATGAAGCTGTCATTGAGCCAGGTCTCGAACTCGATCATTCGCGCGGTATTCCATTTGTGCAAGACCACGTCGTTGAGCGCGAGGCAGGCCGGACCGCTTCCCACCCGGCACGCGAGCATGAAACGCTGTTCTTCGTGATAATGTCCTTCGAGCATACGTGCGAGGGTGTCGCACATCTGGTCGGGAGAGATGTCCACCAGAAACCCCAGGCGACCCAGGTTGACGCCCACCAGCGGGATCGAGTGACCGCCGAGTTCGCGCGCCGCATGCAAAAAGGTGCCGTCGCCGCCGATGATGACGGCCAGGTCGCACAGGCGTCCGAGCTGGGCGACCGATTTGGCATCCGTCTGTCCCAATGCCTCGGCCGCGTGATGGTCCAGGCAAACCTCCAGCCCCTGACGCTCCAGGAAGGCGCCTGCTCGCGCCACGGTGGCGCGCAGATCGTCACTTGCGCCGGGCTTCGCGATCAGGCCTATCCGGTGGAAACGCGCTGCTGGGCTCAAGATCTGGTCCCTGGGTGGAGAGTTGCCGGGAAAACTAGCATGGTGGAAGAGGCGAGAAAAGATCCGGAAGCGGATTCCGCGGGATGCTTGACGTAGGAAAATTCGCCTCCACATAATCGGTTATCCGCAATATCTTTTGGCCAAACGGGCAGGTGCACCGGTGGCCGGCCAGTTTTGCGGCCTTCCGGCAGGTAGAGGAGTGAAGGTGTCACAGCCGTCAGGCGAACAGATCAGCGAGCGTGGGCAGCATTTTCTCAAGGTGCTGATAGAGCGCTACATCAGGGACGGGCAGCCGGTCGGCTCACGCACGCTTGCGCGCGATTCCGGCCTGGATCTGAGTCCCGCGACCATCCGCAATGTCATGGCCGATCTCGAGGAACAGGGGCTGGTCACCTCGCCCCATACCTCCGCCGGGCGAATCCCGACGGCCGCCGGCTATCGGGTGTTCGTGGATTCCCTGGTATCGATTCGTCCGCCCAACAAGCGACTGCTGGCGCGCCTGCAAGAGCAGTTCCCCAGCGAGCGCACGGGCGGCGAGATCATGGAGGCAGCGTCCCGGGCGCTGTCGCAGATGACGCGCCTGGCGGGCGTGGTGATGGTGCCCAAGCGCAACCAGGAGCGGGTACAGCAGATCGAATTCGTGCCGCTGTCGGGCACCCGGGTACTGGCGGTGCTGGTGACCTCCGCCGGCGAGATCCTGAATCGGATCATCGAGACCCGGCGGCCCTTCCGGCGGAACGAGCTGGAGCAGCTCAGCAACTACATCACCGAACACTACGCTGGGCAGGACCTGCAGACGGTGCGCCGCATGGTGCTGAAGGAGATGGAGGCGACCCGTGAGGACATGGACACCCTCATGCGCGAGGCGTTGTGCATGGCCCAGAAGGCCCTGCAGGCCGACGCAGGGGACGACAGTGCAGACGTCCTGGTGTCGGGACAGACCAACCTCATGGACTTCGACGAACTGGCGCGCATGGACAGGCTGCGTGAGTTGTTCGAGATCTTCGCCGAAAAGCAACAGATGCTGCACCTGCTCGATCGCTGCCTGGAGGCCGATGGGGTACAGATCTACATCGGCGAGGAGTCAGGCTACGACACCCTGCGGGATTGCAGTATCATCACCTCGCCATATCGGGTCGACGACGAAGTGGTCGGCGTGCTGGGGGTCATCGGGCCGACCCGCCTGCCTTACGACAAGGTGATTCCCATCGTGGATGTCACCGCCCAGCTGCTGGGCGCCACTCTGAAACTCCACGCTTGAAATTCTCCGCTGGAGCCCCATATCGCCAGCAGTCACCATGGTGGCCGGCCGTTGCACCGGCGGGCTACCATATGAAAAACAAAGCCCTACGAGAGGTTTTTAATGAGCGACGTTAACAAGACGGAGGCCGACGCGCCCGCCGAAGGCGATGCTTTCGAAGAAGAACTGCAGGAGGTGGAGGCCGAGAGTGCCGAAGCGGAGCAGTCTGCAGAGGAGCTGAATCGCCTGCTGCAGGCGGCACGTGCCAAGGCGGACGAGCACTATGATCGACTGGCACGCGCCCATGCCGAGATGGAGAACCTCAAGCGCCGCCATGCCCAGGAGCTGGAAAAGGCCCACAAGTATGCGCTGGAGAAATTCGTCAAGGAGCTGCTGGGGGTGTGGGACAGCCTGGAGCTGGGTCATGCGGCCGCACAGGACGAGAATGCCGACGTGGCCAAGCTGCGCGAGGGAACCGAGCTCACCCTGAAGATGCTCGTCGATGTGATGGGCAAGTTTGGGGTGGAGCAGATCGATCCCCGCGATCAGCCCTTCGACCCCGAATATCATCAGGCCATGGCCACGGTGCCGCGTGACGATGTGCCGCCCAATACGGTGGTCGATGTCATCCAGAAGGGGTATGCGCTTAACGGCCGCCTGGTACGCCCTGCGCTGGTTGCCGTATCCAAGGCGCCGGAAGAGGGCTGATCGGCCCGCGAATCGGCACCATCTGGCCTTTTCGGCCTTGAAAGTGGTCCAGCCAGCCCCACATGAACAACAGTTTTAACGAATAGCCACAACAGATACGGAGAACCCCAATGGGCAAGATCATCGGAATTGACCTCGGAACCACCAACTCCTGCGTCGCCGTGATGGAGGGCGACACCGCGAAGGTGATCGAGAACAGCGAAGGTGCGCGGACGACCCCTTCCATCGTGGCCTACACCAAGGAGGGCGAGATCCTGGTGGGCCAGGCCGCCAAACGTCAGGCGGTCACCAACCCACAGAACACCCTGTTCGCAATCAAGCGCCTGATCGGCCGCCGATTCGACGATTCGGTGGTGCAGAAGGACATCGAAATGGTGCCCTACAAGATCGTCAAGGCGGACAACGGCGATGCCTGGGTCGAGGTGAACGGCAAGAAGATGGCGCCGCCGGAGGTCTCGGCCAAGGTGCTCCAGAAGATGAAGAAGACCGCCGAGGATTACCTCGGTGAAACGGTCACCGAGGCGGTGATCACGGTTCCCGCCTACTTCAACGACTCGCAGCGTCAGGCGACCAAGGATGC
>RFHJ01000001.1 GCA_003696905.1 Gammaproteobacteria bacterium | reverse complement strand
GCGGGCGACTATCGCCATCTGCCCGAGGTGGCAGCGAAGGTGCGCGAGGCCCTGGCGCCAGTGCGCGGCCTGACCAGCATCACCCAGAGCTGGGACAGCGGCTTCACCGAGATCGCCCTGGACATCGACACCAACAAGGCACTGAGCTATGGCCTGACGCCGGCCGCCATCGCCCAACAGATCCCCATCCGTGGACAGGTGCTGGCGCTGAGCGGCAACCTGGCATCGATGGGCACCCAGTATGTGCGACTCTATCTGAAGGGTCGCTTCGGTGAAGACATCCACAGCCTCAAGTCGATGCTGATCCAGACGCCCAATGGCGAGGAACTGCCGTTGCTGACGCTGGCGAAGGTCGGCACCCAGTTCACCCAGCCCAAGATCGAGCGTGACCAGATGCTCTACAGCATAGATGTGAGTGGCTATCGCGCCACCCGCCCGGTGACCCATCTCACCTCGGACACGGAGCAGGCACTGCAAAAGGTCGATCTGCGCGGCTTCACGGTGAGCCAGGAGGGCGATATCGTCTCGCTGGACGACAGCTTCCAGCGGCTGATCAAGGCGATCGGCATCGGCGTGTTGGTGCTCACCCTGACCCTGATCGTGATCTATCGCTCGGTCAAGCTGGGCCTGGTCATGATCGTGGTACTGCCGCTCTCGCTCATCGGTGCTTCATGGGGCATGCTGATCTTCGACAAGCCCAGCTGCATGCCCAGCCTGATCGGCATCCTGTTGCTGTTCGGCATCATCATCAAGAACGCGGTGTTGCTGGTGGATTTCTACCAGGATTTCCGGCGCAAGGAATCGCCCTTCGACAGCGCCATGGAAAGCGTGCGGGTGCGCTTCCGCCCGGTGATGATGACCGCCTTCGGGACCATCGCCGGGATGATCCCCATCGCCCTGGAACAGGCGGTAGGACTGGAGCGCCTGTCGCCGTTGGCCGATGTCGCAGTGGGCGGCCTGATCGTCGGCACTCTGCTGACCCTGATCTATGTACCCATGTTCGCCTATGGCTTCGATCGCGCGAAGAAGACCAAGGCGGAATGATGCGGTTCGCGCAAATCATCGCATCCAGCAGATCGGTAGGGTGGGTTGAGTGAAACGAAACCCACCCATTTGTCACTGGGCCCATCGGTATAGTTGCATGGTGGGTTTCGCACGGCTCAACCCACCCTACCAATTGAAGAGATCGACCACCAGGATGCAATGAGGAACGAACCGTATCGATAGCGCCATGACCAAGGCACAACTCCTCGCCTCTGCACGTAAGAGTCTCCGCGGCTTCGGCCGACTCGCACCTATCCTGGTCGCCGTGCTGCTGCTGGCCAGCCTGCTGGTCGACCTGGTCCCGCGCCTGATCCACATGGGCATACTCGGCCATGGCACCCTGGCCGACATGCTGGGCGCGGACCTGATCGGTAGTCTGGCCACGGGCCAGCCCATCGTCAGCCATCTGCTGGCAGGGGAATTGTCCAAGGCCGGGCTCGACCTCTATAGCATCACCACCTTCATCGTCGCCTGGGTGACCGTCGGCTTCATTCCGATGCCTGCCGAGGCCGCCGCCCTGGGGTGGCGCTTCGCCCTGTGGCGCAATGTCACGGCCTTCGCGTTTGCCCTGCTGATCTCTGGCCTGACCGTCACCCTGTTGGATTGGCTGTCATGAACAATGAGGCCTCGACCACCAAGAGCAACCACGGCGCCTGGCTGTTCCTCGGCGGGACCATCGGATTTTATGGCCTGGTGTTCCTCATCGATCCCGACTATGCCGCGGGAAGCTTCGGCCACTTCGTCGATATGGTGAAAAACATCCTGCCGATCCTGGTGCTGGTCTTTCTGTTGCTATGGGGTTTCGAACTGATCGGCGGCATCAAGGAAAAGCTCGGTGAGCTCAGCGGTCACGGGAGCGGGCTGAAGGGCTGGCTGCTGGCGATCGGCGGCGGCATCCTCTCGCACGGCCCCATCTATCCCTGGTACCCGCTGTTGCAACATCTGCGCGAACAGGGCACCCGCCCGGCCCTGCTCGCCGCCTTTCTCTATGCCCGTTCCATCAAGCTGCCCTGGCTGCCCTTGATGGTCCATTACTTCGGGCTTTCCTATACTCTGTTCCTGACGGTCGCCATTGCGCTCTTCTCGATACCCCACGGCTGGATCGTTGAGTGGTTGGCCGACAGAGAGGGGCCCCGGTAGCGCCGCCAGACCACACCGGGCCTGCCCAGGAATTCTCGGAGAAACCTGATGCTGGAATATCGAGTCGAGGCCCATCGCATCGACGCACACGGCAGCGAGGTGCGGTGCAAGGACGCCCGCCTGATCATCGACACCGACCTCGCCGGCCGGCGCGACGCCCTGAATCCGGCGGAGTTGCTGCTCGCCGCGGTGGCTGCCTGCATCCTCAAGAATATCGAGCGAGTCGCGCCCATCCTGCACTTCGAATTCGAGCGCGTAAAGATACAGGTCCATGGTGTCCGCCAGGACAGCCCTCCGAAGATGCAGCAGGTCGACTACCGCATCGAGATCGACACGACTGAATCGGACCAGCGCCTTGCCCTGCTGCACAAGAACGTGCAGAAATACGGCACCATCTACAACACCGTCTCCGCCGGTACCCGTCTGGAGGGTGTTCTGGTGCGGATGGCTGAACCGACGCCATGATCGGGAGTGCCTCTCCCGTAACCAGCCCACATGAATAATCCAGCCTGGAGACCAACCATGCCAATGCGTTCGAAAGCCGCACGAATCCTTATGGTCGCACTGATCGGTTGGGCGACCGGCGTCCTGGCCGAAGACACACGCCAGCACGTCGAGCTGCCCCCCATGATGCGCGACCACATGCTGCACAACATGCGCGACCACCTGCTCGCGCTGCAGACCATCACCCGACAGTTGTCCGAAGGTGACTACGACGGGGCGGCGGATACCGCCGAGTCGCGCCTGGGCATGAGTTCGATGCAGGCCCACGGCGCCTCACACATGGCACCCTACATGCCGGAGGGCATGCGTGCCACCGGTACCGCCATGCACCAGGCCGCGAGTCGCTTTGCGGTCGCGGCGCGCAATGCCGAGGTCGAAGGCGGCCTGGCCAAGGCCTTCGGCGCCCTGTCGGAGGTCATGGCGCAGTGTGTGGCCTGTCATTCGCAATACCGCGTTCATTGACCGGCCGTGAAGGCCTCAGGCCCAAGAGGTTATTCTGTCGCGGCTGAAGCCGCTCCTACAGCCACGTTTCTGGTCAGCGATAACGCTCCTGCCCAATAAGGCATCCCTTGATACCACAGTTATCACCATCGATCGCACCAACAGCGGTCGTGGCACCCCGCGGGATGCCAAAGTAATCATCCCGTGGCTCATCCAGTGTGTTCTCCGGATGTGGCTCGCGGAGCACGGCAAGGGGACGCAGGTCATAGGGCGGGTGCCAGGGCTGCCGAAAACAACGTTCGGGGCGTACGCATATATGGTTGCCCTGGACTCTGCCCTCGGGCACCGGAGGATCGATCGCCGGCGTGTCCGGGAAGGCGACGATCGCATTGTTCACCAGCACGTTGCCCCTTCCTGCACGCCAATGCTGCAGGTGAATGCCCACCTGGTAGTTGTCGATCACCGTATTGTTGACGATGCGTACCCGCGCCTGGAGATCCCGTTCCTGGTAGTCCTGGGCCACGATACCGCCGATATGGTTGTGCAGAACGATGTTGTTCGTGACCAGGGCCGGACCTCCGCCGATCACGATACCGCCATCGGTACGGGACCCCTCCACCAGATTGGCCGTTACTTTCGTGTCGGGCCCGTCATCCCGTGAGCCATAGACCATGATCCCCGGCCCCTTGGTGTCGAACACCCGGTTGTTCCGAATCACTCCCCAGCTGTTGAGCTTGTATTGGACACCATAACCCACGTTACCCGGCGCGGGCATGACCCCATCGATCAGATTGTCCTCCACCCGTATGTCTTCGCCCCGGCATTCGCCACTATGACAACCGATATAGATCGCCGTGGCCGCCAGGCGTCGAAAGCGGTTACCACGAATGGTGATACGTGCGGTGTTGCCGTTGCCCGCTGCCACCGAGATGCCGGCGATGGCGGTGAAGCGATTGTTTTCGACCCGGATATCGCTGCCGCTACGAATCCGGATGGCATCTACATTGCGCCGCGTACGCACGAAATCCAGGTCCCGGATCACCAGGTGATGAGCATCGGTGATATCGAGCACATTGGCACTTCCACCCCGATAGGCGAGCACGGCCCTTCGATCAGGATCCTTGCTTGCAAGGGTGATTGGCTGTGCAACGGCACCGCTGACATGGATATGGCACGGCCGTTCATACAGCCCTGGCGACAGCCATAGGGTGTCCCCGGGAGACAGACCATTCAGCCGGGCACACCAGTTCTCACCCGGCTTCGCCAAAACCTGCTTTGCCGGAGCAGCGCTGCTCCAGACGAGTAAAAAGAGCAGTAGCCCATACAAGCGGGAACCACCTTGTTTCCTTGATGCGGCCTTTACTGCCCTGCCGATGGCCATTGATCTTCTCACCTTCATGAAGGTGTCATTCTAAAGGGAGATGGTGAGAAGACGCGATGCCATGGGATGGCCACGCAGGGCAATGTCACCCAAATGCCACTGGGCCTTGGCCACACCGCCTGACCATGGAGAGTCCTGCCAGAGATCGCCGATGCGGTTCGTGCCTCACCGCATCCGACACCGTGCTCTTGTCGTAGCGTGGGAGTGCCCCTGAATCAATCTGCCGGACGCCCCGTAGAGGACAGGTCGGCATCCTCGGCTGCGAGGCTGAATTGTGCAGCCCGATGCTGGCGGCACGCCATACACATCTCGAGCAGTTTGGCGCCCTCCCCCTGGAAGATGGGGTGATCGGCCACGAGCGAGCGGGTCGCGCGCTGGAGCGCCACATCACCCACCGGTTTGCCGCATTCGACGCAAAGGAACTCCGCCTCCGGTGCCTTCAGGGTCTGCGGTTCCGCCTCCAGGAAGCTGTCCGGAAACAAACCTGGTTCCAGGCCAAGGACATTCTCTGGGCAGGCCTCGGCACACAAACCGCACTGGGTACAACGCCAGGCCTCGTACCGCAGGGAACCGTCTCGCATGGAAAGTGCACCCGGGCTGCATACACCGATACAGGCCCCACACAGACTGCAGTTTGCGGTATCGATGCGCAGACGGCCAAAGGGCACACCGCGCATTGGCATTGCCCGGCATGCACCCTGTTGCAGAACGGCGAATGCCCGCCGCAACCGTTCCCGCTTGCCATCGCAGGCAATGAACTGGGCTGCAGACACCGGCTCCCACGTCACGGGCAGCCCCGCCCAATCCACGCCTTGCAACCGATGAACACAGCGAATACGCTCGGGCACCTGGCCCAGGGCCTTCAACCAATGGCGAGCCCTGTTCAGTTCCGCCTCCAGCACCTGTGCGGTCGCATTCGGTAGCCCGTCGGGTGCCAGAACCAATACCTGAGCCGCCCCCATGGCAAGGGCGGCAAGCCAGAGATCCGAGGAGACCACCGCCGGCGTGGGCACTTCGATCCCCACCACCCCTGGCGGAAGATCTTCATCGAGAGCATCTGCATGAACCAGCACACTAGGTGCCGGAGCAACCTGCGACTGCTCCGCTGCGATCCCCTCCCCCAGCATCTGGAGCAGCCCCTCGGGCCGGTATTGCGCGTGTTCCAAGGCCCCTGTCGGGCATACCGCCATACAGGTTGCGCAACCCCTGCACAGATAGGGATCGATCACGATCCGCTGTGCTTCGGAGCAAAGGGCACCGGCGGGGCACACCTCCAGACAGGCCCGACAGCCCCGTAGCCCGAGGCGATCGTGGGCGCACCTCTGCTCGTCGAACTGATAATAGCGGGGCTTGCGAACCTCGCCCTGCAACTGCCCCAGTTGCTCGAGTGCTGCCTTCAGTTCTTCCTTGTCACCGTAGACATGGGCATACCCAAGGGGAGGCACCTCATGATCGATCAATGGCGTGCGGTAGAGATCCAGCACCAGGTCGAACAGGGCATTGCGGTTGGGACTCAAGGCGCCAAGATCCACACCGCCACCGGGTGCCGCGGCCCGGGCACGAAAGGCACCGAGGTGCCCCCGCACCTCGAGCACGACGCCCGGTACGATCTCTGCCCCCTCGGGGCTGGGCAACTGCTCCCTGTCCCCGGCGCACACCGCCAGCACCCGCCGGATCGACCCTGGCAGATTCGACAGGGCGTCGGACAGGCGATCGGCCGGACCATAGGCCAGCAGCGTGCCCGCCGATTCGTAACGGATGGACGGGGATGGGCTATTCATTACCGGCTGGCGCCTTCCTCATGCCACACTGGCAAATCCCTGCGGCACCAGAAGGGCCGTCTGCTCCTGGCGCGCAAAGGCCTCTATCAGATGCACCACGGCAGGATAGAACGGCGTCCTGGCATGTTGTTCGATCGCCTCGACGAACGACGGAAGCCACGCCAGCAGGTGCTCCTCCAGAAAGCGCAACTGCCGTCCTCTCGCCAGGCCCGCCGCCTCGTTGTCACCCGCCTGCCACGCCTCCATCTCCCGATAACACAGTAAGGAAAGGAAACGAAGCTCAACCCCCAGGTGGTCCTGCGGGCCAGCCTCCGGGGTAATATCGCCAAAGCCGGCCTCGGCATAGCACTGCATCACCGCCTGGGATTCCGGACCCAACAGGCCACCGCCCCGATAGAGGGATTCATAGGGGGGCGGCGGTCCCAACCCCTCTTTCAGGCCGCAGAAGAGTCGAGTGAACTCCGGGCCAAGCCGTTCGGCAAGCTCGCCCGGCTCTTGCTCTGCCAGCAAATCCCTCACGCGCTCGGCGGCCTCTGTCACCGGCAGGCCCTTCGGCACCTCCTCGACTGCTCGGGCCAGACCCGCCAGCGACTCCCTGGTGGGCCGCTCCAGCACCAGGCCACTGAGCAGCCACCAGCTCTCGCTGCGATCCCCTGCCACCGCCATGGCTGCTTCAGAAGCCGTCATTTGTCCGCCGTCCGATACCATGTATGGGCCGGTCCATTCGTCTTGTGGCAACCGAGACAAACGGCACGGTCCAAGACGTCGGCCTCGGGCCCCTTGCCCCGATGGGCCGCCTTGGCCTCCGCATTGTCCTTGTCCACCAGCAGGTAGTCCGGCGCATATTTCGGTGCCACATGGCAGGCCTCGCATTCCAGACCGATGGTTTCGGAGTGGATGAGGTGGAATCGTCCACTCTTCTTGTTCATGTCGTACTGTTTGCCGACATCGATGTCCCCGTTGCGGATCGCCTCGGCCATCTCGTCCAGATCCATCTGTTCGGCCATCGACCAGGAGGAGAACACCGCCAAGCCGCAAAACAGGGCCGTACCCAACCATTTCATGGATTTCATCAGTAGTCCCCTCCTTCCAGTACGTAGTACACCTGAGGCCGCGTGCCGAACTCCTTCTTGAGCTGGGTCGCCTTCTTACGCCCCACCCATTGAGCCGGCTTGCTGTTCGGGTCCTCGATGTCGCCGAACACCCTGGCCTCCACCGGACAGACCAGATCGCAGGTGGGCGTGTACTCCGGTACCTTGCCGATCAGGTGGGTCTCGCCCTTCTCCACCGCCTTCTCCAGCTTGTGCCAGCAGAAGGTACATTTCTGCACCGTCTTGGCCTTCTTCAGATGGGTCGGATGCCAATGGCCCTTGCTGCGATCTTCGGCAGGTGTCGCCTCGGCGCCAGGGTAGAGGTTCTCCACCTTTTCGTTGTATTGCGGCACCCCATAGGGGCAGACGGCAGCGCAGTACTGACAGCCGATGCACTTGTCGTAGTCGATCAGCACCACACCGAACTCGTTCTTGGTAATGGCCTTCACGCCGATAGCGTCACAGGCCAGCTTACAGGGCGGATGCTCGCAATGCATGCAGTTCATGGTGGTGAACTGACGACCGACATTGGGATAGGTCCCCGTCTCGAACTCCATCATCACGTTCCAGGGGGAGTCCGGCGTGAGATGGTTCTCGACGTGACAGGCGGCCACGCAGGAGCGGCAGCCCATGCAGCGCTTGGTATCGATGACTCTTACGAATTTCGTCATGGGAATGCTCCTTTAGACCTTGACCACTTTGCACTTGGTATCGTTGAACGAATTCATGCCGGACATCACGTCCGGATGCAGTTCGAGGGCCTGGTTGATCCAGATACCCTTCTTCGCATAGTCCGGAAAACCGGGACTGAAGTGGCCATAGTGATAGGAGACCGCCACGACATCGGGGCGGATGCCCTCGGTGACACGTGCCTTGCCCTGGGCACTGCCGACACGGGTCTCGATACGCACCTGGTCATCGTTGGCAATGCCCATCTTGTCCGCCGTGGCGCGGTTGATCAGCACATAGTTCTCATCCGAATCCCCAAGGCGATTGAGGATAGGGTTCTGCGCCGTGTTCCCCGACTGGTTGCGGTACATCCGCTTGTAGGTCATCAGGTAGAACGGATAGTCCCTGGCCTCGCGATGTGGTGTGGGGAAGGCATGCTCCTTGCGCGGCAGCGGCGACAGGGCGATCCGATAGTGATCCAGATCGAGATTGCGAATGCCATGCTTCTCGACCGTCGCCTTGACCTTGGCGAAGCTGTCGACGAGCTGATCGGCATACAGCTTCATCTTCGGTTTTCCGGGGCCCTTGTAGACCTTCTCGACACCGTGCAGATAACGCTCCTCGGTACTCAGCCGTTTGCCGACGAAGGCATGCTCCAGGGCATAGCTGAAGGGCTTGCCGGTCTTTTCCTCCCAGAGGATCTGCACCGCATCGCGGGAGGTGTAGTCGCGACCGGTCTTGAAGGTATGTTTCTTCAGCTTGAACTTGGCGTTGATCGCCTTCGCATACTCGTCACGTATACCGACCCGCTTGGCCAGTTCCCAGATGATGCCCCAGGCATCGAGCGGAATGTTGTAGACGTTTGTCATGGGCTGGCGGATGGCGGTATGACCACTCACCGGGGTCCAGCGGGTGGGCGAGAATTGCCAGGCCTCCAGGTAGGTGAGATCCGGGAACACGATATCCGCCATGCTCGCGGTCTCGGTGAGCACGATGTCGATGACCACGTTGTAGGTCTTGGCATAGCCCTCGAATTGCTTCAACGCATCGGAGGTCGAAAAGGCCCGGTTGGTGGCAAAGAAGATCTGCATCTCGGGCTTGTAGGGCAGACCATAGGCCTCCGGATCCAGCAGGGTATGGGCGACCTGCTGACAGACATTGTGGGTCGCATGCGGGAAATAGACGCTCTCCTGCAGATCCACACGCTGTGGCGGATACTCGCATTTCGATGCCTTCATCTGCTTGCCCGGCTTCGGGTGATGCAGACGCATGCCACCGACCGCGTCGTGTGCACCGAGCAACATCATGACCAGCTGCCCCGAGCGCCAGGTCTGGGCCCCGTACTCCTTGGCCGCCACTCCCCGGAAGGCGTGGATGGCCACTGGCCGGTAGCGCAGCCGCTTGCCGTCGATGACGATGGTCGATCCAATCCTGGCCTTCTCACCCAGCTCGGCAGCCAGTTGACGCAGGGTCTCGGCCGGAATGCCAGTCACCTTCTCGGCGTACTCGGGCGTGATCTCCGCCACCTCGTCCTTCAGCACCTGGAAGGCCGTCCGGACGAGCTTTCCGTCGACCGTATGTCTGCCCTCCAAGGCGGGATCCACTCCTTCGACGAAGGCGCTCGGCTTGTTGCTTCGCTTGTCCCACACCAGCGGCTCACCCTTGGCGTCGGTGACGATCCTGCCGTCCTTCCCTACCAAGTGGCAGGCATTGGTGTATTGCGTCAGGTACTCCCGGTCGATGGTGCCGGCCTTGATCAGTTCGTGTGCGATGCACAGCAACATCACCACGTCCTTGCCGGGCCGGATGGGGATCCATTGATCGGCCTTGGCCCCCAGGCTCGACAACCGCGGTTCCACCGAAATCAGCTTCATGCCGCGGGCCTGTGCATCGGTGGTGGCGTGATCCAGCCAACGCGCCCACTGCTCTGCCTCGAAATAGTTCGCGCCCAGATTCAGCTGCAGCTCGCAGTAGTCCAGATCGGGCAGAAACTCATGATGTCCCCAGGTGAGCTCATCACCGACATGGCGCGCCGCCTCGCAGGTGGTGGTACGGTGCACCACATTGGGCGTGCCGAACGCCTTGGCAAAGGCCTTGGGAAACTTGTCCTGGATGAGATACTTGCCATGGCCGTGGTGCCAGATCAGCTTGCGCGGATCATCCTTGCGGATCTTCTTCAGGCGGTCGGCCACCTCGTTCAGCGCCTCCTGCCAGGAGATCTCCACCCAGCCCGGATCCTCGTGTGGGCCCTTCTTCGGATTGGTGCGCTTCAGTGGGCGCTTGATGCGATAGGGATTGTAGGTATTGAAGGGCCCCGAAGCACCCTTGGGGCAGATCCCCTTGTTGTAGACCGCTGCCCGGTCTGGATCCGGATAGACAGCACGGATGATGTCACCATCCAGTTTTATGTTCTGACCACAGAAGTTGACGCAATGCACGCAGGTGGTCTTCTTGTAGTGTTCCCCTTCCGGCTTGGCCGTCTTGGCCGCGGCGGAGGCCGCCTCGGCGGCCAAGGGTATCTGGGACGCAATGCCCCCCGCGCCGGCGAGTGCCGCCGTGCTTTTCAGAAAGTCTCTTCGAGATACGAACATGGCAGGATGGTCCCCCTCGGTTTCTTTTTCCTGTCGGGACTGCGCGGCAGCCACCGATTTCCAACGCCGACGAAACCGTCCCGGTGGCCTCGCTGAAAGCACCGCCAGGTGGTATCGGCAACCTGGATCACCTCAAGCAAACGGCGGGCCAAAAGGGATGACGCTCTCGGAATCCCCGCAGAATCCGGGGTCGGCACGGGAACGCCGGACCTCACTCGGTTACCGATCAGTAACATCAAAGGCAAAAGGACCTTCCAAGGCGTTACACGGGGGTAACTGCACCAAAGATATCTCTTTGATCTGAATCAATGTTTTCTGCCCCCCTCATTGATCTCGATTAGTGAAGGGCGCCTCCCCAGTCGATATGATTTCACTTATTGGACACCCGCCGGTATCCCTCATCCGGTGATGACACAACCAACAAGGTGTCCGTGAGAGGAGGTGGAATCATGGCGCAAGCGCTTGCCGCCATTGCAAGAGCCACGACGATGGGCGTGCTTCTGCTCGTTCTTTCGAGCACGGCCGTCTCCGGGACGGATGCACCTGGCGAGGCCACGGCACCGCCGCTTCGCTTTGGTATCACAGCGGTCTTCCTGCTCGATCAGCAGGATCTGCTCGAACGCTGGCAGAGCTACCTCGAGCATCGTCTCCATCGTCCGGTGGTCTTCGTCCGGCGCAAGAGCTACACCGAAATCTCCGACCTGTTGCTCAACGGACAGCTCGACGCCGCCTGGATCTGCAGCCTTCCCTATGTGTTACATCACGAACGGCTCCACTTGTTGGCGACACCGGTCTTTCGTGGTGAACCCCTCTACCAGTCCTATCTGATCGTCCCCGACACGGACAGGGACACGGACGGCTACCAGGACCTCCGAGGCAAGGTCTTCGCCTATGTGGACCCTCGTTCGAATACCGGTTATCTCTATCCCCGCCATGTACTGCGGTTGCAGCGATCCAACGACCAGGCATTCTTTCGCAAGACACTCTTTACCTGGTCGCACCCCGACGTGGTCAGGGCCGTCGCGGAACGGCTGGCCGACGCCGGCGCAGTGGATGGCTATATCTGGGAGGCCATGCAACAGCGGTATCCGGAGATAACGCACAGAACGCGGGTGGTGGCACGCTCGGAGAAATTCGGCTTTCCCCCCATCGTGGCCAGCGACCGTATCGACCCGTCACTCGAGAAGGCGCTACAGGCGATTCTGCTGACCATGCACCAGGATCCCAATGGCAAGCAGCTGCTGGGGGCATTGCTGCTGGACCGCATGATCACCCCCTCGCCTTCGATCTACCAGCGAGTGGCGCAGATCGCGCAGGCGTCTTCGATCGAGGGAGAAAGCCGGTGATTCCGCGACTCAGCCTGCGCTATCGGATGCCGCTGAATCTCGCCCTGGTGACCTTGAGCTCTTCTCTGTTCGTGGCCGGATTCGTGTGGTGGCACGATGTCCGCTCCATCGACGACGACGCCGATCTCGCCGGGCGCCAGTTTGCCCTGCTGCTCGCCAATGCGGTGGCCAAGGATCTCGCAACCGGGGACACCTGGGGCGCCTATCGCACCCTGGGCGCGCTGTTCCGCCACGGCTCGAAGAACTGGCTGCTGCCGGAGTATGCCATCGTCGTCGACGATACCGGGAACACCCTGGTCTCCACAGAGCCCACACGCTTTCCCATTGCCCGGACGACACCTCTTCCATCCGAAGGTACCGAGCCCTCGTATCGCATCCTCCGGCAGCCGGTCGCCATCGGCACCACCCGGCTCGGCACCCTTCTCCTGGCCTTTCCCAAGGCGCGTCTCTGGCCACGCTACCTCGAGAGTGTGGAGCAGATCGGTGTTGCCACCCTCCTTTTCCTGCTGCTCCTCGTGCCCCTGGGCTGGCTGCTGGGACAGCGCATCAGCCGCCCCATCAATCTGTTGATGGATTGCGTTTCGCGACTGGGCGAAGACCTTCCCGGAGACCGGGGGGCCAGCTGTCCAGTGGATGGGCGTCATGGCGAACTCGGCCAACTGGCACAACGTATCCGGGAGGTGTCCGCCGCGCTGGCCGAGCGCCGCGAGCTGGAACGCCAGATCGCCATCAGCGAACGCCAGGCCTCTTTGGGCAGGCTGGCCGCTGGTATCGCCCACGAGATCAACAATCCCCTGGGCGGGATGCTCAACGCGATCGCCATCCACAAGCGGCATGGGGAAGACCCACAGGTGACCCGCGACACCCTCGACCTGATCGAACGGGGGCTGCAGCAGATCCAGGGCATCGTCTCGGCACTGCTGGTGGAGGTGCGTACCGAACAGCGCCCGCTCTCCGCGGATGACCTTACCGACATCGAGCGACTGGTGAGCGCCCGCCTGCGGGAGAAACAAATCGAGCTTCGGCTTCGGTCCCCGGCACATTGGACGGCGCGGGTCCCTGCCGGTCCTGTCCGTCAGGTCATTCTCAACCTGCTGCTCAACGCCATCCAGGCCAGCCCGCCGGGCCAGATGGTCGAACTCCAACTGACGCTTTCGGACACGCTGACGATCACGGTGACCAATCCGGGCGAGACCATCCCGCCGGAGCGCCAGGCCCAGATCTTCGAACCCTTGGTGGGCCACTCGCCCGGTGGCCACGGCCTGGGGCTCTGGATCACCCAGCAGATCGTTCATCAGTTGGGGGGCGATATCCGCGTGGAATCCGCCGATGGCCACACCCGGTTTCGGGTAACCCTACCCAAGGAGATGGAACATGCCGAGGACTGACCCGCAACCCGCAGGCATCTGTCTGATCGAGGACGACCCCATCATGGGCGAGTCCCTGCACCGGTTCTTCGAGCTCGAGGAAGTGCCCTGCGATTGGCATCACAGCCTCGGCGAAGGACGACGTGCCCTGAGCGAACGCAACTACTGCGCCCTGATCAGCGACATCCGCCTGCCCGATGGAAACGGCGCGGACTTCTACAGCGACACGACCACCTCCGGCGCCGAACTGCCCCCGACCCTGTTCATCACCGGCTATGGTTCCATCGACCAGGCGGTCCAACTGCTGAAGCGCGGCGCCCGGGACTACATCACCAAGCCCTTCGAGCTGGATGAACTCCTGGTCAAACTGCGGCGCATCTGCCCTGCCCTGTTCGAGCACGAGATGGCCAGCGGGAACCAGCTGGGGGCCTCGCCGGCGATGCAGCGGGTCGAGCAGATTCTGCAGCAGCTCTCCGCTTACGATCTGCCGGTGTTGATCACCGGCGAATCTGGTGTCGGCAAGGAGTACGCCGCCCGCTATCTGCATGCCTGCCGCCACCCGGACCCCGAGGCCCCCTTCGTCGCACTCAACTGCGCCGCCATCCCCTCCGATCTCATCGAGGCCGAGCTCTTCGGCGTGGCACCGGGTGCCTTCACCGGAGCGGTCTCCCGGCCCGGTCTGTTCGAACAGGCCGAGGGTGGTACGCTGTTCCTTGACGAGGTCGGCGAGATGCCACTCGACATGCAGGCCAAGCTGCTGCGCGCGGTTCAGGAACAACGTGTCCGCCGGGTGGGCGGCGGCAGCGACATCGCGGTGGATTGCAACATCCTGTGGGCGACCCATCGGGATCTGCAGGAGATGGTCGAGCAACACGCCTTTCGCGAGGATCTCTATTTCCGCATCAGTGGCGTTCAAGTGGAAATTCCGCCACTACGCGAGCGGCGCGAGGACATCCAGTGGTTTGCGCGGCGCTTTCTCGAGATCTTCTCGCGCGAATCACAGCGCCGCGTCGTCCTGTCCCGGGCGGCCGAGAGCCACCTGATGCAGTGCGACTGGCCCGGCAACATCCGCCAGTTGCGCCAGGCGGTGGAGCGGGCGGCGATCTTCAATCGTTCCGGCATCCTCGAGCCGGCCGACTTCGAGCGCGGCGCACTGGCGATCCCCTCCTGTCCCTGGTCACCCCGCCCGCTGCGTGACTACCTCCAGGAATGCGAGCGCTGGTACATCAACGAGGTGCTGGAACGCAACGGCGGCAAGGTGGGAGAGAGCGCCGCGCAGCTCGGTATCTCGCGTAAGAACCTGTGGGAACGCATGCAGCGCCTGGGGATCTCCAATTCGCGGCACTGAGCGCCCTGGCTACAGATCCAGCTTGCGTTCCACCGGCAGCCGACTGTCTTTGGCCCACTCCATCATGGAGCCGTCGTACAGCCGCGCCTTCTGGTTACCCAACAGCGCACGATCGGCAAACCAGGTAAGTGCCGCACGGTTGCCGGTGTGGCAGAAATGCACCGCACCGCCCTGGTGGATACCGGCAAAGGCGAACAGCTTCCGGATCTGCTCCCGAGGGCGCAGGCGGCCGTCCTGGCCCACCAGCCAGTCGAAGGGCAGATTGTGCGCGCCGGGAATGGTGCCGGGACGATCCCCCGGCGGCGCCACCAGGCCGAGATGTTCCTCCACCGAACGGGCATCGAGCAATGGCTGATCGACCCCTCTTGCCAGTTGATCCTTGGTAGCCAGCAGCTCGGGACGGGGTATCGGTTCGTAGCGCGCCGGCTGGCGCTTCGGCGGCGGTCCGGCCGCAAAGCGGCCGCCGAAACGCTTCACGTAGCTGATCAGGCCACCATCGAGCACAGCCTTCTGCTCATGCCCGAGCACGTCCAGGCTCCAATAGGCCCTCGCGGCGGCGGCCATGTCGCCGGCGCCCTGTCCGGTGGTGACGATCACCACCGGCGTGTCGCGGGTGATGCCCAGTGCACCAAGACGCTCTGCCAGGCGCTGCAGTGGCGGCAACGAGGCCGGCCGTTTGCTCTCCGGCCCGGTGCGCCAGCGTGAATAGGGGAGATTCACCGAACCCGGAATATGATGACGCAGGTACGTCGGACGCTCCTGGATATCCAGCAGCACCAGGCCCGGATCCTTTTGGTGGGCGAGCAGCCAGTCGCCTTCCACCAGCGGACCGGGGAGTTGCACGGCAAGAGAGACTTTGGCCATGAACACCAAGGCCCACGTCATCAACAACATTGAGAATCGTCGATTCATCGGTACTCCTCGATTTGCTTGACATCATTGATTTGGCTCATCTTGCCGCGGCAACGTACCGGCACCCCGTAGGGTGGCGTTGAGCGCAGCGAAACCCACCTTTCGGCACCACAGATGGTGGGTTTCGCAGAACTCTACCCACCCTACCCTGTCTATCGCGGCTGAAGCCGCTCCCACGAAATCGGGTACCTTCAGGCCCGCCCCAGCCGTGCCGCGATGTCATCGCGCGCCTGGCGCAGAATCGAATCCCGGTCGATGCTGTCGAGGATCTCGCGCACCACCCGCTTGGGTCCGCCCGGCCCCCAGGACTTGCCCTGCGCCAGGTAGCGCTCGGCCGCCTGACCGACCACCCAGGTACTGTAATAGGCGACCGCGCCCTGGGCACCCCCGGTCACCAGGGAGGATAGTCCCCAGGAGCCGAGCTTGAGTGCGGACGAGAGGAAGTGCACCACCCAGATGGTCCCCATCAGAAGCGCCATCTGGCTGCCGATGGTGCGGATCAGCCCGCCCGCCTCGTTGCGCGTCAGGCCCAGGCCATAGACGCGCGAGAGATGCACGATCATCGACACGTCCACCGCCGCCGCAGCGACCAGGTCGGCGACCGGGACCGGGTTGAGCGCCACCGCCACCCCCTTGGCGGCGCAATAGTTACGAATCAGCCGCTGGCCGATCTCGCGCCGTGCCTCGAGCATGCGCTGTCCCACCTGCTCGCTCAGGCGACTGGCAAACAGCGAGGCATTCAGCGCCGCCAGCGTCTTGCCCTCGGCCTCGAGGATCTCCCACAGGCGCGCCTTGACCTCCGACACATCCGGCGCGGGGCGCTCCCAGTGCTCGGTCTCGTTGCCCGCCTCGTCCACCCGGATCACCAGACGCTCGGCCGGCTGCGCCGCGGCAGTAACGATATTGCGCTCGTCCACCAGGCCCGCGACGTGCTTGCGCAGGGCATCGAACAGCATGGCCAGTTCGTCACCCCGATAACGATCGGCCTTGTTGAGCACCAGGATCACCGGCCGATGGCTGTCGACCACCGAACGCAGCGCCTCCCGCTCGGTCTGGGTCAGGTCCGCATCGACCAAGAACAGCACCAGATCGGCCCGCTGCGCCACCTCTCGGGCCAGCTGCTCCCGCGCCTCGCCCTCCACCTCGTTGATGCCCGGTGTGTCGATGAGGAAGACATTGCCCGATTGGTATTCCTGCCAGTGGCCGCGCGCGGGCTCGGTGGTCTCGCCATGCAGCGGGCTGGTGCTGAAGCGTTCCTCGCCGAGCAGCGCATTGAGCAGAGCCGACTTCCCGACGCTCACCCGGCCGAACACCGCGATATGGATATGCCCCTGCTCGAGCCGCTCGAGCATCGCCTGCACCTCGGCGTAGTCGCGCGCCAGGGCCTGCCGCACCGGCTCGGGCACGCGCGGGTCGGCCACCAGGGCCTCCAGGCTCTCGCGGGCGAGATCCAGGTGGTCCCGATCCTCGGAGGCCGGGTCAGTCTCTTGGTTTTCCGAGCTGCTCGAGAACCAGTCGCGCATAGCGCGCAGCAGATCCCTTGATGTCTTCACCCAGTTGCTCCTCGAATCCGTCGGCCACCTGCAGCGGGTGCAGTTCCCCCCGGCTGGCCAGTGATTGGGCCAGGCTCTTGCCCAGGGCATCGAACAGCATGCCATAGGCCACCGCATGCAGGGCACCGCCGGCCAGCGTTCCGACGCCAGGGAAGGCCTTGAAGGCATTGCCCGCCACCGCCAGCACCAGGGTAACCTGGGTCTTCACATGTTGCTGGATCAGCTCCAGCAGCAGTTCGATGTCCACCTTGCGCACCGGCACCTCGTACAGATCGGCCAGCGCCTTGATCATGCGGCTCGCCAGGTAGCCCTGGATCACCAGGTCAGTGCCTGGCGTCATCGCGGCCACCGCGCCCACCACCGCCTTCTTCGCGTGGCTGGATACGATGCCCCGTGCCTGCTCGCGCCGGTGCGCCGCCAGGGCCTGGTCCAGACGCCGCTGCACCAGCACGAACACGGTACTGTCTCGCAGCTGCTCCAGGGTTTCGGCGTGGCTGTCGATCAGGCGCTGCAGTGCCAGCTGCAATGCCTCGACCTGTGGCGGCAGGCGATGTTCTACCTCTTCCTCTCGCCCATCCGGCAGGCGACGTATCGCCGTCACCACCGCACCGGCAGAGACCGGCACCACCTCGGCCTCGCCCAGTCGGTGCACACGCGCCTGCAGCCGCGCCACCACCTGTTCGAGCTCTGCGGGTGAGAGTCGGTCGGTCTTGTTCAGCGCGACCAGGGTCGGCTTGCCCAGCTTCAGCAACTGCTCGAGCGCCTGCGCCTGGGTGCGCGTCAGATCACCGTCCACGACATAGATGACCACGTGCGCCCGCAGGGCCTCGTCGCGTGCCATGGGGTCCAGCTCGCCGCCCACCTCTTGCAGCCCGGGCATGTCCCGCAGCACCAGTTCATCACCCGCCGGGCTATGCCAATGGTATTCGGTGATCTCGCGGGTGGTGCCACCGAGCACACTCGTCTCGACCATCGCGTCCGGCAGCAGTGCCCGGATGAGGCTCGACTTGCCGGTACTGATCTCGCCGAAGAAGGCCACCTCGATGCGTCCCGCCGCCCGCCGCCGCGCCAGCCGCGCCAGCTCCATCTCCGCCGCCTGGGTTCCCAGTCCCTGGGCCTTTGCCCGCTCGAGCTGCTGCTCGATCCCCTCCCGGTCCCTCGGCGCCTCTCGCTCCGACGCCCGCTTCGGGGCAGGCCTTGACACGTGCCAGACCAGCCAGCCGGACAGCAGGAAAAACAGCACCAGCACGATCGCCACCCCGGCCTGCAGCCACAGCGGGCCTTCGCGCAGGTTGTGCCAGATGTTGATCAGGGTGTCAG
Organism: Gammaproteobacteria bacterium; assembly: GCA_003696905.1. Classification (GTDB taxonomy): domain Bacteria; phylum Pseudomonadota; class Gammaproteobacteria; order Chromatiales; family Chromatiaceae; genus MONJU. The sequence continues at coordinate 1,814 of RFHJ01000001.1, read as the reverse complement.
TCAGAATGATCGCAACCAACAGCAGGCCCAACAGGCCAAGGGCGGTGCCCAGGGCGAGCACCAGACGGACAGGGGAACGGGGAGTCATGCAGGGATTATACCCGCGCTGCCTTTGCTCTCAGGTCTTTGCTGTCTTCACGTCCGGCAGCGGAAGCGACAATGCCAAGGCCGCCGCCACGAAGCCGGCCGACCACCAGAGACAGCCGTCGAGGCCCTGGTGCTGGTAGGCCCAGCCGGAGAGCACCGTGCCGGTCAGACGCCCGCCGGCGTTCGCCATGTAATAGAAGCCGACGTTCATCGATACCTTCTCGGCGTCCGAATAGGCCAGGATGAGATAGGAATGGACCGCCGAGTTGACGGCGAAGACGATGCCGAAGATCACCAAACCAATGATCAGTACCTGGGTCGGATCCAGTCCCCGTTCCAGGGCGAGGGCGATGCCTGCCGGCACCAGCATCAGCACCAACGCGGTCAGCCGTGCCGTGCCCCCGCCCGGCCCCTGTCCATGGTGGCTCTTGCGAATCAGTTTGGGCGCGGCTGCCTGCACGAAGCCATAACCGATCACCCACAGTGCCAGAAAGCCCCCCACCCTCATGAAGTCCCACCCCAGGACGTCGTACAGGAACACTGGCAGGGCCACCACGAACCAGACGTCGCGCGAGCCGAACAGGAAGAAGCGCGCCGCCGACAGCCAGTTGATCGCCGGCGTATTGGAGAAGACCTGGGTGAACTTGGGCTTGGATTTCATCTTGCCCACACCCGAGGGCAGCAGGACGGCCGTGATCACCAGCACCAGGGCCAATGAACCGGCCAGGGTATAGAGCGCACCGCGAAAGCCCAGCCACTGAAGTAGTGCTGCGCCCACGAAGAAGCCCGCTCCCTTGAGGGCATTCTTCGAGCCGGTGAGCACCGCCACCCACTTGAACAGTTTCGATTCCTGGCCTTCGCCGGCAAGGGTCTTGACACTCGCCTTGGCCGACATCTTGTTCAGGTCCTTGGCGATACCCGACAGCGCCTGCGCCGCCATCACATAGGGCACCGAGAGCCAAACATCGGGCACGGTGAGCATCAGCAGGGCGACCACCTGCATCGCCATGCCGATGTGCATGGTGAGGTTCAAGCCGATGCGCGCGCCCAACCAGCCGCCCACCAGGTTGGTGACGATGCCGAAGAACTCGTAGAACAGGAACAGCATCGCCACCTCGAAGGGCGAATAGCCGAGCTGGTGGAAATAGAGCACCACCAACATGCGGATGGCGCCGTCGGTGATGGTGAAGGCCCAGTAGCCGGCGGTTACCACCAAATAGTTCTTCAGCGAATCTTTCATGTGTTTGTGAAACCACGAAGAGCACGAAGAACACAAAGGAATTTCTGTTCAATCCCTCTTTCGTTTGACAGCAACGTAGCCTGGATGAAGCAACAGCGGAATCCAGGTTGACCTACCGCTGCCTCCCTGCATTCCGGCCTGCGGCCTCCATTCGGGCTACGACCTAGCCGCCGTCGAGCAAGGCGTCAGCACCCAAACAACTTTGTGCCCTTCGTGTTCTTCGTGGTGAAAATCCTCTCCTTCGATAGCCGATCAAAGCCCTTTGGCCACCATGCCGACAATATCCATCATGCGGTTCACGTATCCCCATTCGTTGTCATACCAGGCATAGATCTTGACCTGGGTATCGTCGATCACCAGGGTCGACAGGGCATCGACGATGGATGATCGCGGGTCGTTGACATAGTCGACCGAGACCAGCGGCCGTTCCTCGTAGCCCAGGATGCCGGCCAGTTCACCCTCCGCCGCCTCACGGAGATGGCCATTG
>RFHJ01000194.1 GCA_003696905.1 Gammaproteobacteria bacterium | reverse complement strand
CCCGGGGCTGCTGGGGCTGGTGCGTCAGCCGGGCCTGGTGCTGATGCAGCTGGCGGGTTTCGGCATGGGGCTGAGTCTGCTGTTGCTGCTCGCCCTGGTGCGCAGCGATCTGCTCGATGCCTGGCAGCGCAGCCTGCCGCCGGATACGCCCAACTACTTTCTCATCAACATCCAGCCCGATGAGGCGGCCGAGCTGGCCCGGCTGCTCGAAGCGCGGCAGATTCCCAACAGCGGTCTCTATCCCACCACCCGCGGCCGCCTGCTGGCGATCAGCGGGATGCGTGTCGACCCGGCCCACTACAGCGACATGCGCGCGCGACGTCTGGCCAGCCGCGAGTACAGCCTGGGGTTCGGTGACCGGCTGCAGACCGACAACCGCATTCTGGCCGGTCACTGGTGGCGGCCTGGCGAGGCGGGCTTCTCAGTGGAAGCGGGGGTGGCGAAGGCCCTGGGCATCATCGTCGGTGACGAGCTGCTGTTCGATGTGGCCGGGCAGCGCCTCAAGGGCCCCGTGACCAGTTTGCGCGAGGTCGCCTGGGACTCTTTCAACGTCAATTTCTTCGTCCAGGGCAGTCAGGCCCTGCTGGCCCAGTCGGGGGTGCCCCATACGCTGCTCACCAGCATCTACCTGCGGCCCGATCAGGAGGGTCTGCTGGCGACCCTGGCCGAGCGTTTCCCGGCCGTTTCGGCGATCGCCATCGGCCCGCTGTTGCAGAAGGTGCGCGACATCATCGGACGCGGCACCCGCGCGGTGGAGGCGGTTTTTCTCTTCACCCTGGGCGCTGCCCTGCTGGTCAGCCTCGCCGCCCTGCAGCTGACCCGCGCCCGGCGCGAGCGCGAGATCGCCCTGATGCGCACCCTGGGCGCCTCGCGGCGTCAGGTGCTCTCGGCGCTGCTGGTGGAGTTCATCGGTGTCGGTCTGCTGGCGGGGCTGCTCGCGGCGGCCCTGGCCAACGCCTTGGGCTTCTGGATGGGGCAGCGCCTGTTCGATATCACGCTCGGTCTGGCGCTCTGGCCCTGGGCAGTGGGACTGCTCGCCGGGCCGCTGCTGCTGGGTGGGGTCGCCTGGCTCGCGGGACGCCCCTTGTTGTCGGTGCCGCCGATGCGGGTGCTTCGCTGATGCCCAGGCGCAGCGCCGGCGTTCTCATGTATCGCCATCGGCAGACCGGCCCTGAGCTGCTGCTGGTGCATCCCGGCGGGCCCTTCTGGGCGCATAAGGACGAGGGCGCCTGGTCCATCCCCAAGGGGCTCTACGAGGCGGATGAATCGGCCTTCGACGCGGCACGCAGAGAGTTCGAGGAGGAAACCGGCTTTCCGGTCGATGGCGACTTCATCGATCTGGGCGAGCTGCGCCTGCCCAGCGGCAAGCGGCTGCGTGTGTGGGCGGTGGAGGGGGATCTGGACGCCGATCGCATCCGCAGCAACACCTTCCCGCTGGAATGGCCACGGGGCTCGGGGAAGATCATCGAGGTGCCCGAGGTGGATCGCGGCGCCTGGTTTCCGCCGGAAGAGGCGCGCCGCCGGATCAGCCCCGGCCAGCGGCCCTTCATCGATCGGCTGCTGGGGAAACTGGGGATCGGGGGATGAAGGTCGAGGGTGCATCGACGCCCAGCGCTCGGCGCTGGCGGGTGCTGGCCGGAGACAGGGGGCAGGCATTGGCCCGCCTGACCGAGACACTGCGCGACCTGCCGCCGGATCGCTGCCTGTGGTTCGGCGATCAGGCACCGCCCGGTATCCGTCCGCTGTCGCGCCGCGATGTCCAGGGGGCGCTCGGCAGCGAATGCGACCTGTTGGTCTACGACGCCCATGCGGGCCTCTACCCCGATGCCCTGGCCGCCCTGTTGGGTACCCTGCGTGGCGGCGGGGAACTGCTGTTGATCACCCCGCCGTGGGATGCCTGGCCCGCGTTCGACGACCCGGCGCTGGAGCGGCTCGCCCCCTGGCCATTGGATGGCAGGGCGGTGGGACGGCGTTTCGTGAGGCGACTGCAGCGTCTGCTGGAGGCGGCGGGGCCGGATCGGATCCAGTCCGCCGGGCAACCGGTGCGGCTGGCACTTTCTTTCACACCAGAGCGGGTGCCGCTGACGCTGACCGAGGATCAACAACAGGCGGTCGAGGCGATCGAGCGCGTCGCCCTGGGGCACGCGCGCAGACCGCTGGTGTTGCTCGCCGATCGGGGGCGGGGCAAGAGCACGGCCATCGGCAGCGCCCTGGCGCGGCTGTTGGCGCAGCGGACGAGGCGAATCCTGTTGCTCGCTCCTTCGCTGGGGGCGGTGACGGCGGTGTTCGATCAGCTCGCGCGGGAACTGCCCGAGGGCGATCGGGACGGCGCGATCTTCCGTTTTGGGCAGGGTGAGGTGCGTTTCCGTCGCCCGGCGGAATATCTCGCCGAAGACCCGCGCTGTGATCTGCTGGTGGCCGACGAGGCGGCCGCCCCGGGCCTGCCCTTCCTGCAACGGCTATGCGAGCGCCACAACCGGCTGGTCTTCAGCACCACGGTGCATGGCTACGAGGGCAGCGGGCGCGGGTTCGTGACGCGCTTCGCCCAGTACCTGGACGGGCATTTCAGGCAGTGGAAACGGCTGGTGCTGCAACAGCCGGTGCGCTGGGCCGAGGGGGATCCGCTGGAGGTGCTGACCGATCGGTTGTTTCTGTTGTCGGCCGAGCCGGATTCCCCCTCCCGGCCTCCCCCGCAAGCGGGGGAGGATCATGG
>RFHJ01000193.1 GCA_003696905.1 Gammaproteobacteria bacterium | reverse complement strand
GCGGCATCCCTGCCGCCGACGTTTTCCGAGCAGACACCCGCTCCACTTTTCAACAGCTTACGGATTTAGATGACGGAGCCCTGGCGGCGGGAGGTCAGGGGAGGTCTGAAAAATTCAGACCTTCCGCGGCTCAGGGACGAGCCGCCAAAATCGATCGCTATAAGCGATTGATTTTGAAGTCAGCCGCGAACCGCGTTTGCGGTGCAACGTACCCTGATAAAGCCAAGGATGGCTTTTAGCGGTGCCGAAACGACTCCGACCCCTGATGTACGGAGATATTCCACGAAAGTCCTCCCGGTTGCTATTGCAGGTAGCGCACGATATCCACATAGAAGGCCAGCGCCATGATGGCGGCGAGGAGTGCCAGGCCGATGCGCTGTCCCTGTTCCAGCCAACGCTCGGGCAGCGGGCCGCCACGTACCGCCTCGAGCAGGAAGAACAGCAGGTGTCCGCCATCGAGGACCGGGATCGGCAGGAGGTTGAGCACGCCGAGGCTGATGCTCACGATCGCCAGGAAGCGCAGAAACGAGACCAGACCGTAACTGGCCGTGGTGCCCGCCGCGTCGGCGATGCTCAAGGGACCGCTGAGGTTCTGTACCGAGGCCTGTCCGGTGAGGATCCGCCAGATGACCTTCAACGTGAGTACCGAGTATTCGAGGGTACGAGAAACGGCGACCGGTAGCGCGGCGAGCGGATCCAGGCGGTATTCCGCGCGCCAATGCGCCAGCGCGTCCTCCTCCAAGGGCCGGTTGACCGCACCGATCCGGCCGATCTCGCGATCCCCCACCTTGCGGCTGGCCGGTATCAATTCGAGTTCGAGTTCACGGCCATCGCGCTCGACCCTGAGGCGAATCGGCCTGCCCGGCCGATCCTGGACATAGCGCACCCAATCCGCCCAGTCGGGAATGGCCCGACCATCGGCCTCGATGATGCGATCGCCCGGTCTCAGCCCCGCCTGTGCCGCGGGTTCGCCGGCCAGCACCTTGCCGATCACCGGCGGCACTGGCGGCCGGTCCGGCTCGATACCGAGAATCTCCAGAAGATCCGGCTGCTCCGCGATGTCCCCGATCCGTTCCGGCGGCAGGGACAGTTCCCGCTCCTCGCCGTCCGGCAGACGCGCGCGAATGCGTATCGGGTCGGACGACAGGGATGCCTCCGCCAGGGCCTGCATCACCAGCCCCCAGGTGGGCGTGGCCTCGCCGTCCACCGCAACGATCTCGCTCCCCGGGACCAGCCCCGCCTGCGCTGCCGGTCCGTCCGGCGCCACCTCACCCACCAGGGGACGCGCACCGATTTCACCGATCACCAATACCAGCCAGAAGGCGAGGATGGCGAACAGAAAATTGAACACAGGCCCTGCCGCCACCACGGCGGAACGGATCCCCAGGGACTGGCGATTGAAGGCGCGGGATAGCTCGGCCGGCGGCACCGGGCCTTCCCGCTCGTCGAGCATCTTCACATAGCCGCCAAGGGGGATGGCGGCGACCACGTATTCGGTACCATCCGCCGCCTCGCGGCGCCACAGCGGGCGGCCGAAGCCGATGGAGAAACGCAACACGCGGATGCCGAGGCGGCGCGCCACCCAGAAGTGGCCGAACTCGTGCACGCTGACCAGCAGGCCGATGGCGACCACGAAGGCCAACAGCTTGATCAGAAAGCCTTCCATGCGTCTTCAGACCCTTGCGCCAATCAGGCGTTCCGCTATCCGGCGCGCCTCCCGATCGACCGCCATCAGACCCGCGAGGGTATCGCTCTCTCCCCCGGGAAGGGCTTCCAGGGTCCGCTCTATCACCCTCGGGATCTCGGGAAACCGAATGCGCCCTTCAAGGAACTCGGCCACCGCGACCTCGTTGGCCGCGTTCAATACGGCAGGTGCCGCGCCCCCCTCCGCAGCGGCCTCGAAGGCGAGTCGCAGGCAGGGGAAACGGGCAAGGTCCGGGGGTTCGAACTCCAGCCGGGCGACCTCGAAGAGGTCGAGCGGAGCCACCCCTGAATCGTGACGTTCCGGCCATGCCAGCGCATGCGCGATTGGCGTCCGCATGTCGGGATTCCCCAACTGTGCGAGCACGGAACCGTCGACATACTCCACCAGCGAGTGGATCACGCTCTGGGGGTGCACCACGACCTGGATTCGATCCGGAGGCGCATCGAACAGCCAGTGCGCCTCGATCACCTCCAGTCCCTTGTTCATCATGGTCGCCGAATCGACCGAGATCTTGCGCCCCATGTCCCAGTTCGGGTGGGCACAGGCCTCGTCCGGCGTCACATCGGCCAGGTCGGCCAGTGACCGGGTACGAAAGGGGCCACCGGAGGCGGTCAGCAGGATGCGCCGCACACCGACCCGATCGAGGCCTCTCTCGAAATCCGGTGGCATGCACTGGAAGATGGCATTGTGCTCGCTGTCGATCGGGAGCACCTTGGCGCCATGCGCCCGCAACTCGCGCATGAACAGCCCGCCCGCCACCACCAGCGCCTCCTTGTTGGCCAGCAGGATGCGCTTGCCAGCACGCACCGCCGCCAGGGTGGGCACCAGCCCGGCCGCCCCTACGATGGCGGCCATCACCTGGTCGGCATCGGGCAATGCTGCGGCCTCGGCCACGCCCGACTCGCCACTGAGGACCTCGATCTCGGGCGCCTGCTCGCGCAAGGCCCCGGCCAGTCGTGCGGCCGCCTCCTCGTCCGCCATGGCCACCACCTGCGGTCGATACGCAAGGCACTGCTCCAGCATGCGATCCACATCGGTATTGGCGGTCAGCGCCACCACCTGATAGCGCTCCGGATGTCGGCCGATCACATCCAGGGTACTGAGGCCGATCGAACCGGTGGATCCGAGCACCGCCACGCGTTTCATGACACCTCTCCCAACAGCCCCAATCCCAAGGCAAAAACGGGGGCCGCGGCGATCAGACTGTCGATCCGGTCGAGCACCCCGCCATGACCGGGCAGCAGCACACCGCTATCCTTCAGGCCGGCCTGACGCTTCAACAGGCTCTCCCAGAGATCCCCGCCGACGGAGACCACCGCAGTGAGCAATGACAGCAGAAGCAGAGCAGACAACGCCGGACCGGCATCACTCGCCACATGGAAAGCCACCGCCCACAACAGGGCGGCGGCAAGGCCACCGGCCACCCCTTCCCAAGTCTTTCCGGGGCTGACCCGGGGGGACAGCTTGTGCCGACCGAAGGCGCGACCGGCGAAATAGGCACCGGAGTCCGCGCACCAGATCAGCACCAGCAGATACAGCAGCAGGCTGGGCCCATGCTCGCCCGCACGGTGAATGTCGATGACGGCGACCCAGGCGATACCCAGCTGCAACGCCCCCAGCAGCAACACCCCCCAGCGAATCCCCGTGACTGGCAGCAGCGGGCGACGAAGCGCCATCAGCACCAGGGTGGTGGGCACCCAAAAGAGACTGGCCAGGACCTCCAGCCATCGAGCGGAAACCACATCACCCCCTCGAAACAACGCCCACATCAGCAGACCGACGCCCAGTGCGTAGGTCCATTGCCATGCCAGCGATTCCAGACCGCCCAGCCTCGCCATCTCGCGCGCACCGAAGACCACGAACAGCCCGAAGGCGGCCCCCAGTGCAGGCGATGAGGCCAGCAGCACCCCCGCCACGACCAGTGGCACCAGTATGAGGGCGGTCAGAATCCGCAGGCCCAGCATCAGCCGAGGCCGGCCCGGTCGTCGAGTTGCTCGCTGATCTGGCCAAAACGGCGCTCACGACGAGCGTATTCACGCAAGGCCTCGACAAAGGCCGCCTTGTCGAAATCCGGCCAGAGCGTAGGGGTGAAATAGAGCTCGGAGTAGGCACAGTGCCAGAGAAGGAAATTGCTGATACGCAGCTCGCCACCGGTTCGGATGAACAGATCGGGGTCGGGCACCTCACCGAAGGAGGTCATCCGGGCGAAGCATGCCTCGTCGATATCCTTGGGATCGAGCCTGCCCGCAACCGCCTCTTCGGCGAGCCGACGGGCGGCCTGAGTGATGTCCCAACGTCCCCCATAGTTGGCCGCGATCTGTAACAGCAGCCCGCTGTTGTCGGCCGTACGCTGCTCGGCCTCGGCGATCTGTTTCTGCAGCTTTTCCGGAAAGGCTGAGACATCGCCGATCACGCGAAGGCGGATGTCGTTCTTGTCGAGCTTGCGAATCTCGCGTGCCAGCGCCACCATGAACAGCTCCATGAGCATGTCCACCTCACTGCGCGGCCGGCGCCAGTTCTCGGAACTGAACGCGAACAGCGTGAGAAATTCGATCCCGTGTTCTACACAGGCCTCGATGGTGCGGCGGACCGAATCGACACCGGCGCGATGTCCCAGGTGGCGCGGCTGGCCCCGTTGCTGGGCCCAACGCCCGTTGCCGTCCATGATGATCGCCACATGACGTGGCACACGCCCGATGCCAGCCAGGGTCGTTTCCTTGCTGTCGCTTGCTGCCACGCCGTTCCCAGGTCTGCTCACACAGACATCAGGTCCTCTTCCTTCTTCGCCATCAGCTCGTCGATCTCCTTCACATGCTGATCAGTCAGCTTCTGGATGATCTCCTGCCCCCGTCGCTCGTCGTCTTCAGAGATCAGTTTCTCCTTGACCAGCTCCTTGAGACTGCTATTGGCGTCACGTCGGATATTGCGTACCGCAACCCGTGCCTGCTCGGCCTCCTGGCGCACGATACGGGTCATGTCACGGCGCCGCTCCTCCGTCAGCGGCGGAATCGGCAGCCGGATCATGGTTCCCGCGGTGTTCGGGGTGACGCCCAGGTTGGATTCCAGGATCGCCTTCTCCACCGCACTCACCATGTTCTGCTCATAGGGCTGTACGGTCAGGGTGCGGCCATCCTCGACACCCACGTTCGCCACCTGGCGCAAGGGGGTCTCGGCACCGTAATAGTTCACCGTCACATGGTCGAGCATGCTGGGATGGGCACGCCCGGTACGGATCTTTGCAAGGTTCTCGGCGAGTGCCTCGACGCTCTTGGCCATGCGACTGGCCGCGTCCTTCTTGATGTCATCGATCATCCATCGTCTCCGGTTACCAGGGTTCCGACTTCTTCGCCCTGCATGACCCGCCGCAGGGCATCCGGCTCGTTGATGTTCATCACCCGCAATGGCATGCCGTTCTCCTTGCACAATACCACCGCTGTGGCATCCATCACGCCGAGCCCCTCGGCGAGTATCCGATCATAGCTCAAGCGCGGATAGAACTCGGCATCGGGATCCTTCTCCGGATCGGCCGAGTACACGCCGTCCACCTTGGTGGCCTTGATCATGAGGTCCGCACCGATCTCGATGGCGCGCAGGCTGGCCGCGGAATCGGTGGTGAAATAGGGGTTTCCGGTACCGCCCGTGAGCATCACGACCCGACCCGCCTCCAGGTGCGAAACGGCAAGATCGCGGCTGTAGGGTTCACACACGGTGTCGATCCGAAAGGCGGAGAGAGTGCGGGCCTCTACCCCTTCGCGGAGCAGATGGTCCTGCATCGCCAGGCCATTCATCACCGTCGCCAGCATGCCGATCTGGTCGCCGCGCACCCGGTCGAAACCACCGCCGGCGAGACCTGCCCCACGGAAGATGTTGCCACCACCGATCACCACACCGAACTGTATCCCCTCTCGCGCCAGCCCCGCGATGTCCCGGGCAAGCCGGCCGAGTACCGCCGGATCTATACCGAAGTCGCCGGTGCCCATCAGGGCCTCGCCGCTGAGCTTGAGCAGGACACGCCGGGGGGAAGCGGAATGAGACATCGGAAGTGGTGACCTCTGACAGTGGACTCCAAAGAGAGCGGAAAAAGGCCCGCGCCGTGGCGCGGGCCGGTGCCCTTACTCGCTGCGTGCAGCAGCGGCCTGGGCCATGACCTCCTCGCGGAAGTCCTCCTGTTTCTTCTCGATGCCCTCGCCCACCTCATAGCGAACAAAGCGGTTCACCGTGGCGCCCTTGCTCTCGAGCAGCTTGCCCACCTTGGTATCGGGGTCCTTGACGAAGGGCTGGCCCTTGAGGGTGATCTCGCTCAGGTACTTGCGCATCCGCCCTTCCACCATCTTCTCGATGATATTCTCGGGCTTGCCACTCTCCTTGGCCTGAGCCTCGACGATCTCTCGCTCCTTGGCGAGCATCTCCGCCGGCACGTCCGCCTCGTCGACACACACCGGGTTGCTGGCAGCGATGTGCATGGCGATGTCACGACCGAGCTCGGCATCACCATCGATGTCCACCACCACACCGATACGTGCACCATGGGAATAGGTAGCCAACACGCCATCGGTGGCGATGCGCGCGAAGCGCCGTACGTTCATGTTCTCGCCGATCTTGGCCACCAGCGCCTGCCGCGCCTCTTCGATGGTGGTGTCCTCCCCCTCGTGGAGCGGCAGGGCCATCAGCGCCTCGACATCTTCCACGTCGCTGTCGAGCACCCGCTCACCGACCGCATCGGCGAAGGACTTGAAGTTCTCGTCCTTGGCCACGAAATCGGTTTCGCAGTTGACCTCGACGATTGCCGCCTGCTTGTTGTCGGGGCTGGTCTTGATCACGATCAGGCCCTCGGCAGCGGTGCGACCCGCCTTCTTTGCGGCCTTGGCCTGACCGGACTTGCGCATGTTCTCGATGGCCGCCTCGATGTCGCCATTGGTCTCCACCAGGGCCTTCTTGCATTCCATCATCCCGGCGCCGGTACGCTCACGCAGTTCCTTCACCAGTGCAGCTGTAATTGCCATGTGTCTAATCCTCGAATGTGCTTCTAGCAAGACGCCCCGGGCGCGACACGCCCGGGGCGGTTCGTTCAACGCGACCCTTGGGTTCAACCTTCGGCTGCCGCCTCACCCTTGTCGGCCTCGGGCGCGACCTCACCGGCCACCGCGCGGGCGGCCGCGGCACGACCCTCCAGCACCGCGGCGGCAGCGCCCTGCACGTAGAGCTGGATGGCACGGATGGCATCGTCGTTGCCCGGGATGACATAGTCGATGTCCTTCGGGCTGTTGTTGGTGTCGACCACCGCAACCACCGGAATGCCCAGCTTCTTGGCCTCGGCCACCGCAATGTCTTCGTGGCCATTGTCGATCACGAACAAGGCATCCGGCAGGCCGGGCATGTCCTTGATACCGCCGAGGCTGCGCTCGAGCTTTTCCTTCTCGCGCCGCAGGGTGAGCTGCTCCTTCTTGTTGAAGCGCGCCTCCATGGAACCGTCCGCCTCCATGGCCTCCAGTTCCTTCAGTCGTTTGATCGACTGCTTGATGGTCTTGAAGTTGGTCAGCATGCCGCCGAGCCAGCGGTGATTGACATAGGGCATACCGCAGCGCTGCGCCTCTTCCGCGATCACGTCGCGGGCCGCGCGCTTGGTGCCGACGAACAGGATCCGCCCGCCATTGGAGGCGAGCTTGCCGATGAAGTTCATCGCCTCGTTGAACATCGGCAGCGTCTTCTCGAGGTTGATGATGTGGATCTTGTTGCGCTGACCGAAGATGTACGGGGCCATCTGCGGGTTCCAGTAGCGGGTCTGGTGTCCGAAGTGCACGCCAGCCTCGAGCATCTGGCGCATGGTGATATTGCTCATCAGGGTTTCTCCAGTTTCGGGTTAAGCCTCCACGCACCCCACCGGCCCACCCGGGGAATTCCGCCGACGCGGCACTTCACCAGGGCACCCAGACCGAGGATGGTTGCAGTGCGTGTGTGTATTTCGGGGCCCAGCCGGGCGCCCGTGGTTCTCGCCCTCGCGACCCATTGCCGCGAAGCGGCGCGTTTTATACCATGTTTGCCCTGTCGACCTCAATTGCCTGCCGCGGCCACGCCGACCTCCCCGCCGGCGGCTTTCCAGCCCAGGCCACCCCCGGAAACAGCATGTCAGTCATCATCAAAACCCCTGAAGAAATAGAAAAAATGCGCATCGCCGGCCGCCTCGCGGCGGAGGTCCTGGAGATGATCGAGGAACACGTTCGCCCCGGCATCACCACCGGCGAACTGGACCGCATCTGTCACGACTACATCGTCAACGAGCAGCAGGCGATCCCCGCCCCCCTCAACTACCATGGATTCCCCAAGTCCATCTGTACCTCGGTCAACCAGCAGGTCTGTCATGGCATCCCCAGCGACAAGAAGCTGAAGAAGGGTGACATCATCAATATCGACATCACCGTGATCAAGGACGGCTTCCACGGTGATACCAGCAAGATGTTCCTGGTGGGCGAGGTCAGCCCCTTCGCCAGACGCCTGGTCGACGTCACCTACCAGGCCCTGTGGAAGGGGATCGAACTGGTACGACCGGGCACCACCCTGGGCGATATCGGGCATGCCATCCAGAGTTATGTCGAATCCCAGCACTTCAGTGTGGTGCGCGAATACTGCGGCCATGGGATCGGACGGGGCTTCCACGAAGACCCTCAGGTGCTCCACTATGGCCGCCCCGGCACCGGCCTGGCGCTACAGGAGGGCATGACCTTCACCATCGAGCCCATGGTCAATGCAGGCAAGCGGCATGTGAAGGTGCTGCCCGACGGCTGGACGGTGGTGACCAAGGACCGCAAGCTCTCCGCGCAATGGGAGCACACCATACTGTGTACCGCCGACGGCTATGAAGTGCTGACCCTGCGCCGCGAAGAACAGTGATCTCCGCCGAACTCGACGCCATCCTGGTGGAGCTGGACGGCCACCGGGATGTTCGCCCTCCTCCGCTCAAGCCCTGGAAGGAGGCGCACGCCAGGGCAACCGAGCATCTGTACAGTGCCTTCCGCGACGGCGTCGACGTGGTGGAACTGGTCCACGCCCGTGCCGCCTTCATCGACGCCCTGCTCGCCCGCGCCTGGCGCCTGCACCTGCCCCCTGACGCTGCGGCTGCGCTGGTGGCGGTCGGTGGCTATGGCCGCGGCGAGCTGCACCCGCATTCGGACGTGGATGTATTGATTCTCACCACCAACGATCCCCAGACCCTGGCAGAGCACATCGAACCGCTGGTGATGTTTCTCTGGGACATCGGCCTGGAGATCGGCCACAGCACCCGCAGTCTGACGCAATGCGTGGCGGCGGCGCGCGATGACGTCACCATTGCCACCAATCTGATGGAGTCACGTCATCTCGCGGGTGAAGAACGGCTGTTCCGCGAGATGCTCGCCCTCACCGGTCCCCACCACCTCTGGCCCAGCGATGCCTTCTTCCGCGCCAAGCTGGCCGAACAGCGCGCCCGCCACGCCGCGGCCGACGAGAGCGGCCAGGACCTGGAGCCGAACATCAAGAACAATCCCGGCGGGCTGCGCGACATCCAGATGATCGGCTGGGTCGCCAAGCGGCATTTCGGCGCCACTCGGCTCTCCCACCTGAAGACCCACGGCTTCCTCACCGAAGAGGAATACCAGGCACTGAAGGCGGGCGAACACCTGTTGTGGGAGATTCGCTTCGCCTTGCACATGATCACCGATCGCCACGAGGACCGCCTGCTGTTCGAGCATCAGCGCCGCCTTGCCGAACTCTTCGGATATGGCAGCGACAACCCCGCGGTCGAGCGCTTCATGCAGAGCTATTACCGGACCGTCATCGAGCTCCAGCGCCTCAACGAGATGCTCCTGCAACTGTTCCACGAGGCGATTCTGCTGAAGAACGAGCTCGGTGAACCGGTCAGGATCAATCGACGCTTCCAGGCACGCGGCAACTATCTGGAGGTGAGCAACCCGGCAATCTTTGCCCGTTCGCCCCTGGCGATGCTGGAACTCTTCCTGATCCTGCAGCAACATCCGCAACTCGAGGGCGTCCGAGCCAACACCATCCGCGCAGTGCGCGCGCATCGGCATCTGATCGACGCGCGGCTGCGTGCCGACATCCGCGCCCGCAGCCTGTTCATGGAGATCCTGCGCCAGCCCGCTGGCGTCACCCATGCCCTGCGGCGCATGCACCGCTATGGTGTGCTGAGCCGCTACCTCCCCGCCTTTCGCACGATCACCGGCTTGATGCAGTTCGATCTCTTCCACCTCTACACGGTGGACGAGCACACCCTGATGGTGGTGCGCAACGTGCGACGCTTCACCCTGTCCGAACACGCCGGCGAATGCAGACTCTGTCATGAGCTCGTGACGCAGATCCCGAAGCTAGAGCTACTCTATCTCGCCGCCCTCTTCCACGACATTGCCAAGGGTCGGGGAGGGGACCATTCGGAACTGGGTGTCGTGGATGCCCGCGGCTTCTGCGTCGACCATGGCCTGTCCCCTTACGACACCGAACTGGTGGCCTGGCTGGTCCGGCAACACCTGCTGATGTCCTACACGGCGCAACGCAAGGACATCGACGATCCCGCGGTGATCACCGACTTCGCGGCCCGCGTGGGCACCATCGAGCGACTCAGCTACCTCTACCTGCTCACGGTGGCCGACATGCGCGGCACCAACCCCGAACTGTGGAATGCCTGGAAGAGCGCCCTGTTGAGCCGACTCTACCACCGTACCCGGGAGGTGCTGGCCAGCGGACTGGACAACCCGGAGGACGAGAATGCCCGCATCCAGGCGGTGCAGGACGCCGCCCGCCAGCTTCTGGAAAGCGAAGGCCATGCCGACGAGGCGATACGCCTCTGCTGGATCAATTTCAGCACCGAATATTTCCTGCAGACGCCACCGGAGGCCGTGGCCTGGCATACCCGGCTCATGCTGGCGGCGCCGGATACCCGCCATCGGACCCAGGTCCATCTCCGGGACGACCCGGAAAGGGGCTGCACCGAGATATTCACCCTGGGACCCGACCGCGATGACCTCTTTGCCGACACCACCGCCCTGCTCGATCGCCTGGGACTCGACATCCTGGGCGCCCGTATCGACACCACCACCGAAGGGCTCTCGATCAACAGCTATTTCGTGCTCGAAGCCGACGGTACCCCCCTGACACCCGAGCGGGCCCATGAGGTCCAATTGCTACTGGAGAAACACCTCGACGAACCCGCCGCAAAGGGTCGAGGCATACCCGGTCGCCTGCCACGCCGCCTGCGGGCCTTCGATCGTGAGACCGGTATCGACTTCCAGCAGGACCAGGAGCGGCGGTTGACCATCATGCACCTGAGCACGCACGACCGGCCAGGACTGCTCTCGATGGTCGGTGCGGTGCTGGCCGAGCAGGGGCTGCGACTGCACAGCGCGCGGGTCTCCACCGAGGGCGAGGTCGCCCGTGATTGGTTCACCCTCAGCGACCGCAACGACCGTCCCATCACCGATCCACAGCGACTCGACCGGCTGCGCGAGCAGCTGGAGATACAGCTGACCGCGGAAAGATGAACACGCCCATGGGACCGACTTCAGACCATCCCTTCCGTCGCGGCTGAAGCCGCTCCCACAGTGGACCACAGAGTGGCAACCTCACCCCGGGGAGGCCTTCAGGCCCGACGATCTTTTCGGCTATGGTCGAGGCCGCCTCGGAAGCAGGCTCATCCTGCCTGAATCAGCTCACAGGCATTGCCATCCGGATCCCGACAGAACAGGGCCGCGCGGCCGCTGCGGCTGAGTGTATAGGGAATGCCCCGAGCCTCCAGCCGCTCGCGCAGGGCATCCAGATCGGCCACCGCGAAGGCCACATGACGGTCACGCCCGCCATGGGTAGGACGCCCATCGACCGGATCGGGGTTGGGCAGTTCCAGCAGGTGCACCTGCAGCCTGTCGCCCGCCTTCAGCCAGGCCCCGGGATAGCCGAGGTCGGGCCGCCCCGGATCCTCGGCCAGCCCGAGCAGGTCACGATAGAACGCCAGCGACCGCCCGGTGTCCGATACGATCAGGCTGACGTGGTGCAAACGAATGGCATCGGTCATCGTTCACCCCGCCCCGTCTTCACCGCCGGTTCGCGCGAGAGGCACCCCGCCACTCGACGAGCGAGCGTCTCCCTATCCGTGTCCATCGAAGGCTCGACCCCATGTAACCGCTCTTCTTCGGAGAGCGGCTGTCGATGCCCGAGCTGCTGCTCCAGCACCGCCAGGTCCGCCTCGGAGGCATCACGCCCGGCCCGCGCCCGCTGCGCCACACGCTGGCGAAGGACCGACTCCGGTACTGCGGGCGAGACGATGCACCATCCCAGACCACGGGTCTCGGCCAGGGCCTCGAAGGGCTGCCGCCAGGATGCATCGAGAAAGGTGGCATCGACAATGACCCGAAACTCCCCCTCGAGCAACTTCGCGGCCAGTTGCAGCAGCCGGTCACGGGTTCTCTCGCTGGCCTCCGCACTGTAGATACCGCCCGGAATCTGTTCGCTGCGATCGAGTGGACCCAGACCGAACAGGCGCTTGCGCTCCACGTCCGAGCGCAGGCGGATCGCCCCCAGGTCCTCGAGCAGCCACTGAGAGAGTACCGTCTTGCCGCTTCCGGATACCCCGTGCATCAGCAGCAGCGCCGGGTGCATCGGCTCGCTCAGCCGCAGGGCCAGGCCCAGGTAGTCGAGACACTCGGCGAAGCCATCGCCGGAGGCGCCCTGTTGGCCGGCGCGAATGGCGCTGACCTTGGCCCGCACCATGGCCCGGTAGACCATGTAATAGCGCAAGGCCTCGAGACCATCGTAGTCGCCGGCATATTCCAGGTACCGGTTGAGAAACCGCCAGGCCAGCCGGTCTTCGCCGCGATGGAACAGGTCCATGGCGAGAAAGGCGATCTCGTTGACGACATCGACGAATCGCAAGGCGGGATTGAACTCGATGGCATCGAAGATCAATGGCCTGCCATCCACCCAGGCGATATTGCCCAGATGCAGGTCCCCGTGGCACTCGCGAACGTGGCCCTGGGCACGCCGCCGAGCGAAGTGCGCGTCCAAACGCCTGCCTTCGGCGAGGACCCACGCCTCGAGCCGGTCGAGCAGCGCCAGCACCTCGGGGGGCGGCTCCAGCGCCCGGATCTGCACGAAATTCTGCGTCACGGGTCGACGAACCTGGTCCGGAAGGCCGAATGCGGATCCCTCCGGGGCCAGTGCGATCGCGGCATGAAAGAGCGCGATCCGCTGGGCGATGGCATCGATCTGCTCCTCCTGCAGACGATCTGCGCGATCCAGGGTCGCATCCGCCGGAAAGGCGCGCATCTTGACCGCCCATTCCACTACCGGCCCTTCGCCTTCGAATCGGGGCGCCTCGAGGCTGCCGGTGACCGGCACCACCCCGAGATAGACCTCCGGCGCCAGCCGGCGGTTCAGCCGTATCTCCTCCTCACATGCCCGACGCCGCTTTTCGAGGGTGCTGAAGTCGAGAAATCCCAGGTCGAGCGGTTTCTTGAGCTTATAGGCGAAACCGCCGCCGAGAAGGACCCAGGAGATATGGGTCTCGATCAGACGGGCGCCCGGCAGGGTGCGCAACAGCGCCGCAATGAGCACCGGCAGGTTTCCGTTCATACTCCCTTCTCCGTCGGTTCGCCCCTTTCCTCGTGCAGGCGGACCGCGATCAGACCCGCGCCGACGATCATGATCCCGCCGATCGCCTCTTGCAGACCCAAGGTCTCATCCGCCAGCAGCCAGGCACTCACCGCGCCCACCACGATCTCGAACAACATGATCACCGATGAGCGCTGTACCGGCATGCGACTGACGGCATAGACCACCGCCAGGGTCGAGAACAGAAAGCCCGGCACGCCCAGCGCCACCGCCCCGGCCCAGCCCTGCCAACCGGCATCCGGGGGAGCAATTCGCCAGACCAGGATCATCACCAGGGAGACGGCGACCACCCCCAGCCAGGCCAGCTGGGTCTTGATCTGGTCTCCCAGCCAGCGCAGGCGGCGGATCATCACATTGGTCAGGGCAAACCCGAGACCCGCGCTCAGGGCCAGCCAGTCCCCCTTTCCGATCGGCTGCTGCAAGACGCCCGGGCGATACAGCATCACCACCGCACCGGCCAACCCGAGCGCCAGCATCACCCAGGTCAAAGGGCGCAGCCGCTCGCCAAGGATCCAGTGACCGAGCAACGCGGCCCACAACGGAGAGAGATAGAAGAGGATCAGCACCCGCACCACCTGATCGCCGATCACCGCCAGGAGAAAGGCCACGTTGGTCCAGCCGGCCGCTGCCACCAGCACCAGCACCAAGCCCGGCTCCCGGCGCAACCCCGCCAAGGGAAAGCCGCGCACCAGGGTCATCACCAGCAGCGCCGAGCCATAGCTGACCAGTGCCTGCCAGATACCCGCCACTCCCGCCTGCTCCAGCCAGCGGGCCGGCCACCAGATCAGGCCCCAGTAGGTGGCTGCATACAACAGCGCCAGCAATGGCCAAAGGCCGCCTGTCCCGACTCCATTCATCTATAATTGCCGCCTTTTCCAGCCAAGCGCCCATTGCGCCATGAATCCGGATCTCCGAAGACTCCAGCCCTACCCCTTCGAGAAACTGCGCGCCCTGCTAGCCGATACGCGACCGGTGGACAAGCCGCACATCGCCCTCTCGATCGGTGAGCCCAAGCATGCCACACCCGCTTTCGTGGTCGATACCCTGAAGCACAACCTGGGCAGCCTGAGCAACTATCCGCTGACCCGCGGCCTGCCGGAACTGCGCCAGGCGGTGGCGGGCTGGCTGCAGCGACGTTTCGCCATTCCACGCCCCATCGATCCCGAGTCGGAGGTGCTGCCGGTCAATGGCACCCGGGAGGCCCTGTTCGCCCTTGCCCAGGCGGTGGTCGACCGCAGCCGCTCCCCCCTGGTGATCTCGCCCAACCCCTTCTACCAGATCTACGAAGGCGCTGCCCTGCTGGCCGGGGCTCAGCCCCATTACCTGCCGTGCAGCGCGCAGACAGGCTACCTGCCCGATTTCGATGCCGTAGCGAACGAGGTTTGGGAACGCTGCCAGCTGATCTATGTCTGCTCGCCCGGCAACCCCACCGGCGCGGTAATGTCCGAGGGCGACTGGCAGCGTCTGATCGAGCTGGCCGAACGGCACGACTTCATCATCGCCGCCGACGAGTGTTACTCGGAAATATACTTCGACGAAGGAGCCCCGCCTGCGGGACTGCTGCAGGCGGCCGCCGCCATGGGCCACGATGACTTTCGCCGTTGTGTGGTGTTCCACAGCCTGTCGAAGCGCTCCAATGCGCCTGGACTGCGCTCCGGCTTCGTCGCCGGCGACCGCATCCTTCTCGAACGGTTTCTGCGCTATCGCACCTACCATGGCTGTGCCATGCCCCTGCCGGCACAACACGCCAGCATCGCCGCGTGGAACGACGAGGCCCATGTGCGGCACAATCGCGACCTGTATCGCGCAAAATTCGAGACCGTGCTGGAAATACTCCAGCCCGTGTTGGATGTGCAGCGCCCCGATGCGGGTTTCTATCTCTGGGCAAGGGTACCCGACCGAGACGACGAGGCCTTTGCCCGGGGGCTGTTCGAACAGCAGCACCTGACCGTACTGCCCGGCAGCTACCTGTCGCGGGAAGTGGACGGCCTCAATCCCGGGGCGGGCCATGTCCGCATGGCCCTGGTGGCCAGTCCGGAGGAGTGTGCGGAAGCGGCTCGGCGGATTCGATCCTTCATCGAGGCCTTGTAGGCCTGCGCGTGGCCAAACCACGGGAGACGGAAGGCCTCACCCGCATTCAACCCATTGCAACCTGAAGAGTGAACATCATGAGCAACACCCAGAACATCATCGAAGAAGCCTTCGAGAAACGTGCCGACATCACCCCGCGCAACGTGGAAACCCTGGTGCGGGACGCGGTCAACGAAACCATCGACCAGCTCGACCGGGGCGAGGTCCGGGTCGCCGAGAAACGCGACGGCGACTGGGTGGTGAACGAATGGGTGAAGAAGGCCGTGCTGCTGTCCTTCCGTATCAACGATAACGAGTTCATCAAGGGTGGCTTCACCAACTACTGGGACAAGGTGCCCTCCAAATACGCCGACTTCAATTCGCGCGACTTCCGCGAATCCGGGGTGCGCGTGGTGCCGCCGGCCACCGCCCGTCGCGGTTCCTACATCGCCCCGAGCACGGTACTGATGCCCTCCTATGTGAACATCGGGGCCTATGTCGACTCCGGCACCATGGTGGACACCTGGGCCACCGTCGGTTCCTGCGCCCAGATCGGCAAGAACGTGCACCTCTCCGGTGGCGTCGGCATCGGCGGCGTGCTCGAACCCCTGCAGGCGGCACCCACCATCATCGAGGACAACTGTTTCATCGGCGCCCGCTCCGAGATCGTCGAAGGCGTGATCGTCGAGGAAGGCGCTGTAATCTCCATGGGCGTCTATATCGGCCAATCCACCCGCATCTACGATCGGGAAAAGGACGAGATCCTGTACGGTCGCGTTCCCGCGGGCGCCGTGGTGGTCCCCGGCAACCTGCCCTCCAAGGACGGCAAGTACAGCCTCTACTGCGCCGTCATCGTCAAGCGCGTCGACGAGAAGACCCGATCCAAGGTCGGCATCAACGAACTGCTGCGAGATATTTGAATAGGAGCTTTAAACCGCGAAGGACGCGAAGGTGCGCAAAGGGTATTGGGCTGGAAGAAATCCGCACGCGATGACTCAGGTCCCTGTTTTCGTGACATTGGGCATCTCATCGAGCACCGACGCCATGAACCCGAGCATGACGCGATTTTGGTCGAATGGCCCCCGCTACGCATAGCATTTGATTCTTCGCGAACCTTCGCGTCCTTTGCGGTTAATCCGACCACCAGACAGCAACATGATCAAACTTTACGGCATACCCAACTGCGACACCATGAAGAAGGCCCGCGCCTGGCTGGCCGAGCATGGTATCGATTATGCGTTTCACGACTACAAGAAGGAAGGCATCGACGAGGCCACCCTGCGGGGCTGGATTGGACAGGTGGGCTGGGAGGCCCTGCTGAACCGCCGTGGCATGATGTGGCGCAAGCTGCCGCAGGCCGTGCGCGACTGGATGGACGAGCAGAAGGCGATCGAGGTGATGCTGGAAACACCCAGCATCATCAAGCGCCCGGTGCTGGTGCTGGAGGACGGCAGCATCCATGTCGGCTTCAAGCCGGAGCAGTATCACGGGCTTTTCCAATGACACTCACCACAGAGAGCGCAGAGATCACAGAGAAGTCTCGGCTGAAGCGCACATCCCACCGGCGGGACCTCAACCGATCCTCCACCTGCGCAGGCAGTCAAGGAATCGGCCAGGGGGCGCCTTCTGTTTCTGGCCTCTGTGCACTCTGTGTCCTCTGTGGTTAACCCTCATAACCGATATGTCTGAAACCCTCGACCTCGCCATCGAACTGATCCGCCGTCCTTCGGTCACCCCCGAGGACGCCG
>RFHJ01000192.1 GCA_003696905.1 Gammaproteobacteria bacterium | reverse complement strand
CCTTCGCATCCCACCACGGCACCTTCCTGCATGCTCACCTTGGGCTGGTAATGCAGCACCATCTGACCCTGCCCGATGGCGTCGCGGATCTCCCGAACCCTGCGCACCCGGATCTCCTGACGCTCCCTCTCCAGGGCATCGAACAGGTAAATGCGGTTACGCCCCTGCTCCTTGGCCCGATACATCGCCTGATCGGCATGGCGCAGCAGGGTGTCAGTGTCACCCTCGTCGAGTATTGGATAGAGTGTGTAGCCGAGACTCGCGGAAATCACCACCCGATGCCCTTCGACCTCAAAGGGTTGCGCAAGCGCGTGCAGTAGACGCTGCAAAATCTCTCCCGTCTCTGTCATGCTGCGGATCTCTTCCATCACGATAACGAACTCGTCACCGCCTAGACGGGCCAGGGTATCCCCCGACCGCAGCATGTCTCGCATTCGCCGTGCCACGGCACGCAGCAGTGCGTCACCGACCTCATGTCCGAAACGGTCGTTCACCGGTTTGAACCCGTCGAGATCGACCAGCGCGACCGCCAACAGCTTTTCATAGCGGTCTGCCATCGCCACCGCCCGGTTCAGCCGGTCGCTGAGAAGGCGACGGTTCGGCAACCCGGTCAAGGCATCGTGCAGGGCCTGCCAACTCATCTGTTCCTCGAGCCGCTGGCGTTCGCTCCGGTCCGCCAGCGTCACCACCATGCCACGCCATCCCTCTGCCCCATCCGGTATGGCGGCAATGGTGTAGTGCACTGGCAAAGGCCCCGCACCGGGCCGCTGCAGAAACGCTTCCCCCGTCCCCTTCCCCCTCAGGTCGATCGGCTCGCCGGTCAATCCTGCCTCCAGCATCTCGCCAGGATTTGCCGGATACAGGCGGATCAATTCTGCCAACGGCCGCCCCAGCAACCGGTCAGCGCTGCTACCCAGCATCCTCTCCGCCGCCGGATTGAGTCGCCGCACCACCCCATCGCCGTCGATCGAAATCAGCGCCTCGGCCAGCGCCTGCAAGGTCACCCGGTGCAGCTCGGCCTCCTGGTCCGCCGCCCGGCGGGCCCGTTGCAGCTCCCGGTACTGCTCACAGGCGACCAGCGCCAACCCCAGGTGACGGGCGACTCCCCCCAGCTCGTGGCGCAACAGGTGATCGAACGGCCGGCCCCGACCCAGCACCAACCAGCCTTCATTCGGCAGTTGCCACGCATGGTAATAACGTGCCCCCGCCTGCCACACCTTCCCCTCCTGGCTCCCACTCCCTTCGTACGGTTCGGGAAGCCCTGCCAGCACAGCTTTCTTATCGATCCGCCGGGGCAGCGAGTGGCTCAGGACCCAGCCTCCTCGACCTTGCCATTCGACGATTACGGCGCAGGTGCAGCCCAGGCGGCGCACCATGACCGGCAGGCAACCCCGCAGCATGTGCTCGCGGTCGAGGCTCTGCCCGATCGCCATCAGTACCTCGTTGAGAATCTCCAGTTGTTGGATTCGACCCGCCATCACCCTTCGAGCAGTCCTACAACCGCAGTCTTGTTGTAGAACTCCAGGCAATCTTCACCGTGATTGGCGATCTCGCCGATGGTGAGCGCACCGGCCACCGGAGCACTTCCCTCGGTCAGATGGGCCAACTCACTAGAAAAGCGGTCGCCCAGATAGAGAGCACGCGAGATGCAATCGAATATCAGCTTGCACCCCACTCGTCCCGACAACGGCTCGGCAGCCGCCCTGGTGACCGCCTCGCCGGCGGCGGCGGCTAACCCCTCCTCGGATCCCGCGAGGATGCGCACATGACTTCCGGTCGGGACCTCGCCAAAACAGCGGATGCTTCCCCCTTCCTCGAGTGCAAACGGATCCCTGACCACGACCTCGGAGTCCAGTTTGCTGATACCCAATGGGTGGGAACGGGCGATGTCGGCAAAGGCCTCGGGCTCGACCGCTTGTCCCAGATGGGCCTCGATCTGCTCTCTGTAGACATCGAAGGCAGGACGCCAGTCCAGGGTCTCGATCAGGCTGCCTGAGGAGGATGTCACCTTGATCGGTTCAGAGATCGGTGCCCAGCCGTGCGCCACCCCGATCCGGCTCTCCTGCTCCGGTAGCCACGCAAGCACCGCGCTGTCCTGGTGCACTCCCCCGGCTCCGATGACACAAGGGTGCGGCTTCAGGTCCATGGCGCCGCAGCCACCGCCGAGATAACGGGCCTGCAAGCCGAACTGGTCATAGATGCCATCGATAACAGGCCCGATCTGTTCCGCCAGGGCATCGGCCAGGACGAACAGGGTACCGCCATCGACGGGAAAATCCTCCAGCACCGCGTCGAGTTTCTTGCGCACCACTTCAGCCGGGCGCGAAAGCCCCGAAATCACCCGAATCTGCGCCGGGCGCGGCATACCGACTACTATCGCTCCTTCCTCGTGCAGCCCGCCGTCGTGCAGGACCGCGGGGAACAACCCACCAAACACCGGTTTGGCCACTCCCTCCAGGCTCCGCTTCAACGCCTCTTGGTCGTCGCCTTGGCGTGCGGCGGCCATCACCAGCATGCTGGCGACAGCCGGATTGCTGTCCATTTTCCGTAAAAGCCCAGCCAATGCCGAGTCATCCTGAGCGATATCGATCAAGATCCTCATGAGTGACCCCTTTCCCCTGCCTACATCCTATTGCATCGGCCTTAGCAGAAATATCTGAACCCTGTATCGACGTGTCGGGCAGGCGCCTCTCCTGGGCTTCAAAGCGCGCTGACGCCCGTTCTAGGGCGCCGCGCAATCACCGAGCATTCCTAAAGAACCGGATATACCCACTCAACATTAGCCGCAGCACCCCAGCAGTGGATAATGGAACCTGCCTTACTCAACCCACACACCGATCATGTTTGGCCTGCCCAGAACCGTCATCGTGCTCGGCCTGGTCTCGTTCCTCAACGATGCCGCCAGCGAGATGATCACCCCGATGCTGCCACTCTTCCTGACCGCTACTCTGGGCGCCGGCCCCGCCATCGTGGGCCTGGTGGAAGGCGTGGCCGAGGCCACCGCCAGCCTGCTTAAGCTGCTATCCGGACGCCTGGCCGACCGAGGATGGAACCACAAGGGACTGGTGCTCGGCGGCTACAGCGCTTCCAACCTTGCCCGGCCCCTGATTGGGTTGGCCCTGAGCTGGAGCTGGGTGCTGTTGCTGCGCTTCCTCGACCGGGTCGGCAAGGGCATCCGCACCTCACCGCGCGACGCCCTGATCGCCGCCAGCACCGACGAGACCCGGCGCGGGCACTCCTTCGGCTTCCATCGCGCCCTGGACAATGCCGGCGCCATGGTCGGCCCGTTGATTGCCTTCGGCCTGCTCAGCGCGCAGCTGCCGCTGCAGCACGTCTTTCTCTGGTCACTGGTCCCCGGCCTGCTGGTGCTGGCGCTGCTCATCTGGGGGCTGGACGGCACCCCCGCCCCAGCCGCCCACCCGGACCGATCCCCACTGCGCTGGTCGATGCTCGATGGCCGGGTACGCGGTCTGATCATCGCAGCGGGCGGACTGGCCCTGGCCAGCGCCCCCGAGGCCTTCCTGGTGCTGTGGGCCAGCGACCGCGGCCTGGCCACCGCCTGGGTGCCGCTGATCTGGGCCGGCGCCAGCGCGGTCAAGGCGGTGGTGGCAGGCCCCGCCGGGGCGCTATCGGATCGCTTCGGGCGGGTTCCGGTGCTGCTCAGCGGCTGGGGCCTGCGCATCGTCCTGCTGCTGGCCCTCGCGTTCACCGCCCACGGCCAGGGCGAGGCCCTCACCTGGCTGCTCTTCCTCGCCTACGGCGGCGCACTGGCCATGACCGAAGGAGCCGAGCGCGCCCTGATCGGCGACTTCAGCCGGGCCTCGCAACGCGGCACCGCCTTCGGCCTCTACCACATGACCACCGGCCTGACCGCCCTGCCGGGCGCGCTGCTGTTTGGCGTGCTCTGGCAGAGGCTGGGGCCCACCGCGGCCTTTGTGATGGCCGGCGTCATCGCCTCGGTTTCCGCTTTCGTCTTGTGGCTGTCCGTGAAAAAGGATTAATAGCGGTAAGGACGGGTGGGCCAGAAGACTCTAGATAGCAGTATAGCACCCGCATAGACGCGGAATTGGCCGACACCTGCGAAAAAAGAAGCCCAAGCCTTTGCCCGGCTTGGGCTTTCCTTCCGTTGGTAGCGGGGGCAGGATATGGACGTTGTTTAACCCGCAGCAGGATACCGCTGATCGATTAGCTCAGGCCTGCACTATCCCTCGATCCCTTGCAACGCAGACGAACTTCCCAGGGACCGCACTGACTGGGCCGATCGAAAGGCTGCCAACCCACCCTACAAAAAACGCATCAGCCGCAGGTCCTGAAGCGCCAGCGCGGTCGACCGTCCTGCTCGAAGCGCTCGATCCACAGGCCGAGCAGCCTGCTGGCGAAGGCACTGTCCGAGATTGGCAGCGCCTGCTCACCCTCGCGCAACAGTGCCGACCCATGATCGCGTGAAAAACAGAACCCGTAGCGGTCTCCCGGCCCGACGGCACGATAGGCATCGGCCACCGCCTGCAGGCGATCGGCATCGGCGGATGCCCTGTCGGCTCCGAAATAGTCTTCATAAAGGGTCAGTGTGGCCCGCCCCAACTCTTCTGCACTGAAGCCTCTGCGGTACTCCAGTTCCAGGCATCGCGTACCGCCACTGGCATCCGTATAGAGAGTAGCCCGATAGAGTCGAATGAACAGCAGGTGACAGGCCTCGGCCTGGGCTGATGCACGTAAAGGGGTATCACCAAACGCAATGGCATGAGCAACGCCGGAAGAGCCGAGGGCCACCAGCAGCACAGTGGAAATAATCCGACACATATCTATTGTTCCTTGACGAAGGCCAGGGTGACCTCACCGAGGGTGAAGCCGAACTTCTTCATTTTGGCCCGATTCAGCAGCACGCCACCCGGCTGCAGAAACATCCAGTCGTCGAATGACACATCCACCGTGCCTTCGCCATAGGGCAGCCGCAGCACATAACGCCAGTGGAAGGCGCTGCCGCTGGCCTCACCGAGCGCATCTCCCACCACATCGTCCGCGGTGCCGATATAGCGACCCTCTCCGGTCCGTTGGATTCGCCAGATGCGTTGCTGCACCTCGCCATCGTCGTAGACGAAGTCTTCGGTGAGGGTCAGCCGGTCGCCCTCGACCCGGCCTGCTATATCGACCGTGAAGCGTCGTTTCAGCGTGCCATCGCGGCCCTGGAACATCCCCCAGGCGCGGGTCTTTCCCTCGAAGTATTCGAACAGATCAAGCGCCGGTCGGGTTTCGGCGTAGTCGTCGATTCGCATGCTGTTACAACCTGCCAACGCTGTGACCAACAGGATGGCCGGCAACCAGAGAAGTCGATGCATGATCTGTCTCCTTGGGAACGATGTGTAGGGTATCCAGATGGCCCCTGCGGGCCAGCCGCAGCACGGCCAGGGCAAGCACCAGCTTGATCGCGGCCGGCACCAGGCCATACAGCCAAGGCAGCGCCGGGTTGGTCTCCTCCGCCCCTTGGAACAGAGAGAGAAGAGGCAGCGTGATGCCGACGGCGAACGCCAGCGCGAGCTTGCCGGCCATGGCGAAAAGGCCGAACACCGTCCCCTCGCGGGGGCGGCGCGACGCCTCGCTCTGGTGGTTGGCGAGGCGCGCCAGGATGGCCGCAGGCAATGCGATATCGGCGCCGAAAGTGGCGCCGGTCAACAGGCAGATCACCGCAAAGCCCGCCAGGTCGCCCTGCCCCAACCAGGCGGCCGGGACGAAGGCCAGCGCGGCGATCAGCATGGCCATGCCCCAGGCCCGTGCCTCGCCAATGCGCGTGGCAAGCCATAGCCAAAAGGGCATCGCGAGAATGCCCGCGCCGAAGT
>RFHJ01000191.1 GCA_003696905.1 Gammaproteobacteria bacterium | reverse complement strand
GCCGCATGGGCATGGGCCTGTTCGCTCAGCTGCAGCGCGGTGATGGGATCGCCCGCCAGCGAATCCACGCCGCATTGGAACAGGATCAACTGCGGTTCGAAGCGCTCCAGGTGCGCCTCGATACGGGGCCAGGCGGCGAAGAAGTCCTTGTCGCTCGCACCCGGCGGCAGAGGGATGTTCAGCTTGGTGTCCTTCGCCTCGCCGCGGCCGGTTTCACTCGCATCGCCGGTGCCGGGATAAAGGGTCCGCCCATCCTGGTGGGTATCGGCGACGATCACCCGGGGATCCGATTCGAAGGCATAGAAGACGCCGTCGCCATGATGGGCATCGATATCCACATAGGCGATCCGTTCGATGCCCGGTGTCGCCATAGCGGTCTCGATCGCGACTCCGCAGTCATTGAAGACACAGAATCCGGCGGCACGGTTGCGCCGCGCATGGTGGAGACCGGCGATCGGCACGAAGGCCCGCCTCAGCTCACCAGCCAGCATGGAACCCAGCGCATCTATCACCGAGCCGACCACGAAGGCCGCTGCTTCATAGATTCCCGGTACCGCCGGCGTATCGCCATAGTCGAGATAGCCCCAGCCGGTTGCCGAGGCATCGCGCACCCGCTCCACATACGCCGGCGTATGGAAACGCTCGATCACTGCCGCCATTGCTTGGCGCGGCGATCGCACCACACAGTGCTGACCGAGCCCGCGCTCCTCGAAGGCCTCCAGAAAGGCCGGATAGCGCAGCGGGCCGAAGGGATGATCGGCGCCGAAGTGATAGCGCCCCAGTTCATCGCCCAGGCAGATGGAGAGTTCCATTTTTCTCCCGCTCTCCATTCCCGGGTGCCATCACTGGCTTCGGGGTGCCGACCGGAGCGGTAACGCCTGCTCGCTCTGTGCTTCGAGCATCCGGGTGATCTCGTCGGCACTCACCGGTTCGCTGAACAGATAACCCTGCAGCAGTTCCACGCCCAGCCCACCGAGGAATTCCCGTTGGGCCTGGGTCTCCACCCCTTCGGCGACGACCTCGAGATCGATGCTGTGCGCCAGCGCCACGATCGACCGCACGATGAGCTCATCGCTGCGATTCTCCAGACACCTGTCGATGAAACTGCGGTCGATCTTGAGGGCGTCGACATTGAGGTATTGGAGGTAGCTCAATGACGAGTAGCCCGTACCAAAGTCATCGATGCTGATCCGAACCCCCATCTCCTTGAGCCGCCCCAGCACACGCTGGGTCAATTTCACATCGTCCATGGCGACCGATTCGGTCAGTTCGACCTCCAGGCAGGCCGGGGGCATGCCGCTTTGTGCCAGCACTCCCCTTACCTCATCGGCAAAATCCGGACTTCTGATCTGAGAGAGTGACAGGTTGACGGCAAGTCGGATGGGCAAGCTGGAAAAGGCCTTCCATTCCATCGCTTGGCGACACGATCGTTCGAGCACCCAGAGTCCGACACGCTGTATTTGACCCTCCTGTTCCAGAAGCGGAATGAATTGGCTCGGCGGCACCTTGCCGAATTTCGGATGCTGCCATCTCAACAGCGCCTCGACGCCGCGAATCAAGCCATTGGCACTGGCGACCTGCGGTTGATAGACCAACTCGAACTGCTGCTCGTCCAGTGCCTGGTGTAGTGCATCCAGCATCTGCAAGTGTTCGCGCGCCTGGGTACGCAACATGGGTGAGAAGCAGCGATAACGCCCTCGCCCCTGCTGCTTGGCGTTGTACATGGCCAGATCCGAATTGCGCAGCAGGTCGTCCACGTTGTCGGCGTCGTCCGGATAGATCGTGATGCCTGCGCTTGCTTCTACACGGAGCGTGTATTCTCCGAGCGAGATCGGTTCCTTGATCTTCTCCAGGATCTTTTCCGCGACCAGGGCCACATCGTCTCGAGATCTCAGATCGTCCACGATGACCGCGAATTCATCGCCACTGAGGCGTGCCACGATATCGTGGGGTCTGGCGCCGTCGCGGTTCCTCAGGCTGTTTTCGAGGCGATGGGCCATCATTTGCAGCACCTTGTCGCCCTCCCGATGACCCAGGGTGTCGTTGATCGATTTGAAACGATCCACGTCGATGAAGATCACGGCGAACTTGCTGCGTCGTCTGCCAGCGCGAACGATGCGGTTGCGCAACTGCTGCCGGAATAGCTCCCGATTGGGGAGGTTGGTCAGGGTATCGTAATGAACGAGGCGGTGAATCTGGTCATCCGTCAACTTGCGATGGCTGATGTCGGTAAAAACGCCAATATAGTGCTTGGGAATGCCCTCTGCGTCGTGAAGTGCCGTGATGCTGAGATACTCGGGGTAGATCTCTCCGCTTTTGCGCCGATTCCAGATTTCCCCTTCCCAATGCCCCGAAGTCTCCAGAATCTCCCACATCTGGCGGTAGAAATGTGGCCCATGGCGTCCGGAGCTGAGGATGCTCGGTTTTTCCCCCAGCACCTCATGTTCGCGGTAACCGGTGATGGCGGTGAAGGCAGGATTTACCATCAGCATCCGCAGGTCGTCGTCGCAGATGATCACCCCTTCCAGACTATTGTCGAACACGGAGGCCTTCAGGCGTACCTGATCGAGGAAGGTATCGTTTGTGGGCGCTTCGGCAAGGGCTAGACACAGGCCAGGAGCAAACACCGCCGTCTTGTCTGGATCGATCAATGTCAGCCTGATGCGCCGCATATCATCGTCACCGGTCGGGACACGACAATGAATCTCCGGTTTCGTGGCAGATGCCGCTGCGAGCCATTCTCCAAGCAGAGTCGCGTCGTCTTCCAGGACGTATTCGGTGAGTGGCCGGCCACTGGGGTCCTCGCCCGGCGCTATCCCCAGGAGGGAGGCTGCCAGGGCGTCGAGGTAACGCAGCCGACCATCGTGGACGATACAGTATGCGCCTTCGATGGCGTCCAGCAAACGACAGAATCGAGGGAAGAGGTCCGTCCCGGCATCGCCGACAGGGGCCAGCCCCAATCGATTGGGCCCAGTCGGCAGGTCCGAAGCATCCTC
>RFHJ01000190.1 GCA_003696905.1 Gammaproteobacteria bacterium | reverse complement strand
CCACTGTTGGTGCCCGAGTGCTTTTTGATCGAGCCCACCGAGACCGAGGCGCGCGAGGAGCTGGACGGGTTCATCGAGGCGATGAAAGCGATTCAGCATGAGGCGGAGACCGAGCCCGATACGGTGCGTTCGGCACCCCACACCCTGCCGGTGCGTCGCCTGGACGATGTGCGTGCGGCGCGGGAACTGGACCTGAAGTGGCAGCCGGGCGGATAGGTTTTGGGATCGGCGTGGTGCCTGGTATCGAATCTCCCCCTCCCGGCCTCCCCCACAGGCGGGGGAGGGGCTCGGGCTAGCATTGCCGCGGGGAGCGAGTCGATGTCGGAGTATTTCGAAAATCAGGGGTTGCTGCGGGCCTGGCGTGCGCTGGGCTATTCACTCAAGGGACTGCGGAGTTGCTTCAAACACGAGTCTGCCTTTCGTCAGGAGGTGGCCATTGCGCTGGTGGTGCTGCCACTGGGCCTGTGGCTGGGCGAGGGCGGGGTCGAAAAGGCCCTGCTGGCCGGCAGTTGGCTGCTGGTGCTGATCGTCGAGCTGCTCAACTCCGCCATCGAGGCAGCGGTGGACCGCTTCGGCCCCGAGCACAACGAGCTGGTAGGACGGGCGAAGGATATCGGCTCGGCGGCGGTGTTCATTGCCATCCTCCAGGCGCTGCTCATGTGGGGTCTGATCCTTGGTGTGGAGAGCCTATAACCGCAAAGGACGCGAAGCACCGCCTGTCCAGGCAGGAAAAACCCCGACCGGCGCTGCCGATCGGGGTTTTTTGCGTAATGGGCGATCGATCAGTTGTAGAGATAGTCGGGATTGCCGGCGTTGGCCTGGGCCTTGGCCTGCTCGACGGCCATTCTGCCCTGGAACTCGGCGGCCTTGGCCAGCTTGACGGCCTTGTCGAAGTCACCGGCCTTGGCGGCCTCTTGTGCCTTCTTCAGCAACTTTCCGGTATCGCGCCACTCGTTCTTCATCTGGGCGGCGGCCTTGCGTGCGGCCTCGGCGGCGGCGTAGGCCTTGTCGAAGTCGGCCTGCGAGGCGGCGAATGCGCTGCCGGATAGCATCAGCGCCAGGGCGGCGGCGGTGAGGGTCTTCTTCATCATGGGCTGTCTCCTAGTCCTTGCTTTGGTTCGGGGCCGGTGGTCCCACCGGTTGTCGGATCCGGGATTGTTGTTGTGGAGGCATGGCGCTGGACGCAATGCCCTGCGGTCTGCCCGGGCAGACATCGAAGGCATAAGGTACCATCCTCCGCCGTCCTTTTCATCCCGTCACCAGGAGCCAGAGCATGTCGGCATTGATCTGCGGATCCATGGCCTTCGACACCATCATGGTGTTCCAGGACCAGTTCAAGAACCATATCCTCCCCGATCAGGTGCACATTTTGAATGTCTCCTTTCTGGTACCGGAGATGCGCCGCAACTTCGGCGGCTGCGCCGGCAACATCGCCTACAACCTACGTCTGCTCGGTGGCGAGGGTCTGCCCATGGCCACGGTGGGCGAGGATTTCGGTCCCTATGCCCGGTGGATGGACGAACAGGGTGTCTCGCGCAAGGGATTGCGCGAGATTCCGGGCGAGTTCACCGCCCAGGCCTTCATCACCACCGATCAGGACGATAACCAGATCACCGCCTTTCATCCTGGCGCCATGAATCATTCCCATCGGAACAAGGTAAGCGATCACTCTGGCGTGAGCCTTGGGATCGTCTCGCCCGATGGTCGCCAGGGAATGATCGAGCATGCCGAGCAGTTCGCCGAGGCGGGCATTCCCTTCATCTTCGACCCCGGTCAGGGCATGCCCATGTTCGATGGCGACGACCTGCTGCGATTCGTCGATCAGGCCACCTGGCTGGCGTTCAACGACTACGAGGCGCGTCTGATGGAGGAGCGTACCGGCCAGTCGATCGAACAACTCGCCACCCAGGTCGACGCGGTGATCGTGACCCGGGGAGGGGAGGGCTCCTGGATCTTCACTGGCGGCCAGCGCCTGGAAATCCCGGCTGCCGAGCCGCAGGCGCTGGTCGATCCCACTGGCTGTGGCGATGCCTACCGGGCGGGTCTGCTGTACGGGCTGATGAATGGGCTGGATTGGGAGCTGACCGGGCGCATTGCCTCGCTGATGGGCGCGATCAAGATCGAGAGTCAGGGGCCGCAGAACCACGGTTTCCGACGGGCCGATTTCGAGGCGCGCTTCCGCGAGAGTTTTGGCATGGCGCTTGCCTGAGCGCGTATCCAAAAAAATATCGCGAGTGAGGCCCCATTTCTCCTCCCCCACTGGTGGGGGAGGCTCGGAGGGGGATAGTCAGAGCGAGATACGGCCCGCCAGCTTCTGCCCGCCGGTTTGCGCCAACCCCGCCACACCGGTGGCGGGGCGAGCGCCCCAGCGGACCCTGCTGACCACCTTCACCGCCAGAGGTTCGACCGGTTCCCCGCGTTCGCCCACCACCGCGATGCTTCCCCAAGGGGTGGGCAGGATCTCGCCTTCGAAGCGGTCCGTCTCCACCGGCACCGTCCTCGCGGGTGTTTCACCGGGCATGAGGAACACCGTGACAGGTCCCTGCTCGCCCTGGAGTACCAGGTGGATGCCGGTCCGGTTGCGCATCAGGCATTCGGCAGCGAAGTTGATCTGGCCGATGTCGCCGGCCAGTTGTGCACCGAAGCGTGCGAAGACCTCGCGCACCCGCTGTGGGGCGGCAGGCCCAGGTGTGTGCAGGTGTTTGGCCTCATCCACGATGTGATAGACGACACTCTGGGCCAGGGCCATGTGTCCTCGCTCGATGTGCCGTTCGTACAGCGATACGAGGCCAAGGGTGACGGCCAGCATGACGCTCGCTGCAGCAGCCAGCCAGAAGGGACGCCGCCGTTCGGCCTGTTGCTCCATCCGGATGGCGAGACGCACGCGCTCGGCCAGTTCGGGTGGTGGTTCGGGGGCACGCAGCAGATTGCGGAGCGCGGCCTCCCGTGCTCGGGTGCGGCGGGAGAAACGGGCGCACTCCTCGCATTCCGCCTCGTGTGCGAGCAGCGTCTCGCTCGCGGCAAAGGGGTCCTGCAAAAGCTCGCGGCGGAATTCAAGGCATTTCATGTGCGGTCTCCTGCTTGTCCTCTCCCAGCATGGCATGGAGCATCTTGCGCGCCCGGAACACCCGGGTGAGCACCGTATTGGGCTTGAGGCCCAGCATGTTGCCGATCTCCTTGCAGCTGAACCCGCCCACGACCTGTAACATCAGTGGTTCCCGGTACTGGGGTTCGAGCCGCTGCAGGGCACGCCGCAGAGTGAAGGCCTCGGTGCTGGTGTCGTAGCCGCGCACCGGAACATCCGGCAGTTCGTGCGGGTCGCGCACATCCGGGCGTTGCCGCTCGTAGAGACGGGCGTGCTCGTGGCGCAGAATGGTGTAGAGCCAGGCCCGGGCGGTCTTCACGTCGCGCAGCGTTTCCTGGGAGCGCCAGGCGCGAAGGAAGGTCTCCTGTACCAGATCCTGAGCCACATCGGGGTTGTGGCACAGGCCCATGGCATAGCGATAGAGCTCTGGGCTCAGGGCCCCCACTAGGGCGTCGAACTGTTTGCTTAGCTTTCCCATGCCTCCTTAGACCGGCCTCGGCAGTGGATCATTGCGCTTGGTATCTCGGAAAGGAGGGGGCACCGAAGATTACTGAGGGGGATTTGGGCAATGCTGACCCTCCGCCACTCGGAGATGAGGTGCCGAGATCGATTGCTCATGGGCGATCAATTTAAGGAAACACTGATAAAGCCGAGGAGGGTTTTTGTCAGGGTGTCACTCGAGGAGGTGGGCCGTCCAGGCTTGTGCAGGCGCTGCGGGCAAGGATTGAGGGCGAGAGTCCGTTTGTGTGACGCGACTCCAAGGAGTGTGGGAATTAAATCTCTCTATTATTCAAGCGCATCGATAGTAGGCCGATGATCAGCCTAGGCCGATAAGGCGCCAAGCTTTTATCGGCACATCCGTATGGCTGAGGAGAGCGATTATGATCGGGAAGACGCATGCGCTGTTGTTGGGTTTGCTTATTGGCGCCTGCTTTTTAGGGCAGGGCTCGCTTGCTGTGGCTTCATCAGGCTCTGGGGAAGGCAGTGTGGATCTCTCCCAGTCCTCGAATGGCGCCAGTTCCGGCCAGGACGATGATGAAGGTGGGCACGGGGCCAGCCACGACAGCGGTCATGAGGGCGATCACGACAGCGACCACGAGTCGGATCATGAGGACGATCACGACAGCGATCACGAGTCGGATCATGAGGACGATCACGACAGCGACCACGAATCGGATCATGAGGACGATCACGACAGCGACCACGAGTCGGATCATGAGGATGATCACGACAGCGACCACGAATCGGATCATGAGGACGATCACGACAGCGACCACGAGTCGGATCATGAGGACGATCACGATAGCGACCACGAAGCAGAGCACGATGAAGGCGATGGGGGTAGTAGCGCCTCGGGAAGTGCAGGGTCCTCAGTTGCCTCAGGCGGCGCTTCCGGGGCCACGGATACCTCTGGATCCTCGGGCACTTCCGGTGGAAATGGGGCATCGAGTTCCACGGGGTCTGCCGTGGGCTCTCCCGTGCTGGATAGTGCCATCAAGAGTTTTGTGATCCAGACACCGGCGGGTTCCTATGTCATCGGCATCAATGGTATTGGGCGGATTCATGGACAAGCCTATTGATATCACCGGTCCGGATGTTTACGCGGGGTTCACCCTGGTTGAGCTCTTGGTCACCTTGACCATATTGCTCATCCTCCTCGTCGTGGGTGTGCCTTCTGCCCAGCACCTGGTCGACAAGAGCAAATTGACGGCGACATCCAACGATCTCGTCAGTGCCTTGCAATATGCTCGTAGCACCGCTATCGCGCGAGGAGAAGCGACGGTGGCCTGTCCTTCCGAAGACGGCAAATCCTGTCAGGACACGACAAATTGGGAAGTGGGTTGGATCGTCTTCGTGGATAGGGGGTCGCCGGGAGTGCGCGACACAGATGATCCGATACTGCGCGTACATGGGGCGGCGAAGCGTGGCGTGTCGATTGCCGGTAGCAAGATCGTACGCTATAGGGCTACCGGGGCAGTCGACCTTCGGCTTTGACTGGGGGATGCAGCAGTGGCCGGTGTGCAATGCGGGGATAGTCGCGTCAAAAAAATGGCCCGCCTGAGCGGGCCCACGACCTTGGAGGTGAAAAGGAGTGTCGAAAGCGAGTGTCAGGGCTTGATGTACAGGTAGCCCTGTTGCTGTAGTCGCGCCAGCTCGGCTACCCCATTGGGGACGATCACGATGTTGTCGGCTGTGTACAGATCGTGATCGGGGTCGATGGCATGACGTTGCAGGGAGTTGGCGCAGACCTCGAACCGCACGCCCCTTTGGCTCAACTCCGCCACCAGGGCGGTCATCTGCGGTGTGGCGTTGGCCTGGTGCAGTCCGTTCAGATGCAGCAGGGCATCGGGCAGCACCAGCATGCTGACACCACGGCCCTGCAGGACGACGCGGATCTCGATCCCGTCGCCCTCCGCTTCGAGGTGATTGCGCACGCTGCGTAGCGCTGCCATCTGATGGCGGGCCGATTCGGAATTGACGTGATAGACCACATGGATCTTCTCCTTGCCGTCGTCGGCTTGGGCCTGTGTCGCGCCTAACGCGATCAGGAGGATGGCAAGGAATTGCGAGAGGGGTCGGTATCCGCCGCAGCGCATGTCAGCCCCGAATGTAGATCCAGCCTTCCTGCTGGCGCTTGACCACGTAGTCCACCCCCGAATCGATCACTTCGGCATCGGGGATGATGTTCACCTCGATTCCCTGCTGCACCTTCAGACGATCGATGGTGTTCTTGCAGGCGACGAAGGTGAGGTTGTGATAGCGCTGGGCCAACTGGTGGATGCGTTCCTTGTAGTCGCTGAGCCTTTCGCGCAGGATGTCGAGCCCTTCGCCATTGCTCACGATCTCCACCCTCAGGGGCCGGCCGTCGGCCTCATAGGCCTGCAGCATCTTCTCCACGTCATCCAGCAACTCTGCAGCGGCCGCCTGGTCGGGGGTGGTCAGGTGGAAGACGATGCGCGTCTCCTCACTGTTCGCGGACGCCGGGGCCTGACCGCGACCATCCGGATCGAGCACCACCAGCCTGTCCGGCTGTGCCATCGGGCTGCTGGCCAGCCAGCCACCCACGCCACCGGCGGCCGCCATGAGCAGCCCTGCCGCTACCGCCATCCAGGCGGATTTGCGCTGCGGCCGCTGCAGTGCCTGCAATCCGGGTGGCGAGGCATAGGCCAGTTTTACCTGCGCCTTGAGATTGTTGAGTTGACACGCCTCCTTGGCCAGTTCCGGGTCCTGTTGGAGTGCGCCGAGCAATGCCAGATTTTCTTCCGGCGTGAGTTCGCCGTCCACATAGGCGTTGAGGTCGAATTCGTCGTGACGGTTCATGGCCGTTTCCTTTTGCTGAGGGACACCACGACCGGGTCGTCACCGTGAACCTTCTGCAATCGATCACGCAGGTTGGCGCGTGCGCGTGACAGGCGGCTCATGACGGTGCCAACCGGCACATCCAATATGGTTGCGGTATCGGCATAGCT
Source organism: Gammaproteobacteria bacterium (assembly GCA_003696905.1). Taxonomy (GTDB): domain Bacteria; phylum Pseudomonadota; class Gammaproteobacteria; order Chromatiales; family Chromatiaceae; genus MONJU. Next base: position 5,003 of record RFHJ01000190.1, on the reverse strand, counting down.
GAAGCCCGCAAGATCCACCAGTGTGATGATCTGTCGGTGATCATCTCTCAGCGTCGCGATCGCCGCACGGGTGCGCTGCACCAGCTGCGACCGGTCCGCTGCCTCCTCGGGGGTCTCCTCGCTGACCGGCTCGAAGTCCTGGCCGGTTTCTTCTTTTCGTCTCCTGAAGTGATCACGGAACAGATTGGCCATGATCCGGGTTACCCAGACCGCCAGGCGTTCCTCGTCACGTAGGCTGTCCAGTTTGGTCAGGGCGCGGGTCAGTGCCTCCTGCACCAGATCCTCCGCCAGGTGCTGGTCGTGACACCAGGACCAGGCGAGGCGGTAGAGACGCTCACGCTCGGCGCAGACCGCCTGTTTAAGACGGCGGTTGCGGCCGATTTTCTGCAGCAGGGTGGGACACTTTTGCTCGCTCATGCACTTCTAGACTGGTGTCCGGCCGATTTATTCCATTTCTCATGGACGAGGTTACACTGTCGCCATGCGCAGGCTCTATCAGGCACAGGACGAGATCGAGGCCCAGTTGCTGAGCGATTACCTTGCTGCATCGCACATCCCCACTACCGTGCTCGGTCGCTATCAGTCCGCTGCAGCCGGGGAATTGTCGGCGCTGGCGTTTCCCTCGGTATGGGTCCTGGAGGACCGCGATCTGCCGCGAGCCAGGGTCCTGTTGGCGGAGTTTCTGCAACGACGACAAGGGCCGGGTGGGGCTGCCGCCTGGCACTGTGAATGCGGGGAGCAGATCGGCCCGGAGTTCGACCTGTGCTGGCGGTGCGGCCGGAGCCGGCCCCCGTGAGTGATTTCGCCGACCGGATACTGGGCTGGTTCGAGCGCCACGGCCGACACGATCTGCCCTGGCAGGGCACCGGAGATCCCTATACGGTGTGGATCTCCGAGATCATGCTGCAGCAGACGCAAGTGACCACCGTCATTCCCTACTATCGGCGGTTCATGGCGCGTTTCCCGGACGTGGCCAGCCTGGCCGCTGCTCCCCTGGACGAGGTGTTGCACCTGTGGTCCGGTCTCGGTTACTACGCGCGGGCCCGCAATCTGCATCAAGCGGCGAGGCAGGTCGTTTCCGAGTATGGCGGTCGCTTCCCGCAGAACCTGGAGGAGGTGATGGCCTTGCCGGGCATCGGGCGTTCCACTGCGGGTGCCATCCTTTCGCTTGCGCTGGGTCAGCGTCATGCCATCCTGGATGGCAATGTGAAGCGGGTGTTGGCACGCCATGCGGCCATCGAGGGCTGGCCGGGCCATGTCCGGGTGGCCAGGAGGCTCTGGGCATTGGCAGAGGCCCTGACCCCTCCGCGGCGAGTGGCCGACTACAACCAGGCCATGATGGACCTGGGGGCGGGCTGTTGCACGCGCACACGACCGAACTGCGAGGCCTGCCCGGTCCAGGCCGACTGCAAGGCCTTCGCAAGCGGGCGCCAGGAGGCCTTCCCCGGCCGACGTCCTCGGGGGAACCTGCCGGTTCGTCGGGTTCAGATGCTGGTGGTGCGTGATGATCGTGCGCGGATCCTGCTCGAGCGACGTCCGCTGCAGGGTATCTGGGGTGGGCTGTGGGGGCTGCCCGAGCTGGCGCTGGCGGAGGATCCATTGGAGTGGTGCACGCGGGCCGGGATGGGCGCATCGCGGCTCGGTCGGCGCCTGCCCGGTCGACGTCACGCCTTCAGCCATTTCCACCTGGAGATCCATCCCCGGGAAATCCTGCTCGAGCGGGCGGGTTGCTGTCTGGCAGACGGCGATAGACTGCTGTGGCATGATCCGCGCCGACCCGGGCAATTGGGTCTCGCTGCGCCGGTGCTGCGTATACTCGATGAAATCGATCAACCTGAAGGGGAGTGAAATGGGCAAAGTCGTCAATTGCGTGAAGCTCAAGCGCGAGGCAGAGGGACTGGATCGCCAGCCCTATCCCGGCGAGCTGGGCAAGCGAATCTTCGAGAACGTCTCCAAGGAGGCCTGGCAGGAGTGGTTGCGCCACCAGACCATGCTGATCAACGAGTATCGGCTCAGTCCGGTGGATCCCAAGGCGCGCAAGTTCCTGGAGGAACAGATGGAGAAATTCTTTTTTGGCGAAGGGTCCGATACGCCGCCGGATTTCCGGCCGCAGTGATCCGGGCAGCGGCGCCGCCTCGGAGCCGATCCCTCGGCACCAGGGTAACGTCATCTAAGTTGGGCAGAGCGGGTCGCCTACCCGGGAAAACGCCGTGAATACATCCATGGCTGCTCCCGGCCTCCTGCCTTCCGCGGCATTCGCACATCCCTGTGCAGCATAGGCTCGACGGCGGCATCCCTGCCGCCGACGTTTTTCGCGCAGACGCCCGCTCCACTTTTCAATGGGTTACGAATTTAGATGACGCCGTCCTGCCCTCGGCACAACATCCGCTTGACGTGGGGGCGCCCAGCGGCTTAAATACGCCGCCTTCGGCGCGTTCGCGCCGGCTGCCTGCCCAGGTAGCTCAGTTGGTAGAGCAGAGGACTGAAAATCCTCGTGTCGGCAGTTCGATTCTGTCCCTGGGCACCATCTCTCTTTTCCCCGGTGCAGTATTCTGTCCTCTGGTCCATGCGAACCGGAGGCCTTCTTGAGTGACTGGGATCTGCCGCTGTTGCTGGTCGTGGCCACGGTGGCGCTCTACGACTTCACCAATGGCTTTCATGATGCCGCGGACATGGTGGCCACGGCCATTGCCTCCCATGCCATGCGGCCTGGGGTGGCGATTCTGCTGGTGAGCCTCTTTACCTTCATCGCCCCGTTCACGGTGGGTCTGGCGGTCGCCGATACGGTAGGGACCTTCGTCGAGTTGGAGGGGGCCCCTCGGCTCTTGGGCGAGGCGGTCGTGGTGGCGGCCTTGCTGGCGGCGGTCAGCTACAACCTGGGTACCTGGCTGCTGGGGCTGCCTTCCTCGTCGTCCAATTCGCTCGCCGGAGGGCTGGTGGGGGCCGGCTTGTACGTGATGGGGCCGGCGCACATCAACCTCGGGTGGCAGGCCCTGCAAGCGGGCTCCCTGGAGGGGCTGACGAAGGTGGCGGTGGGGCTGATCGTTTCACCCTTCATCGGGTTTCTGGTGGGCTTTGCCCTGATGAGGCTGATACTGCGCCTGTGCCGCCGTTGCCGTCGCCGTGTCGCGCCGCTGTTCACCGGGTCCCAATATGCCAGCGTCGCCTTCCTGGGGTTCTCCCATGGGGCCAACGATGCGCAGAAGGGAATGGCCATTATCGGCATGATGCTGCTGGCCAGCGGCCATACCAGCCGTTTTAGCATCCCCGACTGGGCGGTTCTGCTGTGTGCGACGGCCATCACCCTCGGTACCCTGTTCGGCGGCTGGAGCATCATTCGCACGCTGGGCTTCGGCCTGTTCCGGATCCGCACCACCCACGCAGTGGCCAACCAGTTGAGTGCGGCCCTGGTGAATAGCCTGGCAACCCACATCGGGGCGCCCACCTCCACCACCCAGGTGGTTACGGCCGCGCTGCTCGGGAACGGCGCGGCGGAGCGGCCGCATCATGTTCGCTGGCGAATCGCGGCGGAGATCGTGGCCGGCTGGTGGGCCAACATCCCGGTATCGTTGTTCCTCGGGGCCGTTTACAGCTATCTCTACCTGCTGCTGAGGAATCAGCCATGATGGGCTTCATTCGCAGATACCTGCTTCCCAGAGAGATCGATTTCAATGCCGCTCTGGAGGATCAGGCGCACAAGGCGCGGTACATGGTCGAGACATTGCATCGCGCCTGCGTGCATGACGATCGGGAGCTGCTGATGCGCATCAGCGAGCAGGCCGCTGAGGCACGCCGGCTCAAGGACCGGAACATGAGAGAACTGCTGAACGTGTTCATTACCCCCTACGACAAGGAGTCGATCTACCGGATGATCGTGCAGCTGGACTGGATCGCACTGTCGGTGAAGCATTTCCGTATCGAGGCGGAGGTGCTGGAGCTTCATTCGCTCGCCGACTTCGAGCCCATCCTCGAGATCCTGCTGCACATGGCCGATGCACTCGCCCGTGGCATCGAGGTGCTCAAGGCCAGGGACGCGGCGCTCATCGCGGCCCGGATCGAGCAGGTGGAGGATCAGTACGACGCAGTGGTCGAGCACTGTGCCCAGGCCACCGGTAGGCTGCTGGGTGAGGAGGATCCGCGGCGGATCATTCGTGGTGAGCTGATCATCAAGCAGGCGAAGGACGTCGCCATGCGCATCCGTGTGGCGGCAAACACCCTGGAGGACATGTCACTGAAGATCGCCTGAAGCCCCTGTCCATGCCGCGGTGCTCCCACATCGGGCAAGGACCATCAACCGCCATTCTCCACCGGCAGACCGGCCTTCCTCCATTCCGGAAAGCCATCCTCCAGGCGACTGGCCCGGAACCCACGACCACGCAGTCGTGCCACCGCCTCGAAGGCAAGAATGCAATGAGCGCCCCGGCAGTAGGCCACCACCTCCCGCCCGGGGTCCAGTTTTGCCAGCTGCGATTCCAGCTCCTCCAGCGGTACGTTGATGGCGCCCGGCACATGACCGGCGCGATACTCTTCCGGCGGCCTTACATCCAGCACCGTGACCAGTCCCTGGCGGACGCGCTCCAGCAGCTCTTCGCGGGCGACCGGCTCCAGCTCATCGCGGCTCTCCAGGTAGGTCTGTACCAGCTGTTTCACTTCCGCCAGGTGGCGCTCGGCGGTCGTGCGCAGTGCGTCGAGCAATGAAAGAACGTCATCGCCGCTCAGGCGGTAATACACCTTCAGCCCTTCCTTGCGACACGCCACGAGGCCGGCCTGCCTGAGTTGCCGCAGGTGCTGGGATGCGTTGGCCACGGTCAGGCCTGACACCTTCGCCAGTTCGTCCACGCTACGCTCCGCCTGGGCAATGAATTCGAGCAGTTCCAGGCGATGCCCATTGCCGAGGGCCTTGCCGATGCGGGCAAACTGGGCGAACAGGTCGTGCTTGAAGCCGTTGCTTGACATCGAGTTGATCCTTGTTAGGCTGCTATTCAATAAAACAATTGAATAGT
>RFHJ01000189.1 GCA_003696905.1 Gammaproteobacteria bacterium | reverse complement strand
CGTCGCGAACGGCGGGTGGTGTGCACGGTGCTGGCAGCCGATCCCTAGATCGTCCTTGCCTTTCGCCGATCCTGTCCTACCTTTTATCGAGAAAGCACCTTGGGCCGTCCACCTCGGCGGGATGTCCCTGCAGCACGGTGCCGTGCCGGTGATCGCAACGGCCCGATGACGGACCTTGGGGTGAACATGCGGAAGTGGTTTCTGCGGCTCTTGCTGGTTTTCGTGCTGGGCGCCGTGGCTCACTCGGCCCTGGCGTCTTCCTTTTGTCCGTTTGGCAAAAAGGCATCTTCCCCGCCCCGGCTGGTGCCAATCCTGGTGCAGCGGGCACCGATCTATGTGTTGACCCCGCAGGGGGTACTGGTGCCGGTCTATCCGCGGCAGGCACGGGCGCTGCGCGGGACACTCCCGGGTTGGCAGCGGCCACCGATTGGACAGCGCCTCGGCTATCGCTGACCCGCCGCGGCTTGCGCCTCCGGCACCGGCGGCCACGGCTGGGCCTGGGGCGGTAGATGAAAGTTTTGCGGCCGGGTGTATTCCAGTACCTCCGGACCGGCGTCGTCGACGAGAATGGACAGCCCGCGCGCCGGATAGAAGAGGCTGCGTGCACCTGCCTTTTCCTGCAGCCAGACCTGTGGCGGTCCGAATCGTTCGACGTAGAACGCCTGGTCGAGCGAGCGCGTACCCGGAATGTAGCTGATCGCGCTCAGGCGATGATCGAGCAGGTGGCCAATGGCATCGTCTGGCAGGCGAAATTTCCAGTCGCCGGTGGGTGAGGACTCGCGCTTCTTGGCCGATTGGGCGAGTTTGCGCTTCTCCTGTGGCGGGGCCTCGAGCTTGGTGACGACCCGGGCGACCAGCGGTCCGAAGTGCACCTTGCCGAAGTAGACCTCCAGGTCGAGTCGGCCGTCGCCGTGCTGGAATACCGCAGCCCCCTCGGGCTCGCCAAACTTGGCGATGGCATCGCGCAGGGTCGAGCGCCCGATGTCCAGATCGAACACATGGACGCTGCCATCGGCATTCACCCGGACCTGCCAGGGGAGATCGGTGCGCGGCTTGATCAGCTCTGGATCGGGTGGTGGGCCGAACAGCCAAAAGCCAGCCAGGACCAGGGCGATAAGGGCGACCAGTATCAGTGGAATTCTCATGCGGGGACCTCCCGGTCGCGGACGCCTAGCAGGTAGAGGATGCCGTCCAGTCCCAGAGTGGAGATACTGTGGCGGGCGCGCTCGCGCACCAGCGGCTTGGCATGGAAGGCGATGCCCAGGCCGGCGATCGACAGCATCGGCAGGTCGTTGGCGCCATCGCCCACGGCCACCGTCTGACGCATATCGAAACCGTATCCGGCGGCCATCTTTTGCAGCAACTCGGCCTTCTTCTCTCCGTTGACGATCTCGCCCTTGACCCTGCCGGTGAGCCGGCCGTTCTCGATGTCCAGCTCGTTGGCCGAGACACAGTCCAGCCCCCACCGCTCCTTCAGTCGGTTGGCGAAATAGCTGAAGCCCCCCGATAGGATGCCCACCTTGTAGCCGAGTTTCTTCAGGGTGGTGATCAGCCGGTCCGCCCCTTCGGTGATCGGCAGCTGGTCGGCGATCCGCTCGAGGACCGCCACGTCCAGGCCTTCCAGGGTGGCCAGGCGGCGCCGGAAGCTATCGTCGAAGGGGATCTCGCCGCGCATCGCGGCCTCGGTGATGGCGGCCACCTCGTCATGGGTGCCGGCGGCGCGCGCCAGCTCGTCGATCACCTCGCACTGGATCAGGGTGGAGTCCATGTCGAACACCACCAGGCGGCGATGCCGGCGGTACAGGTCGTCGGCCTGAAAGGCGAGGTCGACCTCGTCGTCGCGGGTGATCGCCAGCAGGTCCTGGCGCAGCTGCTCCTCGTTTCCCACCTCACCGCGCAGCGAGAACTCGATGCAGGCCCGCTTGTGGGGATTGTCGTCGCGCAGCGAGAAGCGCCCGGACAGCCGGGTGATGCCGTCGATATTCACTCCGTGGCGCGCGGCCACCGCCGCCAGGTGGGCGATGTTGGCGGCGCTGAGCTTGCGCCCCAGCAGGGTGACGATGAAACGGGGCTTGCCCTCCTGCGCCACCCAGGCCTCGTAGGCCTCGGCGGTGATATCGCTGAAATCGAGGTGCAGGCCCTGTTCATGGGCGATGAACAGCAGTTCCTTCTTCAGGGCCTTGCGGTCCTCTGCCTCGGGGATCTCCAGCAGCAGTCCCAGGCTGAGTCGGTCGTGGATCACCGCCTGGCCGATGTCGAGCACGTTCACCGCGTGCCGCGCCAGGGCATCGGTCAGCGCCGCGGTCACGCCCGGGTGGTCGGGGCCACCGATGGTGAGCAACTGGATGGGATTCATGTGCCGTCCTCGTTGCCGTGGTAGAGGGTGGGTTCCAGCTTCGGCGGCATCTGCAGATGAAAGCCCTGCTCGCGGAGATTGCGCATGACGGTGAACACGTCCTCCCGTGCTAGCGGGCGTTGGGAGGAAAGGGTCAGTTGCATCACCAAGTGCGGTGGGCCGAAGGCGCTTAGCAAGTCGTCGGGCACTGAGTCGAAGTCCCCTTCTGTGGCAAGGTAGAGATACATCTCGTCCTTGCGCGGACTCCTGTAGATCCAGCAATCGATTGATTCACTCACGAGCGTCCCCGAGCAAAAAGCGAATTATATAGGGAGGTGCCGTTGCCTCGTCCTTGGAATGCATCGGCGGGGACCTATAGTAGAGGTATTCCTGGCCGAATCGGGCTATTCTCTGGTGGCTCGAGCGGGCCGTGGATTGCCCCGAAATTACAACCAGATGGAGGAGAGAGATGAAACGCATCGTTCTACTGGCGCCTGACGTCGAGACCGCGCGCAAGATCAGCCGCGAGATGATGGCCGAGCGCGTGCCGGAAAGCCATATCCATGTGATCGCGCGCGAAGGCACGCCCATGGAGGATCTGCACGAGGCGGGGCTGGCCGAACGGACCGATCTGGTGCCCGCGTTGAAACGAGGTGCCGCCGTGGGTGGAGCAACCGGGCTATTGGCGGGGCTCGCCGCCCTGGCCTTTCCTGGCGTTGCCGTGGCCGGTGGGGCGGTGCTCCTGGCGACCACCCTGGCAGGCAGCGCGGCGGGTGCCTGGCTGTCTTCGCTCATCGGGGTATCGGTACCGAGCGAGGAGTTGCAACGTTACGAGAAGGCGGTCGAGGAGGGGCAACTCCTGATGATGATCGATATTCCCAAGCAGCGGGCCGATGAGCTGGTGGCGCTGATTCATGAACACCATCCAACGGCGGACATCAAGGAGGTGGAATACTTCCCGCCGCCGATTCCCGAAATGCCGGACGAATAGGCAGCGTCTTCTGCCGCACAGTATGGTACGGCCAATCCTGCTGTTGTTCCTGGTCGTGTTGTTCTCCGGCTGCGCAAGTCAAGTGCCACCGGCGATCCGGTTGGCGGTGGGAGAGTCCCTGTCGGTCGCTCAGGTGCAGGGCGACCCAGGGGGCACACGCGGCAAGGTGGTACGCTGGGGCGGTGAGATTCTGCGGGTAATCAACCACCGCGACAGCAGTGATGTGGTGGTATTGCGCCGTCCGCTGTTCAATGACGGTGAGCCCAAACCGGAGGGCGGAGAGGCGAAGCGCTTTGTCGCCCGCTTTACGGGATTCGTCGATCCGGCCGCATTCCGCCGCGGGGGGCGCCTCACGGTAACGGGAAAGCTGGATGGGCTGGAGATCATCGAGGTCGGCGAATACCCCTATCCGCATCCAGTGGTGCGGGTGGCTGAATACTACCGCTGGCCCAAGTGGGAGCCGGTTCCCGAGCCTCCCTGGCATCGCGATCCCTTCTACTGTGACCCCCTGTGGCCCTGGGGGCGCTATTCTTGGGGCTATCCCTATTGCTGGTAATCTCCGTGATGATGAGAACGCTGCTTGTTTGGAGCCTGGTCGTGCTGCTGACGGGATGTAGCTCGTCGCTGCCCAGCCCCCATCCGATACTGGGCGGCCAGCCAAGCCCTGGCCAGATACTTGCCGGCGGTCGACGGCCCGTACCCCGCGCCTTGCTGACCTGGGGTGGCACTGTGCAGGCAGTATACAACCGGAGGGACGCGACCCTTGTCGAGGTGCTTTCCTATCCGTTGGACAGGTCCCAGCACCCCATCGTTGGCGCCGAGTCGACTGGCCGTTTCGCAGTAGAGATGAAGGGGTTCATCGAACCGGCAGAACTGCCCATCGGCCGGCCAGTGACCGTGACCGGGCGCTACGCGGGAATCGCCCGCGTCCCGTTCGGCCAATCGCGCACCGGCCCGCTGCCGTTGCTGAAAGGCGAGCGCCTCGAGCTCTGGGAGATGCCGCCAGCTGCTTCCAGAAAGACGCCGGAGATCCACTTCGGGATCGGCGTCGGAACTGGTGGCAGTAATGTGGGCGTAGGCATCGGCTTGTAGGGCGTGGACGATTCGGCGAACGGGTGCTCAATGGCAGCATGCCCCACCGCCGGGCATCGTGCACCTGCCCTTGCGGGACGGTCGGTTTTTGGAGCAGGGCAACGAAGCGGCCGAAGACCATGCCCGCTGGTCGTTGCATCGTATCGACGGCGCGAGCGATGTCGGTCGGTGATTAGAGCCGTGCCCGCAGAACCTCTGCCAGTTCGTCGTCGCTCAGTGCGATGGGATTGGTCTGCATGCTGCCGCCACGGGAGTTGGCGACGACCCGCGGGATGTCCGCATCGGTCATCCCAAAATAGGATAGCCGCGGCAGCTGCAGCCGCTCCGTCCATTCGCGCAGCAGGCTCACCAGCCCGTCCTGGGCCTTGGCCTCGCTACGGTAGAGGGTGCCGGTGAGCATGATGCCCGCCTCTGCATAGCGTTGCAGGGCGATGTTGTCGGGTTCGCGCTCGCGCATGGCGCGGATGTTCATGCGGGTCGCCTCGGCCACCAGGGTGCCGCAGACCACGCCATGGGGAATGGGGAAGTAGGCACCGAGCGGCGATGCCAGGCCATGCACCGATCCCAGCCCGCATTGGGCCAGGGTGATGCCCGAGGCAAGCGAGGCCCAGGCCAGGCGGGTGCGCCCCGCCGGGGCGTTCTCGTTGTTCTCCCAGACATCCCAGAAGCCGTCGCGGAAGGCCTGCATGCCGGAGCTGGCCAGGGCGTCGGTGAAGGGGCTGGCGCCCAGGGACACCCAGGATTCGAGCAGCTGGGTGAAGGCGTCCATGCCGTTGGCGGCAATCAAACCCTGGGTGCAGGTGGCGAGCAGTTCGGGATCGACCAAGGCCACCCGGGCGACCAGTTTTTCGTCACGGAAGGACTTCTTGAAGCCATCCGGTCCCCGCCGCGACAGCACCGCATTCTTGGTGGCCTCCGAGCCGGTGCCGGCGGTGGTGGGTACCGCGATGAAGGGCACCGCAGGACCGGGGTAGGGCAGCCCGCGCCCGACGCCCTCGAGATGGTCCATTACCGAGGTGCCGGTGCGCAGCAAGCCGGCGATCGCCTTGGCCGCATCCAGCACGCTGCCGCCACCGATGCCAACTACCACCTCGATATCGTGTTTACGGTGCTCTTCGACCGCTTCATCGACCAGTTCGGGCGAGGGCTCGTCGTCCACCATCACCGGGCGCCAGGCGATGCCTCGTTCGTGCAGCGCCTTGTTGAGCTGGAACCAGGTGGGGGTCGACTGAAACGAATGGCGTCCGGTCACCAGCAGGGCGCGCTTGCCGTAACGGTCGATGATCTCGGGAAGCCTGGTGATCCTGCCCCGGCCGAATTCGATGGCTGGCAGACGGGCGACCTGGAAGTTGGGATTGAAGTGCAGCATGGCCATTTCCTGTTGTTGTCGCGTCGATGATAGCCAAGGCAGGGTCCTGCGTCGCGGCTAGCCACCCTTGTCGCCCCGGTGGCCGGGTCGGGCGCACCGGTCAGCTGCGATCACTCTCCGGTATCATTGTCCGATCAGCAACTCGCCAGGGAAGTCCGATGGCAGACAGGCTTGTCCTCAGCGGCCTTTATCGTTATCCGGTCAAATCACTGCGCGGCCAGGCCTGCGATCGCCTGATATTGGGGCCGCGCGGTCCGTTGCATGACCGCGAATGGATGGTGGTGGATGCCGGTGGCCGTTTCCTCACCCAGCG
>RFHJ01000188.1 GCA_003696905.1 Gammaproteobacteria bacterium | reverse complement strand
CGATACAGCCTCTCGGCGTGCGGCTTGGAGCTGGATTATTCCAAAAATCGGATCGATGAGAAAGCGATGGCCCTGCTGTGCGATCTGGCGCGCGTAGCGGATCTGGAGGGGTGGCGGGAACGGCTGTTCGCCGGCGAACGGATCAATATCACCGAGCAGCGGGCGGTACTGCACATGGCGTTGCGCAATGGGGGCGAGCGCGCCTATCGCTGCGATGGCGAGGACGTGATGCCCGGTATCCGCTCGGTGCTGGCGCGGATGCGCGCCTTCTCCGACAAGGTCCGCGATGGCACCTGGCGGGGGCATACCGGCGAACCGATCACGGACATCGTGAGCATCGGCATCGGTGGTTCCAGCCTGGGACCGAAGATGGTCTGTGAGGCACTGCGCCCCTGGCAGCGGATGGATCTGCGGGTGCACTTCGTCTCCAACGTGGACGAGGCGCACCTGGCCAGCACGCTGGCATCGCTGGATCCTGCCACCACCTTGTTCATCATTGCCTCCAAGACCTTCACCACCCAGGAGACCCTGACCAATGCCCACTCCGCGCGCGACTGGCTGCTCCGGGAGCTGGGCAGCGAGGCGGCGGTGGCGAGCCATTTCGTGGCGGTCTCCACCAATGCCGAGGCGGTGGCGGCCTTCGGCATCGATACCGAGCACATGTTCGAGTTCTGGGAGTGGGTCGGGGGGCGCTACTCGCTGTGGTCCAGCATCGGCCTGCCGATCGCCCTGGCGGTGGGTTTCGAGCATTTCGAGGCACTGCTCGCCGGGGCCAATGCGATGGACGAACATTTTCTGAGCGCGCCCCTGGAGCACAACATGCCGGTGATCCTGGGGCTGCTCGGGGTCTGGTACCGCAACTTCGCCGGCTGCGACTCCCATGCCATCGTTCCCTATCACCAGCACCTGGAGTACCTGCCGGCCTTTCTCCAGCAGCTCGACATGGAGAGCAACGGCAAGCGGGTGACCCGCGACGGTGTGCCGGTGAGCTACCAGACCGGGCCAGTGATCTGGGGCGCGCCGGGCACCGATGCCCAGCATTCCTTCTTCCAGCTGCTGCACCAGGGCACCCGTGCCATCCCGGTGGATTTCATCCTGCCGCTCTGCCCTGCTTATGACCTGCCTGGCCACCACGACAAGCTGGTGGCCAATTGCCTGGCCCAGGCCCAGGCCCTGATGCGTGGGCGTACCGCCGACGAGGTAAGGGATGAGATGGCCGCCACCGGCCTGCCGGCAGAACGCATCGAGGCGTTGGTGCCACACCGGACCTTCCCGGGCAACCGCCCCAGCAACCTGCTGGTGTTCGACCGGCTCACCCCGCAGGTGCTGGGAGCGCTGATCGCGCTCTACGAGCACAAGGTCTTCGTCCAGGGTGTGATCTGGGGCGTCGACTCCTTCGATCAGTGGGGGGTGGAGCTGGGCAAGCAGCTGGCTGGCCAGATTCTGCAGGATTTCGGCCGGGGAGAGTTTGCGCCGGATACCGATGCCTCCACCGCGGCGCTGATCCGGCGGTATCGGGACGCCCGCTGTGATCGCAACATCTGAGCTGGGGAGGCCGTTCACCGTAAAGGATGCGGCTGGTAGGTCGGGCTCCGGCCCGACAACGTCATGACGGGCTCGATCGCCCTCGGTGGGCGGCCTGAATTCTGTGAAACCCGTTGGCTCCTGCCGACCGCCATTCTGTCGCAGGGGTTATCCCTATGGTCAGCCTGCCAGGCGCCCGGGATACTGGCGAGCAAGAACCAAAAAAGCGGGGAGGATCGATGGAGGGCACACGGCTCTCAGGTGGCCATTACGTCCTTGCCTACCTGGGCATGTACCTGCTCTGGTTGCTGCTGGTCCAGACCTTCGCCGGGGACGAGCTGGTGCTGGGCGCGCTGGTAGCCGGCCTGGCTCTGTTGGCGAGTGGGCCGCGCCTTGGGTTGCTTGCCGGCCTCCGTCTGGAGGTGGGTGCACCGCTTGCCCTGCTGCGCTATTTCGCCTATTTCCTGGTGGCATTGGTTCGCGCCAATCTCGATGTCGCCCGGCGCGTGCTGTCGCCCCAGCTGCCGCTGCATCCCGAGGTCGTCGAGGTCGAAACCGGTCTGCGCTCCGAGCTTGGGCGGCTGTGGCTGGCCAACTCCATCACCCTGACCCCCGGGACCCTGACAGTCGATGTCATCGATCAGCGCCTGCGGGTGCACTGGATCGACAGCCGCCCCGCCGGCGGTGATCTGGCGGCGGCCACCGAGAGGATCGTGCGTGGCTTCGAGCGACACATGCGGGGATTCCTGCATTGATGCCCAACGCCATCGAGGTGCTGGCACTGATCCTGGTAGGGGCGGCCTTCGTCCTGGCCATGGCCCGGCTGTTGCTGGGACCGGCGACGCCGGACCGGGTGGTGGCCGCCGATACCCTGGGAGTGATCGGTACCGGGGCCCTGGCACTGCTCGCCTGGCTGCTGGGCAGTGCGCTCTATCTGGATGTGGCACTCGTCCTGGGAACGCTGGCCTTCATCGGCGTGGTGGCGATTGCCCGGGCGATCGAAGGAGGGCCGCGATGAGGTGGCTGGCGGACCTGTTCCTGCTGGTTGGCGCCGGCTTCATCTTTCTCGGCGCGCTCGGGCTGTATCGCATGCCCGATGTCTACAACCGGATTCAGGCGGGCACCAAGGCGGTGACCCTGGGTTCGCTGTGCCTGCTGTTGGGGCTGGCATTGTTGGTGCCGGGGTGGTGGGCCAAACTGCTGTTGATCGCACTGTTCGTGCTGCTGACCACTGCCATCGGGTTCTTGGCCCTTCCGCGGGCGCTATGGCGCTCGGGGGTGCGGCCCTGGCAGGCGCCGGAACAGGAGCGCGGCCATGAGTGAGCTGAATACCTGGCTCGCCCTGTTGCT
>RFHJ01000187.1 GCA_003696905.1 Gammaproteobacteria bacterium | reverse complement strand
TCTGATGGTATTCGCCGCCCTGCTCAAGCTGCAGCTCATCCACGCCGCCCTGTCACGATGATCCGCGCTGCTCCGATCCCGCTTCTGGTAAAATTCAGGCAGCCTAAAGCGGTGGGTTTCGCTACGCTCAACCCACCCTACGGCCCGTGCTGGTTGTAGGGTGTGGTGAGCATCGCGAACCGCACCGGGAGCGTTGCCTGGACGCGAATTTTCACCCGAACGGTAAGGCAATGCCCCGGCAAAGAGACCGACGACATCCCATCCGCCCTGGTGGTAGGCCTTTCTCGTTCCTTGCCGCCTTTCGCACCCTTTGCGGCCAACGGTTTTTCACCCAAAGAGGGGAAGTCGAACCGGAATTTCTTAAAGTTTTCGGCTGAATGTCCGCTAGCTTTGAGCATGAAGAGATTGCAGACAAACCTGTGCCACGCGGAAACATGGCTGGAGATCGCCCCTAATGTATGAGTCCTTCTACAACCTCACGGAAGAGCCCTTTCGCCTGAGTCCGAACTCGCGATTCTGCTACAAGCACGGCACCTACAAGAAGGCCTATGCCTATATGGAGTATGCCCTCCACCGTGGTGAAGGCTTCGTCATGATTACTGGCCAGCCCGGAACGGGCAAGACCACGCTGATCAACGACCTCACCTCCAACCTTTCCAATGGCCGGGCCCTGTTCGCCAATCTCGCCTCCACCCAGCTCGAGGGAGACGACCTCCTGCGCATGGTGGCCACCAATTTCGGCCTCGAGCAGGCGTTCGACTACAAGTCCACCCTGCTCCACCAGCTCGAGACCTTTTTCCGTCAGTCCCATGCCGCAGGGCGGCGCCCGCTGCTGATCATCGACGAGGCCCAGGGCCTGAGCCGCAGCGCCCTGGAAGAACTCCGCCTGCTGACCAACCTGCAACAGCACAACCAGCCACTGCTGCAGATCTTTCTGGTAGGCCAGGACGAGCTGCGCAACATCGTGATGTCACCGGAGCTGGAACAGCTCCATCAGCGCATCGTGGCCGCCTGCCACATGGAGCCGCTGACAGCAGAGGATACCCAACGCTATATCGAACACCGACTGCGCCAGGTCGGCTGGCGGGAAGACCCGCGGATCGACGGCGAGGTCTTCCCCCTGATCCACCGTTTCAGCATGGGCATTCCCCGCTGGATCAACCTGATCTGCAGCCGACTGCTGCTGCACGGCATGGTCGAGGACCGGCACTACCTGGGGAGAAACGACATCAACACCGTATTGCGCGGGCTGGTGGAGGAACAACTCTTGCCGGCCCGTTTCTATGCCGGCGAGGCAGGGCTGCTCGAAGACATCGGCATGCCTCAGCCCGAGGCCCTGAGCCTCGACGGGGGAGCGGCCTTCTCCACCACCGAAACGACCGCTGCTCCACCGCCAACCGCCCCAAGCCCGTCTGCCGCCGCCAACGAGCCAGCGCCAACCACGGAGGCGTCCAAACCAACATCCGGCTCGCCAGAAAGCCCCTTGCATGCGGTCGATACCGACACCGCCCCCCGTCCTCAAGCGGATGACGCCCCCCAAGGGCGCGAGGACCACGACACGCCGTCGAGTAGGGCGCCCTCGCAACCGCATTCCCGCTTCTCGCCGGTCAAGTCCGAGGCGGTATTGCTGTTCACTCAGCTGCAGCCGCAACTGGCCGATCAGCCAGGCGATACCCAGCTGGGCATCTTCCTCGACTTCCTTGACGGCAGGACCATCGAAGGCACCACCATCGAACTGGACGAATCCGCGCGCGAGGCGCTTGGCGAGACGGGGCTGATCGACTGGTTCCGGGCCAGGCACGGAGAGGCCCATGGCCAGGGCCTGCGCGAGGACATCCTCGAGATCATGGCACTGGTCTCGTGGCTAAAGGAACAGCAGCCGGAGCTGACCAACGATCAGCTCGAGACCATCGGCCTGCTGTTCAAGTTCATGCGGCAGGACAAGGCGGCTTGAGACACAGCAAGAAGGAATGCCCTTCCGGAAATCGCCATACTGGCCCCTGACTACCCGGCTTTGCGGTAAACTGTGATCGAGTGCACACTTTAGGAGTGTCCGGTTATTTTACATGCAGGCGCCATCGTGCTCACGAAATGGAAGTAACACACTGACACAAAAGGCGATCCAGATTTTGGCGCGATTATTGCTTAAGCAACTCTAAGGAATCTCAGGGATCAGCCGTCGTTGGACACAATGACCGAAGAGCGGAAACGAAGGGCCATGGAAAACAAAACCCAACCAGATACTCGAAATATCGAAAAGTCGGGAACACCCGATGAAAAGCGCCGGCGACTCACCCAGGCCGCCATCGCCACCCCCATCCTCGGCGCCTTGGCAAGCCGCCCGGCCCTCGGCCAAGGGCGACAGTGCAGCGCCTCGGTGTTGATGTCGGGCAACGCCTCCAATATCGGGATCGACTACACCACCTGCACGCTCTGCAACCCCGGGTTCTGGCTCATTCCCGGAGGGGGCGCGGCCCACCAGTCCTGTTGGGCGACGGCGGGAATCAATGCAACCGACACTGTTCGCACTGTATTCACCAATGTTTCGCAAAACTATACCTGCCTTCCCAGTGACGGCAGCTGCACGCTTAGTGACGTAACTGGGGGAAACAATGACGAGAAATCGGCCAACATCGTGAGAGAGGTCATGGCCCGCTGGGAGGTCGGACAACTCGATGTCACCACCTTTGCGACCGAGGTGGCCAACGAGTTGAATGCAGTGGGATTGGCCCCTCCAACACCGGACTATGCCGAACCCCTGTTCCTGTTCTTCCAGGCTGCGATCACGGCGCTCCTTAACGCCAGAGTGACACCTATCAAGTATCCCGACCTCGCCCCCTACTTCGACGGTGCAACCTACCCCTCGGAGACTTCGATCCGGAGTGATGTCGCTGGCGTCATGAACAACCTCGATAAATCCTTTATCGAGGGGAAGACGAGCGACCTGGAGGGCAGCTGGGCGGGCTCATCCACAAGCGAATGCCTCCTCAGCGGACAATGCTCGTAAGCCATTCGGCAGGCCCGGAGGCGCGGGGGTACTTTTCGGTAAGGTCAGCACCTAGAATGGATTGAGCTTCGCGAAATTCATCACGCCTGGCACTAGTTTTATCGGGGTTTCCCTAGCTGGTGGGTTTCGCTGCGCTCAACCACACCCTACAGGTGGTCACTCTCAAACGAAGGCGGAAGAGGAAATCCGGTTGTTGGTCCGCTGTCTTTCTCAGCTTTGCGCTCCTTGGTGCCCTTTGCGGTTGAAGTCTTCCCACCTTCACGGGTTCCAGGGGATGACCTCCTCGCCCAACCGATGAGCGAGCACTGGTTCATCCCGCCATCGGTCCGACTCCAACTCCTGAATTGGAGTGACGACGCGGACAAATGGCTCTGTTGCAACCAGGCCACTGCCGATCTCTATCTCATCTCCCCGCTCGGCAAGCTGCTCCTGGAGCAGCTGGATCGCACACCAAAACCCATCGACCAGCTCTATGAGGCGGTCTGCGCGGCCTCTGGTGAATCCCTTACGCCCGAGCTGAAGAAGGCAGTGGACCATCACCTCCATACCCTCGGCACCCTCCATCTGGTCGAATCCCGAGCATGAAGCTGCACTCGCTCTCCCGCGCCGACTTGGCCTCGCGCCTGGAGAAGGGACTGATCCTGGCATCCGGCCCTTTTACCTTTAGCATTCGCGGTCGCTATCCGATGCTGCATGATGCCCTGTACCTGCTCTATAGCGACCATCCGGTGCTGCCGGACGACAGCTTCGTCGATTTTCCAGTGGCCCTGACCCCGCCCAATCCACTGCGTCGTTTCTTTCGCCCGCAGGTCCAGTTCCATTTCGATCAGGACAGGCCCTTCTACCCCCTGCCGGCAAACCAGGTTTTCGCCTCTTTCGAATGGGGCCTCAACTGGGTCATCTCCAACCACGCCCACCAGTTCATCATGCTGCATGCGGCGGTGGTGGAGAAGAACGGCAGGGCGCTGGTCCTGCCCGGCGAGCCGGGCGCGGGCAAGAGTACCCTTTGCGCCGCGCTGATGCTCGAGGGCTGGCGTCTGCTCTCGGATGAGATCACGCTGATCCGCCCCGGCACCCGCGAGGCCTGGCCGCTGTGCCGCCCCGCGAGCCTGAAGAATGCCTCGATCGAACTGATTCGCGCACGCTATCCGGAGGCGGTGCTGGGCCCGGTCGTCGATGCCACCAGCAAGGGCCGGGTCACCCATCTGAAACCGGCGCCGGACAGCATCGAACGCATGGAAGTACCCGCCCCCATTACCTGGTTCGTGTTTCCCCGCTATGATTCAGCATCCGAGACAAATCTGATACCACGCTCTCGCGCCGATAGCTTTCTCGATGTGGCCAGGAACGCCTTCAACTACAGCCACCATGGCGAACGGGGGTTTTCGACCGTTCAGCAGATACTCTCCCATGCCGCCTGCTATTCGCTGCATTATTCAGACCTCGACGAGGCGCTCTCGGTCCTCGACAGCCTGCCACCACCGGAACCACTGGAACCCGAGTGTCTGAACTGCCCGCCTTGAACCACCTGACCCCGCTGCTGATCGCCGCGCGCGACCCGGCCTTTCGGTACAAGGGCAACGATGCCGAGGCCGCCCTGCTGGTCCGCCAGGCCCGCGCCGCCGATCTCCTCGCTCATCTGCAGCAGGTCCTGGACGGGCGCATCGCATCGAACGTCTCTCCACGGCTGCAGGAACACCTGCAGGCAGCGCGGATACTGGCGGACAAGCAGCACCAGATCGTGCGCTGGGAGGTCGAACAGATAAGCAAGGCGACGCGGCGCGTGGGCGCCCCCATGGTGCTGCTCAAGGGCGCGGCCTATGTCGCGGCGGGCATCCGGGCAGGCCAAGGCCGGCTGCTCTCGGACATCGACATCCTGGTGCCTGCCGGCGCCATCGAGGATGTCGAGAGATCCATGAAGCGCTCCGGCTATTTCCCCAAGGAGATCTCCGACTACGACAGACGCTATTACCGGGAATGGAGCCACGAGATCCCGCCGGTGGTGCATCTGAGCCGCCAGACCACGGTCGACATTCACCACAGCATCCTGCCGCCCACCACACGGCTGAAACCCGATTCGCGATTGCTACTGGCCGAGGCAGAGCCCCTGCCGGGATACGAGGAGGTGTACACGCTTTCCCCTAGAGACATGATCCTTCACAGCGCCTGCCACCTGTTCCATGAAGGGGAATTGCACCACGGCCTGCGCGATCTGGTCGATATCCACACCCTGCTCGACGAATTCATGACCGATCAGGCCACCTGGGAGGGCCTGGTGAATCGCGCACGACAGCTCGATCTGATGCCCCCCCTCTACTATGCCCTGCGCTATGCCTCCCGCATCCTGAATACACCGGTGCCGCCGGAGATCTTTACTGCGATTGCACCGGGTGGCCCAGGCCCGCTGGTCGGCGCAATGCAGGACTGGTGCTTCGGCGAGGCCTTCAAGCCCCATCATCCCAGCTGTGATCGTTGGCACTCG
>RFHJ01000186.1 GCA_003696905.1 Gammaproteobacteria bacterium | reverse complement strand
GCTCGATTACAACCACCGCCCCAGGTTCCACGAGCGCGTCAACGCTGTCATCGACGAAGCGCTGGCGCGTGAACGGGCAGCACAGGTATCTCGGACCTACCTCGGTGCCTCCCGGCTCGGCGTGGCCTGCGAGCGCGCCCTGCAGTACGAGTACGCCCAGGCCGCGGTCGATCCGGGGCGCGAGCTGCCCGGCCGGGTGTTGCGGATCTTCGAGGTCGGGCACGCGCTGGAAGCTTTGGCGATCCGCTGGCTGCGGCTGGCCGGGTTCGATCTCCATACCGAAAAGACCGACGGCGGGCAGTTCGGCTTCTCGGTGGCCGATGGCCGCATCCAGGGCCATGTGGACGGCATCCTGGCCGGCGGTCCCGAGATGCTGAGTCTCGCGTATCCCGCGCTGTGGGAGTGCAAGACCATGAACGCCCGCGCCTGGCGGGAGACCGTCAAGCGCGGCGTGGCCCAGGCCAAGCCGGTCTATGCCGCCCAGATCGCCGTCTACCAGGCCTACATGGAAGCGAGCGTTCCCGGCATCTCGCGCCATCCGGCGCTGTTCACCGCCATCAACAAGGACACCCAGGCACTCTGGTTCGAGCGGGTGCCGTTCGATGGCGGACTCGCCCAGCGCATGTCGGACCGCGCCGTGCGCATCCTCCAGGCCACCGAGGCGAGCGAGCTTCTGCCGCGCCTCGCCACCACGCCGACGCACCACGAGTGCAAGACCTGCGCGTGGCAGGACCGTTGCTGGAGGCAGGCATGATGGCGGACAACATGATGCGGACGCCATCCCTGGCGTCCGCCCCTTCGGGGCCGGCTTCGCCGTCCCAAATTGCTCCCGGCAATTTGGTCTGGCTCGATTTCAACGACGCGCCGGACCAGCACGCCCTCCCTGAACAGGACACGGAGGCCCTGCGGCGCGGGCTGCTGGACCGCCTGGAAGCGGCGCTCGAGTATCTGTTCCCGGCAGGCAAGATCCGCGGCCGGCAGTTCTTCATCGGCGACGTCCAGGGCACGCCGGGCAAGAGCCTGGTGGTGACGCTCGACGGCGAGCATCGCGGTCTGTGGAAGGATTTCGCCACCGACGAAGGCGGCGATGCCATCGACCTGTGGGCCGCCGCCCGCGGGCTGTCGGCGAAGCGGGATTTCCCGCAACTTGCCGAGGAGATCGGCCGCTGGCTTGGACAGCCGGAGCAACCCCGGAGCAAGCCCGACCGGAAACGCACAGAGCCCCATCTGGACGATCTCGGCCCCTGGACCGCCAAGTGGGACTATCGGGACGCGGATGGCCAGCTGATCGCCTGCGTCTACCGCTTCGATCCGCCCGCGGGCAAGGAATACCGGCCCTGGGACGTGCGCGCCCGGCTCTGGCGCGCGCCCAACCCGCGCCCGCTCTACAACCTGCCTGCCGTGACCAGGGCACGCGAGGTGGTGCTGGTCGAGGGCGAGAAGGCGGCCGACGCCCTCGTCCGGGAGGGCATCGTTGCGACCACCGCCATGAACGGCGCACGGGCCCCGGTGGACAAGACCGACTGGTCGCCGCTCGCGGCCAAGGACGTCCTGATTTGGCCGGACCGCGATCCGCCCGGCTGGGACTACGCGGAGAACGCCGCCCGCGCCTGCGTGCAGGCGGGCTGCGCCTCCGTGGCCATCCTGGTGCCGCCGGCGGACAAGCCGGAAAAATGGGATGCGGCCGATGCCGTAACCGAGGGCTTTGACGTCAAGGCATTCATCGCCCAGGGCGAGCGGCGGATCATCAAGGCCCCGACGCCGCGATTGTCCACCTTCTCGCTCGGCCAGCTGCTCGACGACGACTCGCCGCTGCCGGAGGACCTGATCGCGCCCAGGGTGCTCACCCCCGGCGGCTTGCTGGTGTTCGGCGGCGCGCCCAAGGTGGGCAAGAGCGACTTCCTGCTCTCGTGGCTCGCGCATATGGCTGCGGGCAGCGACTTCCTGGGTCTGCGCCCATCGCGTCCCCTGCGGGTGTTCTACCTGCAGGCCGAGGTCCAGTACCACTACCTGCGCGAGCGGGTGAAGGCGGTCCGGTTGCCGGCGAGCCGGCTCAACCAGGCCCGCGAGAACCTCGTGGCCACGCCGCACCTGAAGATGGTGCTCGACGACGAGGGCGTTCAGCGGGTGATCCCGGCCATCGAGGCCGCCTGGCCAAAGGCGGGCGCAGACATTATCGCCATCGACCCCATCCGCAACCTGTTCGACGGGGGCGACGCGGGTGGCGAGAACGACAACGCGGCGATGCTGTTTTTCCTGTCGCAGCGCGTCGAGCGCCTGCGTGATGCCGTCAATCCGGACGCCGGCATCATCCTCGTCCATCACACCCGCAAGCTCGGCAAGCGTCAGTTCGAGGAGGACCCGTTCCAGGCCCTGGCAGGCGCCGGCAGCCTGCGCGGTTACTACTCGACCGGGATGCTCTTGTTCCGCCCCGACGAGAGCCGCACCACCCGCCAGCTGATCTTCGAGCTGCGCAACGGGCCGGCCCTGCCATCGATGCACGTGGACAAGGTCGGCGACGAATGGCTCGAAGTGCAGGCCAGCGAGCGGCTGGTGATGCAGGACTATGGCGAACGACTGGACGCCGAGCGGCGGCGCAAACGCGACGTCATCCTGGAACTGCTCTTCGACGAAGCCGCCGAAGGACGGGTCTATACGGCAAATCAGTTCGCCGAGGCCTTCGAGGGCAAGGCG
>RFHJ01000022.1 GCA_003696905.1 Gammaproteobacteria bacterium | reverse complement strand
CGGCGGCAGGGATGCCGCCGTCGAGCCTACAAGGATGTATTTACGGCGTTTTTTCGCGCAGACACCCGCTCCGCACACGGTTAGATGACGCTACCCTGGCCCGTGCGCCCTGCCGGGTGAAATCCCGCGCCAACATGGCCTATAATCTGCGGCCCTGCGCCACTGTAGCTCAGTCGGTAGAGCAACTGATTCGTAATCAGTAGGTCGGCGGTTCGATTCCGCCCAGTGGCTCCATTGTCTTTCCCTGCTTCGGCGCTTGCCGGGTCCGCGCAAAAACCCTGGCTGTATTCCAGTCAGCGCGGAAACACACATCCAGGCACCATTTCTGGTGCGGTTCGCGGCGCTCACCACACCCTACCAAATTGGAGGACGACATAGGATGCGGTGAGGTACGAACCGCATCGATGGCCTCTGGCCAGGCTTTTCCATGATCAGGGGCACGGCCGAGGGCCCGTGAGCGCCGGCTGCTATCTTTACCCTTGGGAGCACCCACGCCAACGGAGACCGCCATGCCTTCGATCCTTTCGCCACGGGCCATTCTTAGAATCCTTCTCGGGGTACTCGTCCTCTGGTCGAGTCTGGCCGATGCCGCGGCCGGGCAGGCGAGCGCCCCGTCGATGGTGGAATCCGACCCCAGGGTCGTGCGGCTCTTGCCCAGGACCTACCCCCTGGAGCGCCTGCGGGTCGATGCCCGTCGGTATCCCTGGAGTGCCATCGGGCTGGTCTCCATCCTGGGAGGACGCCATGCCTGCAGCGGAGTGCTGCTCTCCGAGCGTCATGTCCTCACCGCCGCCCATTGCGTCGCTCCCTTCCAACGCTTTCCCCGGGAGATCCATTTCCTGGCGGGTTTCCAGCAGGACCAATACGTGGCCCACAGCCGGGCCCGACGCGTCATCGTCAATCCCCGCTTCCGCATGGGCAGTCCCTCGCTGTCACTCTTTTCCCGGGACTGGGCACTGCTGGCCTTGGAAAAGCCGATCGGACGCAAGGCCGGCTATCTGGGCTGGGCACGGCTCACACCCAAGGCACTCGAGCGGCTGGGCCATGACGGAAACGACTTCCGGCTCGCCGGCTACCGGCATGATCGGCGCTTCGTGCAGACGGTGGACCACCGCTGCCAGGTGGTTGGCTTTCTCGAGCAGGGCCGGTTGCTGCGCCACCGTTGTCCGCTCACCTTCGGGGATTCCGGCGGCCCGGTATTGATGCCCTTTGACGACGGGTTGCTGGTGGTCGGAATCGACGTCGGCGTGCAAAGATCCCCGAGCCCCTCCAAGGGAGACGTCACGCGAACCGGATATGCAGTGACGGCGGTCGGTTTCGAGTCAGGACTGCGCCAGATCGGCCTGCCGGGGCGAACACTCGACGGAAAGCGATCGCTCATCGGCCGCAAGGGACACCCGCCGACAAAGGTTACTCCATCGAACCACTGAAACCGAGGGCCTGCTCGAGCTGACGATCGAGCTTGGTCTGTTCGCGACGGGTGATGGCGTGCTCCCGCTCGGCACGCGCCTGGGCATGACGGCGCATCCATCCGCACAGCAGCCCCAGCGGCAGGCGCCGCACCAGCTTCAGGTGACGAGGCGCAAAACGATCGAACAGCTCGTCCTCGAGTGACACCACCGCCTCTACCGACCCCGGATCACCCTGGCGCGCGCAGCGCCCAAACAACTGGCGGTCGATGCGGCCGCTCTCATGGAATTCGGTCAGGATCACGTGCAGGCCGCCCCGTGCCGCCACCTGCTCGGTGAGGCAGATGTCGGTCCCCCTGCCCGCCATGTTGGTGGCCACGGTGATCCTGCCGGGTTCCCCGGCGCGGGCGATGATCTCTGCCTCTGCCTCGTCCTGCCGGGCATTCAGCACCGCGTGGTCCAGCCCCCTACGCGACAACGCTGCGGAGGCCTGCTCCGATGCCTCCACCGAACGAGTACCGATCAACACCGGCCGGCCTTCCGCATGGCAGCGCGCTGCCCGCTCCGCCACCCGATCCCAGCGCGCCGCCGCGGTGCGCAGATAGCTGCTGCCGTGGTGCCTGCGACGCACCGGCCGATGCGTGGGGATGCGCACGGTGAGCAGGCCAAAGGTGTCGCGGAACTCGCCTGCCAGCTCGGTGGCGGTCCCCGTCATGCCCGCCAGCCGCAGGTAACGACGGAAGAACCGCTGATAGGTGATGCGCGCCAGCGTCCGTTTCTCGCCAGTGATCTCGACTCCCTCCTTGGCCTCGATCATCTGGTGGAGACCGGCCTGCCAGCTGCGGTCGGGCATGATGCGGCCGGTGAACTCGTCCACGATCTGGACCTTGCCGTCGATCACCAGATAGTCGTGCCCATTCTCGAACAACAGCAGTGCGGTGAGCGCCTGGCGCACCAGCTCCTCCCGCGCCTTGCGGATGCGCCACAACCCCTCCAGGTCGGCAGTCAGGGTCTCGAGCCGGCGCCGACTCGCCTTTTCCAGAGTGACCTCGCGGTTCATCCGGTCGACCCGATAGTCACGCCCCTCAGTGAGCTGGCGGGCAATCTCCAGGGCCTGGGGATAGATCCGCGCCGCTTCCGGGTCGTCGCCGGTGGTGGAGAGAATCAGCGGTGTCCTCGCCTCGTCGACGAAGACACTGTCGGCCTCGTCCACAATGGCAAAGGCCAGGCCCCTCAGCAACAGGGGCTCGGCACCACCGCCCTGCAGATATTCGAAGGTACGACGACGCAGTGCCGAGCGCCGCTGACGCAGGCTGATGCGATCGCGCAGATAGTCGAAGCAGAGGTTCTTGTTAGAGACATAGGTGAGATCGCAGGCATAGGCCTGGCGACGCTGTTCCGGCTCCATGTCACTGTCGATCACGCCGCAGGAGAGCCCGAAACATTCGAATACCGGCCGGTTGATCTCGGCATCGCGCGCAGCCAGATAGTCGTTGACGGTGACGATGTGCACCGGCTCGCCGGAGAGCGCCGCCACCACCGCCGCCGGCACCGCGGTGAGGGTCTTCCCCTCGCCAGTGGCCATCTCCACCATGCGCCCCTCGTAGAGTGCCAGGGCGCCCATGATCTGCACCGGGTAGAGGCGCTTGCCCAGGCGGCGCCAGCCCGCCTCGCGCACCAGGGCAAAGGCCTCGGCAAGGGCCTCCAGGTCGTCGCGACGGCGCAGCAGACGAGGCCGCAGGCGCCACGCCGACTCGCGCAGCTGGTCGTCGGACAGTTCCGCGAAACGCCCCTCCAGGGCGATCACTCGGCGCGCAAAACGCCGCAACCGCAACCGATAGAAGGGCGCCCGGGAATAGATGGCGCCCACCAGGCGGTCCAGCCAGCGGTCCACCGCGTTGTTCTTGGGATCGGCCAGCTCGGCATAGGGCGAGACACCGAGACGCGCGCCGCCAAACCCGAACAGTCCCTGCAGTTCAGACATCGAACCACCTCAGGAACAGCTGCCGGATGCGGCGGGCCGCCTGCCAGGCGATCGGCTCGTTGCCATGATCGAAACGCACCAGCACCCGGGTGCCATAGGGCGTGTCCCGCAGGGCGTCCGGCAGGGCGACATCGAACAGGAAGAAGGGTTCCAGCGCCTTGGTACCCTGTTCATCGGTGGGATCGACCAATAGCCTGCCGCCACCCGCCTGTCCCAGGGCAACACTGGGCAAGGTCCAGGTGGCCGAAGGCACGGCCGCCAGGAGCCGAGAGGCATGGGCCTGCTCCAGATAGCCAACCACCTTGAGTCCCACCCCGGTCAGACGCTGGCGCACCAGCACCACGTCCTCCTGAGGCACCGCGACCCGGACCCGCTCCGCCCCGGCCGGCAGCACGTAGCCCAGCAGGTCGCCCTCGTTGACGAAACGCCCCGGCAGGTCCCCCTCCGGCGCCACCGGCTCGAAGCGGCCCGATACCGGCGCCCGCACCACGAGGTCCTCCCGCCGCTGCTGCTCCCTGTCACGTTCCGCCTCTGCCTGGTGCAGTTCCACCTCGGCGATCCCCGCCTCCACCCGGTCCTTGGCCTCGGCCGCGAACAGGCGCAGGCGCATCTCCCGCACCTTGGCCTCCAGCGCCCGCACCCGGGCATCCAGGGTGGGCTCGCTCAGGCGCAGCAGAGGAGTACCTTCCCGCACCACCTGTCCTGGCGGCACCAGCACCTGCTCGACGAAGCCGGCAGTACCGGCGCGCACCTGGGCCTCGTCCGGCAGCCAGACCACCCCTTCGGCATCGGTGCGCAGGGGCAGCGGCAAGGCCAGCAACAGGGCCGCAAGCAACGCCATGCCGCCGAAGGTCCAGGCCTCGGCACGACGCCGCACCTTGCGCAGCTTGGGAGAGGTCATCACATGGCGGATCTGCTTGAACAGCGGCTTGAGCACGGCGTTGAAGATCGACCAGAGAGCGATCAGTACACCCACCACGAAATACTTGGTCGCCACGAAGACCGCGATGCCGAGCATGATGAAGATACGGTAGAGATAGGCCGCCGGCGCATAGATCAGGAACCAGACACGCTCACCCCGAGTGGCAGGGGGACGCCGCAGACGCCTGGCGCCGAACAGGTAACGCTGTACCAGGTAGCCCCAATAACGATTCGCACGGTTGGCGAGATTGGGGATCTCGAGCAGGTCGGTGAGCACGTAATAGCCATCGAAGCGCAGCAAGGGGTTGCCATTGACCAGGACGGTGGAGATGCCGCCAATCAATACCAGGTTGTAGGCAAAGGCCGAGACCAGGCCCTGCTCGGCATTGGCCCAGACCATCAGCGCCACGGCAGCGACGAAGGTCTCCACCAGGATGCCGCCGGCGCTGACTGCGGCACGCCGCCACTTGCTGCGAAAGGCAGCCGCCGCCGAGGCATCCACATAGGGAACGGGAAAGAACACCAGGAACATGATGCCCATCTCGCGCACCTCCCCACCCCAACGCTTGGTCAGATAACCGTGCATCAGTTCGTGGACCGCCTTCAGCAGGGGGTAGGTGACGAGCGAGATCAGCAGATTGCGGGTCGCCAGCATCCGGTCGGCGATGTCCAGCGTCAGGGCATCCCAGTGCATCCCGGCTGTGACCAGGCCGGCACCCACCACCAGCAGCCACAGCAGCAGGCCGAAGCCCCCCAGCAGCGGGCGCACGAACGGCAGGGTGCGGGTGAGGAAGTGCTCCGGATCCCACAGGGGCACCCGGATGGACAGGGGGTTGAGGAGATTCTGCTTGAGCAGCTGGCGCTTGTGCCGATCGCTGCGCTGCAGCAGCTCGGCCACGTCGGGCGAGCCCTCGTACTGAATCAGGTCCTGCTGATGGAGACGGCTGAGCAGGTCGATGACATCGTCCTGGCTCGGGGCGTCGCGATCGTGGGTCTCGGCCACTGCGCGCCAGATCTCATCGACGCTGCGGCGGCCATCGAACTGGCCGATCAACAGGTAGGCGGCGGGGGTGAAACGATGGACCCGGCCCGCTCCGTGGTCATGCAGCACATACCAGGGCTGGCCCCGATAGCGGTGGCGATGCACCGTCACATGGGGCCGCAGCCGCGGTCTCAGCTCGGCGACCCGGTACCAGAGCGGCGAGAGGAAGGACTCGCCCATGGCTCACGGCTGCCAGGTCCAGGCGGTCTCGCGCAGCCAGTCGATCAGGCGGCGGGACCAGACCCACACCAGCAGTTCCTCGCCCACGTCGATCTTGGCGACCCCTTCCATCCCCGGGCGCAGGCCCTCGGGCACCTGCTTGAGCCGCGCCTCCACCCGAAAGGTATTGACATTGTTGCGCACCTGCGCCACCGGCGTAATGCGGGTGATCTCGAACGGCAGGGGATGGTCCGGCCGGCCGGTGAGCGCCAGCTGGCCCGCCTGGCCGTCCTCGACGTAACGCATATCGCGCTCGTCGACGAAGATATCGAGACGGAAGGCCCGCAGCGGGGCGATCTCGAACAGCACCTCCCCCAGCTGGACCGGTGCACCGAGGCGCTGGCTCAGATCCCCGGAGACCACCCTGCCGTCGATGGGACTGCGGATATGGGTGCGCTCGAGCTGGGTGCGGGCCAGTGCCAGCTTGGCCTCGGCCTGGGCGATCTGGGCCTCGAGAAAGGCGATCTGGGCCCGCTTGTGCTGGGCCTGGGCGTCGCGCAACTCCGCCTTCAGGCGATCACGCTCCGACGACCAGCGCAGCCGTTCCAGTTCCAGATCGGCACTGTCGAGACGCGCCAGCTCGTCGCCTGCCGCCACCTCGTCACCGGCGCGCACCGCGGCCGACTCGATGAAGCCGTTGAACGGCGCCGCCGCCGCGCGCACCACCTCGCCACGCACCACTGCGTCGGCACCGATCCGAAAGGGGCCCTGCACCGTGGCGGCCGCCACCCCCAGTCCGAGCACGGCGAGGGCCAGCAGTTTCCAGCTGAGACGGCGTGGCCCCAGCAGTACCCCCAGGCCCTGGGTCAGGGCATCACGAATGCGGCCGCCGAACCAGCGACGATTCCGACGCTTGAGTTCCAACACCGGACCGATCAGGGCCGCCACCGCCTCCAACAGGCGGCGATCCTCCTCGGTGAAGGGCGTATCGCTGCGACGCGCCGCCGAGATCACCCCCACCGGCCCTTCCTGATCGAGCAACGGCACCGAGAGGATCACCTCCATGCGCGACTCGGCCACATAGTCGCGGTGGGCGAAGGCGATGGCCCGCTCGGTCGTGGGCAGGGACGGCACCGCCACTGCAGCGCGCTGGTCGTAGGCCTCCTCCATGGCGGTCTCCAGACCTTCGGCCACGCGGGAGCGCTTGCGGAACCAGGCAGAATAGGAGATCGCCAGCAGGCGAATCCGCGGCGCGCTGTGGCGGCGGACTATCATGCCGATGGCGATCTGGTCGGCGTTCATCACCGACTGCAGTTCGTTGACCACTGCCATGGCGGCCGCCTCGGGACGCCGCTGTTCGCCCATCAGCGCCAACAGATCCAGGGCCACGCCGGCACGCGCCAGCTGACCCGCCTGTTCGTCGGCGAACGCCTGCCAGGCCTTGCTGTTCAGCCAGCCAGCCGCCCAATGCAGCTCGCGCAGGGCGGTCTGCCCCTGGGCAGGATCCTCCAGCGCCACCGCCACCACCCAGGCCAGCGGTTGATCGTCGATGCGCACCGGATAGGCGCAATGGACAGGACCGTCGCCCAGCACCGCGGGGCGCCCGCTCCGGGCGACCTTCTCGATGACCTCCTGAAAGATACCCAGATCGCGGCGTGGATCCGGGGCGATGGCCGCGGGCACCAGTGCGCCGCGCTGCGCATCGGCCTGCATCAGTACACCGCAGGTCGCACCGGGGATACGGGTCAGCAGCAGCGCCAGCCAGCTGGTGAGGAAGGCATTGTCGTCGCGGGCGTTGAGAAAGGACGCCCAGAGTCCGGCATCCAGGGTCAGGGGGCGGTCGGCACTGGCCTCACTGCGCTGCGCCATGGTCCTGCATTTCGAGCTGCAACAGGGCCCCCTCCAAAATCAGGCGCGGCGACGCCACCCCACCAGCATCAGCAACCCGCCCAGCAGGGCCAGGGCCAGGGGGGGTTCGGGGATGGAGGGGGTCGAGGCCTTGACCGATACATTCAAGGTTCCATTGG
>RFHJ01000185.1 GCA_003696905.1 Gammaproteobacteria bacterium | reverse complement strand
CTGGACCATTTCTTCACGCTGCCTCCGGACGAGGTGTTCGCCTGGGATCAGCGTTTCGTAACGCCCAGTGACATATACGAATTGCTGGATGTCCTCGAGACTCGGTCGGGTCCGGAAGGCCTGCCTGAGCGCGAGCCTTCCGTTTCACGACCAGCCACTGGCGCCTCGCAATCCAAGGCTGCCGTCGCACAACCGGCGCCCTTTCCCTGGTTGCCTTCTCCGGAAATCGCACGATGAGCCCGACTGCCCTTTTCATCTCCCTTCTCGTGGCCTTCGGCATCGGCCTGTCGTCCGGTCTGCTGCTCGCCCGGTGGCGGGACTGGCTCATGTATTCACGGCCACTGCGTAGAAGCCCCCGGGCACTCCGTCCATGGACCCCTCGAGATTCAGAACAGGCCCCATGATGACCGAGCACGTTGTCGATACCGAAGTGAAAACCACAGCCGCCGCGGATCCCGATGTGGCGCCTTCGGAGCAAAAGGAAATGCCTTGTGCTCCGACGCCATCCAACGGCCTGGGCGCATGGAATCTCTATTTTCTGCTCAAATTTGTCCTCGTCTGGCGCGGGCAGCTCGATTTCCATCCACTGGAGAATCTCGCCTTTGCGGCCTTTCTCCTGGTGCCCATCCGGTCACGTCTGCTGCGTCACTTGCGCAATCTCCTGGCGCTTTTCCTGGGCATCGCCCTTTTCTATCACGACACCTGGCTACCGTCTCCCGACACCCTGCTCACCAAGCTGGATGCATTGGCCGGCTTCTCGGGCCAGTATCTTCTGGAGCTGGCACTACGCCTGGTCAATCTGCGACTGGTCTCATTGTTGGTCCTGGTCTGGGTGGGCTATGTCTTTCTCTCCCGGTATCTGCGGATCGGTGTCCTGACCATGGGAGTTCTTATAGCCATGGCGGTGGCAGATGTCGTTGCCACACCGCGGACGTCTATCCCGGGCGCTCCCGAAACGAGCGCGGACGGGTCCTCCTGTGTCGACGATGCCGCATCACCTCCCACTCAAGTGCCGCCTCATCGGGGAGATATCCAAGCCATCCTCTACCAAGAACTGGATGACTTCCGCCGCACCGAAAGAGAACGCCGCGTCCCCTTTCCGTCGGGTACCGTCCCAACCTTCGACCTGCTGCTTCTCCACATCTGCTCCCTTTCCTGGGACGACCTGGAGTGGGCAGGCCTTACCGAGCACCCCCTGCTCGCGCAGTTCGACATGCTGTTCACCCGTTTCAATTCCGCCTCCAGTTACAGTGGGCCGGCGGCCATCCGCCTGCTGAGGGCCAATTGTGGTCAGCCATCCCATCATGACCTGTATTTCCCCGCGCCCAACGATTGTTACCTGTTCGAGAACCTGCGGCGGGCCGGATTCGACACCGATCTCTATCTCAACCATGACGGACGTTACGGCAATTTCCTGACCAACGCTGTCCAGCAGTACGGCGGCTGGAAATCCGCGCCCGCAAGCATTGATGACACCCCCATCCAGCAGCACGCCTTCGATGGCACACCGATCCACGATGATCTCGGCGTCCTGTCGCGCTGGCTCGCACATCGCACCGAAAACACAGGCCCCAGCGCCACCTACTACAACACCATCAGCCTGCACGACGGCAATCGCCTGGTCGGCAGTGGCGCGCGGCTCGACAGCCTTTCCAACTATGCGATTCGTTTACGCCGACTGCTCGACAACCTCCTGGCGTTCTTTCAGAAACTGGAGAAAAGCGGCCACCGGACGGTAGTGGTGATGGTGCCCGAGCACGGTGCCGCGGTTCGCGGTGACCGCATTCAGCTCGCCGGGCTCCGCGAGATCCCCAGCCCTGCCATCACCCTGGTACCCGCGGGCATTCGATTCTTCGGATTCGGGATAGAGCACGACCGGCAAAAAAGGATTCAGCAGCCCGTGAGCTATCTGGCGATTTCCGAGCTCATCCGCCGAGTGATCGACCATTCCGCGGCCCAACCGACTCAGCCTCTCGACCTGGTGTCACTGGCACAGGATCTGCCGGAAACCCGATTCGTGTCGGAAAACGAGGAGGTAGTCGTCATGAGGCATCACGGACAATATTACCTGCGCCTGGAGGACCGACAATGGACTCCCTATTGAATCCTCGTCGCTCCCCCGGCAATGGGGGGCATAACGAATGTGTCAACCGCTCACTGTCGGATACCCGGCACCTTCAGCAAGCGGTCGGACTGCCCGCTTACCGGGAACTGCGACATTGCGGGGATATTGCCCGGATTGGCGAACGCTGGCCATTGCTCGGAGATCTGATCACCGAGACTACACCAAAAACCATCACGGCAGGAAAGCCATGCCAGGAGTAACCATCATGAGCGTCAAAGGTGGCGTCGGCGGTACCACCGTCACCGCCACCCTGGCTGCACGACTCGCGTTGGATGGGCAACGCGTCCTGGTCATAGACCTGTGTGAAACGAATACCCTGCGCCTTCACCTTGGCATGCCGTGGCAGGCCCAAACCGGCCTCCTCGAATGCCTCGAGACGGAAAGACATTGGCGTGAAGCAACCTGGCAAAGCCCGGAGGGTGCCTATTTCCTGCCTTTCGGGCGGGGAAACCTCGAGGTATTGCGGGATCATCTCGCACGCAATCCCCAATGGCTCGCTGACCAATTTCAGCCCTTGCTGGACTCGGACCCCGCTCTCTGGTTATTGATCGCGGTACCACCGGCCTCCGCGGAGCGCCTTGCTCAAGCCATGTCGATTGCCTCGCAGCTTCTCCTGGTGACCAGTACCGACCCGGCAGCCCATATTGCGGTGTCCAGAGAGTGGCCCCGTGTGATGGCACAAATGCCTTCCTTCCCGAATGCCAAATTGAACCTCCTTGTGAATCGTTACACACCGGGTGTCGCGCTCCAGGACGATCTGGCGGCGCTGCTGCGGCTCCAATATGGCGAATATTGCTTTCCCCGTTTCATTCCCGAGGATCGGCGGGTTTCGGAAGCCCTCGCCCGCGGCCGCACCGTCGCCAGCGAGGCGCTGGACAGTGCCGTCGCCACCCGCATCGGCGCCCTTGCCTTATGGCTGAAAAGACGTTCGACCGAGGATTCAAGGAGAGCCGCCCCATGACGAATTCCTCTTCGCCTGCAAATGCAGTCTTCAAGCGAAGAAAGGCGCAGGGAAAGCCACGCTGGTGGGAGAAATATTTCCTGGTCCAGCCTCTGCGGCATCACGGGAGGCGACTCGCGCCCCTGTTCCCACACATCGACTTCAGC
This sequence comes from Gammaproteobacteria bacterium, assembly GCA_003696905.1. Taxonomy (GTDB): domain Bacteria; phylum Pseudomonadota; class Gammaproteobacteria; order Chromatiales; family Chromatiaceae; genus MONJU. Next base: position 6,905 of record RFHJ01000185.1, on the reverse strand, counting down.
CATCTTCGCCCCCTGGATCCATTGAGGATACTGCTGCAGGCACTCTGGCTGGTGCTGGTTGTCCCACCAGCGCGGCGCCGTCCCGCCCTGCTACCGAAGATTCAAAACCGTCTCGCTGCTCTGACAAGCAAAATAGGCGAGATGTTATTGCTGCCAGGAGGTAAGCCCGAAGACAATCCGCCACGGATCGAAAACCTTTTCGAGAGGCTGGCCTCCCGCTCCTGTTGGCAACGCCCCCTGGTCCTGCTGCTTCTTGCCGTCCCCACCGTTCTCATCCTTGCGGTGATCGTTACGACGCCACTCGATACGGTCACACAGGCACTTTTCATGTGCGTCCTCTGGGGTGCAGCGCTTCTCCTGCGACGCCTTCCCGGCCGGCCAATCACACTGGTACTGGCCTTGCTATCGGTGATCGCATCGACCCGCTATCTTTGGTGGCGTTTTACCGTAACCCTCAACTGGGACGATCTGATCGACCTCGTTCTCGGCCTGGGCCTGCTGGCCGCAGAGACCTATGCATGGCTCATTCTCATCCTCGGCTTCATCCAAAACCTTTGGCCACTGCGCCGGCCTCCCGCGCCTCTGCCGGACGATATGCGCTCATGGCCCAGCGTCGACGTCTTCATCCCCACCTACAATGAACCATTGCATGTGGTTCGCCCGACGGTATTGGCCGCCAAGGCAATGGACTGGCCCGAGGACAAGCTGAATATCTATCTCCTGGATGATGGTCGGCGCGACGCGTTTCGGGAATTCGCCAAGGAAGCCGGTGTTCACTACATCACCCGGCCGGACAATCGGCATGCCAAGGCCGGCAACCTCAATCATGCGCTTCGCAAGAGCCAAGGTGATCTGGTCGCCATCTTCGATTGTGATCACATCCCTGTCCGTTCCTTTCTTCAGACCAATGTCGGCTGGTTCCTGAAGGACCCCAAACTCGCCCTCATGCAGACTCCCCATCATTTCTATTCGCCCGACCCTTTCGAGCGAAACCTGGGGAACTTTCGCCAGACACCAAACGAAAATGAGCTGTTCTACGGAGTGGTCCAGGACGGCAACGACTTCTGGAACGCCGCTTTCTTCTGCGGGTCCTGCGCCATACTCAAGCGTGAACCCCTGGAAGAGATCGGTGGTATTGCGGTAGAGACCGTGACCGAAGATGCCCACACGGCCCTGAGGCTGCATCGTGCCGGCTACAACTCCGCCTATCTCAATATCCGGCAGGCGGCCGGCCTGGCCACCGAGAGCCTTTCCGCCCACATTGGCCAACGCATACGCTGGGCACGCGGGATGGTACAGATCTTTCGCCTGGACAACCCTTTTCGGGGCAAGGGTCTGACCCTGGCGCAGCGGCTCTGCTATTCGAACGCCATGTTGCATTTCCTGTCCGGCATTCCCCGCCTGATTTTCCTGACCGCACCCCTCGCATTCCTGGTGTTCCATGGCTATGTGATTCATGCACCCGCGGAACTGTTGCTGGTCTATGTGCTGCCGCATTTGATACATGCCAGCCTCGTGAATTCTCGTATCCAGGGAAAATACCGTCACTCCTTCTGGGCCGAGATATATGAATCCGCGCTCGCCTGGTTCATCGCACGTCCCACCACGGTCGCCTTGTTCGCTCCGCACAAGGGCCGCTTCAACGTCACGGCGAAAGGCGGGCTGGTAGACCAGACCCACTTCGATTGGCAAATCGCCAAACCGAACCTGTTCCTCGCTGCTCTGAACATCATAGGAATTGCATTTGGCATCTGGCGCCTCGCGGAAGGTCCGAGCGAAGAGGTAAGTACGGTGCTCGTCAATCTCGCCTGGACCTTCTACAACCTGGTGGTTCTGGGTGCCACCCTCGCGGTGACAGCCGAACAACGCCAGGTTCGTCGCAGCCACCGCGTGCCTATTCGTCTTCCTGCCCTGTTGCGCTTCGATGATGGCAGTACCCTGGAGGGAGAAACGAGCGATTTCTCTGTCACCGGTCTTGCCATTCAAATACCCTTCCCGGGTCGAGACCTGCACGGCAAGAAGGTCGAGGTATCGGTTGGCGAAGACGTCGGATTCCGCGGGTTCCCGGCCAGCGTGGTCCGTCAGCATGGACAAGAGTTGGGCCTTCGTTTCGACGCCCTTTCCCTCGCTGAACAGGCACGCCTGGTAGAAGCCGCCTATGGAAGAGCCGATGCCTGGCTCGACTGGGACAGCAACCGGCCTTCCGATCGCCCCCTGGTATCACTGCTCGAGGTGCTTCGCACGGGAATGGACGGTTATCACCGGATCACCCACTTCCTTTCGCCCAGCGCCGCCAACGTCTTCAGCCAGGGGCATCGACTGTTACTTTGGATCTATAGCTTTTTGCCAAGAACCCCCCTTCATTTGCAAACCGGAGTCTCTCAATGAAATTCGTATGTCACGGAATCCTCTTGATGTGGCTGGTTTTTCCCCTGATGTCGCTGGCCAAGCCCCTGGTACCGGAACGCGAGTCCAGGACCATTACCTTCGAGGACCTCGGGGCGCAGAAGCCCCTCGATATCTGGGGAATGCGGGGCAGTAACCAGGTCACCTTCAGCGTGCGAAACGACGAGTATGTGCATTCCGCCCATCTGCGGCTGAGCTATTCGTGGTCGCCTTCCCTGATTCCCGAGCGTTCCCACCTCCGCGTACTCCTCAATGAGCATGTCGTTGCGACCCTGCCGCTGCCAAAGGATCAGGCCGGGACGCCGGTGACGCAGGACATTCCATTGGACCCCCACCTCATGGGTGACTACAACCAGCTGCGCTTTCAGCTCCTGGGCTACTACACCGATCGTTGCCAGGATCCTGTCAGCCCACTTCTTTGGGTCCATGTATCCAACCTGAGTGAGTTGACATTGGACGTTCGTCCTTTGCAGCAAGTGGACGACCTGGCCCTCTTCCCCGAACCCTTCTTCGACCGGCGGGACAATGACCGACTGGTGTTGCCATTCATCCTTTCCGAAAAGCCCGATGGTCAAACGCTGGAAGCGGCCGCCATCCTGGCCTCCTGGTTTGGACAACAGGCCGAATGGCGGGGGGCCGACTTTCCCGTCCGTGAAAGCCTTGACGAGGTCACCCGGCGATACAGCCTTTTGGTCGCCACGGTCGATCAGTTGCCACAATTGCTTGGCCCTTCCAGCATCCCTTCACTGGAGGTTAAGGGTCCCACTGTCCGGGTGATCACTCACCCCGACGACCCCTACGCCAAGATACTGCTGATCCTTGGGCGCAACAGTGGTGAATTGCGGCAGGCAGCCGTGGCCCTCTCCACTGGCGATGCCCTCCTCACCGGTGACCACGTCACTTTCTCCAAGGCGGTACGCCTGCAGCCGAGAAAACCCTACGATGCCCCCCGTTGGGTCCGGCTCGACCGCCCGGTGAAACTTGGCGAACTGGCGGATAACAGGGCCCTGAACGTGACCGGGCATTCGCCGCCCCCCATTACCGTTGATTTGCGGATACCGCCGGACCTGTTCTTCTGGAACACCAAGGGAATACCGCTCGACCTCAAATACCGCTATTCGCCTCCGGTCGATCTCGACGAATCGAGACTCAACATATTCCTGAACGACAAGTTCGTTGAAAGCTTCAAGCTCTTCGAGGAAGGACATGGCGGCATAAAACAGCGGGTCCGGATTCCGGCTCCCGGCGCCATTCTCCCGGGGGGCAACCCCCTGTTGATTCCCCCCTACGAACTCGGCATGCGAAACCAGCTTCGCTTCAACTTTTCCTTCGCCTACCACAAGGAGGGGGAATGCAAGGACACGGTGCTGGACAACACCGTTGCGGCGATCGACGAGGATTCCCAGATCGACTTTAGTGATTATCCACACTATGTGATGATGCCCAATTTGCACTTTCTCACCGAAATTGGCTATCCCTACACGCGACTCGCCGACCTGAGCGATACCCTGTTGGTGCTGCCTGCGCAGGCGGACCGGGAAACATTGCGCCTGATGCTGGTCACCATGGGGCGAATGGGCGACGCAACAGGCTACCCGGTGACCGGCATCAATGTGGTCATGGCGGATGACTTTCCTGAAAAGACCGACAAGGACATCCTGATCATTGGCAGCCGCCCGACGGGCACATTGCTTGAGCGATGGGGGCTGGAGGTAGACAATGGCCTTTTCGAGGGGCTTGGGCTGTTTTCCACGCCGGCTCGGGCAGCCGTGGAACGCTTCGACCCTGTGGGTTTCGAGACGGCACCCGATCCAACACCGGCTACTCGCGTGGAAGGCGACCCGGCTGGACCCCTGTCCGCGATGGTCTCCTTTGAATCGCCCGTCTCCTCGGGTCGAACCGTAACGGCATTTCTCGGCAACGGGCCCCGAGCCATTCAAAGCCTGGTCGACGCTCAACTGGATGGCGGTATTCGCTCGGGCATCCATGGCAGTGCCACCTTCTTTCGCGGCAGCCAGGTCGAGAATACTGAACACGTACTGGTGGGCGATACCTATTACATTGGCGATATCAGCCCCTTGACCCTGCTGTGGTTCAAGCTGTCGAAGCACACCGGCTGGTTGATATTCCTCAGCCTGGTCGTGCTTCTCATCTTCGGCACCCTGCTCTGGATATTGCTGCGCCGCCAGGCCGCACGACGCCTGGAAGGAGGAACGCCTTGATCCCATTACGGCAGCCGACCAGTGTGCTGGCAGGCAGCAGCCTGCTACTGGCGCTGTTCTGCCCCGCCGTGGTGAGTGCCGGAAGTTGCCCCGCCGTACCGGATTGGAAGACCTTTGTTTCCGAGATGGTATCGCCCGATGGCCGGGTCATCGACTGGGGCACGCCGGACCAGCGCAGCACGTCGGAGGGACAGGCCTATGCATTGCTGATGGCGCTGATCGCCTCCGACCGTTCGGCCTTCGACCGTATCCTGCAATGGACCGAGAACAACCTCGCCCATGGCGATCTGCGCAGCCGACTGCCCGCCTGGCACTGGGGCCGGGCGCAGGATGGAGACTGGCGGGTCATCGACCCCAATCCCGCCAGCGATGCCGACCTGTGGCTGGCCTATACGCTAATCGAGGCCTCGCGATTCTGGAAAGAACCCCGTTACCTGGAACTGGGGCGGTCCCTGGCAAGACTTGTTCTGGAGAAAGAAACGCAAGTCATGCCCCGCTTCGGCCGCATCCTGCTGCCGGCCCCGAAGGGTTTTGTCGAACCGAACGGCTCGGTTCGTGTCAATCCCAGCTATGTACCCCCACAGATTCTGCGACGCCTCGCCGATCTCTTTCCGGAAGACGGGTGGGAAGAGCTGCTCGATAGCAGCATGCGAATTCTTCTCGCCCGTCCCAACGGACTGCAGTCGGATTGGCTGATCATCGACCCGCAAGGCCGTCCCCGACTGGAGGACGAGCGCGGGCGCATCGGCAGCTATGCCGCCATCCGTGTGTACCTGTGGGCCGGCATGCTTTCCCCTGACGCCCCGGAGGGTATCACCCTGCGGCGTCACCTTGCCCGCGCTGTCCCTCGGTTGCTACGCAAGGACGGCATTCTCAAGGCCCATGATGCGGTGACGTCCCAGGCCAGGGAAACCCTGCCCACGGGGCTCACTGCAACCTTGCTACCACTGATTCGTTCCCTCCGGCTGGATACGGACTTGGCGCGCCTTTGTCTAACACTCGGAAATGACCCATCCGTTTTGGTGGATGGCTATTACACCCGCACTCTGGCCTGGTTGAGCCTTGCCTGGATGCATGGCGCCTTTCGTTTCGGCACCGATGGCCGTTTGATCCTCTCGTGGAGTCAAGACCCTTGAAGTGGCTGATCACCGCCCTCCTGTTATTGTTCCTGACCAGCGAATCAGGCCTGGCGGCAGACCGCTCGCCATTGTTCGAGCGAGCGAATCTGCTCTATTCCCTCGAGGAAAGGGAACGCGCCAATGAACAACTGGAACGCCTCCTGCGCAGCAATCCGCGGCACGCCGGGGCCCTGGCCTTGCGCGGCTTCATCGCTGTGGACCAGGGTCACCGAGACCAGGCGGAAAAGATGCTCGATCGCCTGGCATCGAGCGCACCCGATTCTTCCTATACGAAGGCCTTGCGACAGCTCCTCGAAAGTCTCGCAGCACGTTCGCAAGCGGTCCATACCGCAAGGTTGTTGAACAAGGCAGGCCGAGCCGACAAGGCGCTGCATGAGTGGAGGAACGCCTATCCGGAAGGGCTGGCACCCGGGCCACTGGCCCGCGAATACGCCTCCGTTCTCGTGGCAGCGAAAAAACAGAAAGAGGCGCGCGAAATATTCACCCAATTGGTCAATGCCTATCCCGGCAATCTGCAATACCAGCTCGATCTCGCCAGACTCGATGCGGATGATCCCAACACAAGGGCAAATGCCCTGCACACCTTTGGCGAGCTGACCCGTTACCGCCGCTTCGAAGACGAGGCCCGCGATGCCTGGTCCCGCCTAGTGCGCCAAATCGAACAACCCGCTCTCGCCGTGCCGGCGGTAAAGGAATACCTGCAGCGCTATCCCCAGGATCAGGAGATGCTCGCCTACCTGGAAACACTGCGGAAAGGGCTTGCGGAGAGCCCGAGCAAGACACCAAAAACGCTTCTCCCGAAGGGCCCAGAAAAGACAAGGGACCGCACGCCACCCGCCCTGGCTCAGGCGAGGGAATTGATCGATCGCGGCCGATATCAACGGGCACGGTCGCTCCTGGATAGCGTTCTGAAAAAGAACCCGAAGCAGGGGGAAGCCCTTGGCTACCTGGGCCTCATTGCACTGCGCAACGGAAATCACCATCTGGCAGAGAGGCTGTTTCGCAAGGCAGCACAACAGGATATCGAGGACCGTCAGGGCAAATGGCAGTCGCTCTACCGTACCGCCCGCTACTGGGGCCTGCTGGCCGATGCGGAAAAGGATCTGACTCAGGGCAGAATAAAAGAGGCCAAGGCGCG
>RFHJ01000184.1 GCA_003696905.1 Gammaproteobacteria bacterium | reverse complement strand
CGCTTCATCTTCGGTCTCCGCGACGAGGGCAACCCCGGCGTCCCGCAGTGCCTCCATCTGGTGGACGTCGCGGTTGCCATAGGGGGAGTAGACGACCGTGGGAATGCCGAAGTAGAGCAGTTCGAAGAAGCTGATTCCATAGATCGTCAGGGCGTGGCCTGCCTTGCTCATCAGTGACGACAGTCCCGAGGGGGCATGGTGCTCCGCAAAGGAGACTCCTCCCTCTTTCGGAAAGGCAGGGGGATCAGAAAAGGGACCGGTTACCCAGTCCACGTGGAATCCCTCGGGCAGCCGAGCTGCCAGGGCAGTCGGCCAGCGTGCACCCAGACCAGCAACGTCGCTGCCTCCGGTGAGTATCAGGGCATTCCTCTCACCCAGCCGGGGACGAGGCCGTGGTTGCGCCACGCCCAGCAGCAGGTACTCCCAGCCCCAAAGCGTGTCCTGGTCGTCGGCCTCGGCCAGAAGAGGATTCAGATAAAAGGTCGGGACGAAGGCCAGGTCCAGCAACGGACGAAGATCCAGCACGTCATCGATGCCGGCGACGACGATACGCTCGTTCCGTAATGCCTCGGTCAGTGCATGCCAGCCCTGTGGACGGCGGGATCGCTGCAGATCGAACACCAGGGCATGGTAGTCCTGAGCAGCGAGATTCCGACGCGTCACCGCACACAGGTCTTCGGTTGGTGGTACCACTTCATGGGGAAGCGTGGAAAGCTCCTGTCGCTGAATGGGTTCCGCCTGGATCAATAGATGGATCTCGGCATCGGCCTCGTCGCGCAATGCCCTTGCCACGACCAACGAGCGGGACAGGTGTCCCAGTCCTATGGGCCCGCCGGCATGTGTCACGATAAGAACCTTCATGGCGGAGCGCGGCGCTCAGGTGGGTTGCCAGCCGTTTCGGATGGATTTCAAGGGTCGCAGACCGTCGGTGGGATCGGCGCGCCACAAGCGATCCGGCTCCTCGGCAGGTACGGGTTTCTTGACGCCGTCGCCATCCGCTGCCAATCCCTGGCTGACATCCTGGATGACTCTCGCGATCTGCTCTGGAAGCCAGCAATGGCCCGCGGCGAACTCTTCGCCCTCGCCATCGAGATCCAGATGGAACTCTATCACCTCTGCGCTCCAGCGGTGCACTGCACGATGGATAACGCCGGGGGAGACGGTATGATCAGACCACCCGCAACGACAGCCGGTCTGTCGACGCAGGGTTTCGATGGCCGCGAGATTGGCCTGATCGTGTGGCGTGGGATAGGCCGAGGTACAGTGAAGCAGGATGGGGTCGGTACAACCATTGCGGCGCAGGGTTTCGACGGCGTGCCGGATCTCGGTCAGGGTCGCCATGCCGGTCGACAACAGGACAGGCTTTCCGGTACGTGCGCAGGCGGCGAGCAGGTCATCCCAAAGCAGTTCGTAGGATGCGATCTTGTAGAAATCCACATGGGGAGCCAGTTCGGCCACCGCACCGAGATAGAAAGGTGTGCAGGCAAACTCGATATTTCGTTCGCGGCAACGCGCTGCCAGTTCGGGAAGGAAGGCAAGCGGCAATTCCCATTCCCTTCGTTGACGGTGTTGTTCGGAGCGAGAGAGGATTTCCGGTGCAAACAGTTCGTCGATCCGGAACAGCTGGAATTTCACTGCATCACAGCCCGCACCTGCGGCTGCATCGATGAAGGCGAGTGCCCGTGACAGATCACGCTGATGATTGCTGGAAACCTCGGCGATGAACCGGGTCATGGTGTCACCTCGATATGCAGGCATGCGAGCGCCTGCTCCACCCGTTCCAATGCCTGTTCGCGGTCCTTTCCGCTGACGATGACGTATCCGAAGCGGTCCGGATGCATGCGGATTTCCGGCTGGATATCACCCTCGCCCCGAAAGAAGCCATAGTCGATCAGGCCGGGAACGGACTTCAGTGCCTCTTCTCCAGCGATACGCTCGATGCGGCCGGGTGGTGGGAACCAGTAACGAATGGCCGTGGCCCGGTGACGCCTTGGTGTTAGGGTGGATGGATCGATTGGCTCTCCGAGGGCATGGGAGATCACGGCATCGACCAGGCTCACGCCGGTTGCGGCGGGGATCTGATGGGTTGCGAGCCAACCGCCGGAAAGGCGTGCCGCGAGTTCGATGATCAGCGGGCGGCCGCGTGAATCGATGACGATGTCTCCCTTGATGATGCCGGAGTCGATGCCGAGGGCCTTTGCACCGCGCAGGATCAGCTCGTCGATCGCCTGGCGAAGCCCGTCATCGAGCGGCGCGGGTATGGTGCCGCCATCTTCGATGATGTTTGGCAGGAATTGCGCCATACGCCCGTAGTTTCTCTCCGCGATGGCGGGGGTGTGGATTCGGCCATCGAGGAGAAAGGACTCGGTGGAGAGCTGCATCCCGGGGACGAAGCGTTCCAGGAGCAGACGGCCCGACTCTCCCCAACGCCATGATTCCTGGAAGGCCCACTCCAGGTCGGACCGGGCATCCAGCAACAGCACGCCACGCGCCCCACGTCCATCCACGGGTTTGAGGACGAAGCGCGCCTCTGGTCCCTCCTTCTCGATTATTGTGCGCAAGGCATCGGCAGAATCGACTGGTGTGAACCAGGGGCAGGCGACCCCCTGTGCTCGAAAGCATTCCTTCATTCGTTGCTTGTCGACGACCGCAGCGGCGGCCGACAGTGGAATCGAGGGAAGACCAAGGGCATGGGCGACCCGGGCAACGGTATAGGGCACGTCATTGGCAATGGTCATCACCCCATCGATAGGGTGTGTCCGGTGGTAGGCGCGGGCTGCCTGCACCGTGGCGTCTGCATCACGGGTTGAGGCGAGCAGGCGTGCATCGGCGTGCGCGAAGGCGGGGGCCTCCGGGTTCATGTCGCTGCCGATCACATGGAGGCCGCGGCGCTTCGCTGCAAGATAGGCCGGGATCTGCTCGGCTCCCCCACCGACGATGAGCAGGTTCTTAGCCAAGATACATGCCTCCATTGACATTGATCGTCTGTCCGGAGATATAGCCCGATTCAACGGTGCAGAGGCATTCCACGGCGGCGGCCACTTCCCCCGGGGTGCCGATACGCCCCGCGGGAATGGCGGCTATCCGGTCCGCGGCGCCCTCGTCGGCCAATTCCTCTGTGATCATGTCGGTTTGGATCAGGCCGGGAGCCACTGCGTTGCAGGTGATGCCGTTGCGGGAATAGAGTTTTGCCAGTGACTTGGTGAAGTTGATCAGCCCAGCCTTCGCGGCGGCGTAGTGGATCTGGAATACGCCGCCCCATTGTCCTCCAACCGAGGCCAGGTTGACGATTCGGCCGAAGCCCGCCTCGACCATGTGGGGAATGACCCGGCGCGTGCAGCGCACTGCACCCAGCAGGTTGATCGACAGCATTCGCACCCAATCCTCTTCATCGAGCTCCAGAAAGGGTTTCGGCTGCACGATGCCAGCGTTGTTTATCAGGGTGTCGATGGGACCGAAATGCCGTTCCACCTCGGTGATTGCAGCGTCGACGGATTCGCCATCATTGATGTCGATTGCCACTGCCAGGCCCCGACTGCCGGCCACCGATTCGGCCTCACGGCGTGCCTGGTGGTAGCCGACTGCGACGCGATAACCGCGGTCGAGAAGGCGTTCCGCAATGGCCCTCCCGATACCCCGGCTGCCCCCGGTTACCAGGGCGATACGAACATCGCTCATTGTGTTCGTCCCATCCACATCTCGTCCATAGGCTGACCGGCCAACAGCATGGGTGACACATCGGCCCGAGGATCGATGTGAACCTCCAGTAGGGCCGGTCCCTGAGCCTTCCAGAACGCGCCAAGTCGCGTTTCCAGCTCCTCCGGCTGTTCGACCCGATCGCCCGAGAAGCCGAACCCCTTCGCAATGGTGACAAAATCGGGCGTGGAGAAATCGCCCGTCGCCGGATCTGCACCCCAGGTGATCAATTGGAACTGCGAGACGATGCCCAGTCGGTGGTTGTTCAGTACCAGTACCTTTAGGTCGAGGTTGCGCTCGCGGGCGGACGCCAGCTCCTGCAGGTTCATGAGCAGAGAACCATCCCCAGCCACACAAAGCACCTTGCGGTCGGGTGCTGCTATTGCGGCGCCCACTGCAGCCGGCAGATCGAAGCCCATGGTGCCATGACCGGCAGAGCTGAGCAGGGTCGCGTGGTCCGGCCCGAAGTGAAGATGTCGCGCCGCCCAGTGCTGGTGGCAACCGACCCCGGTCGTCACGATCGGATGGTCCGGTTCGATCAGGGAGCGCAGACTTTCCATCACCGAGCGTGGGGCGATGCCGTTG
>RFHJ01000183.1 GCA_003696905.1 Gammaproteobacteria bacterium | reverse complement strand
GCGCCAATGGCACGCCAAGCCACTCACAACCGACTCCATCCGGGCCTTCAAAAAGAACCTCGAGACGGTCGGGATCGAACCGAAGCAGGTGCTGCCCCATGCCTCCTATCTGCTCAACCTGGGGCATCCCGACCCGGAGGGCCTGGAGAAGTCGCGCCAGGCCTTCATCGACGAGATGCAGCGCTGTCAGCAGCTGGGGCTGAAGAAGCTCAACTTCCATCCCGGCAGCCACCTGGGTCGGATCGACGAGGGGACATGCCTGGTGCGGGTGGCCGAGTCCATCGACCAGGCGCTGGAGCAGGTGGCGGGCGTGACCGCGGTGATCGAGAACACGGCGGGGCAGGGGAGCAACGTCGGCTGGCGCTTCGAACACCTGGCCGAGATCATCGACCGGGTCGCGCACCGCCGGCGGGTGGGCGTCTGCCTGGACACCTGCCATGCCTTCGCCGCCGGCTACGATCTCTCGACCAGCGAAGGCTGCGAGGCGGTGTTCGACGAATTTGATCGGGTGGTCGGAATGAAACGCCTCCGCGGCATGCACCTCAACGGCGCACTCAAGGGGCTGGGCAGCCGCGTGGATCGCCACGCGCCACTGCGCGAGGGCGAGCTGGGCACGGCGGTGTTCGAGTACATCATGCAGGACCCGCGTTTCGACGACATACCGCTGATCCTCGAGACGCCGAATCCGGAACACTGGGCCGCCGAGATTCGCTGGCTGCGGCGCCTGGCCGCCTGAGCGAGCGACCGCTATACAGAAGGTTATTCGATGACGTCGTATCCGATGGTGAACAGCAGGCCCGAATCGCCCAGCAGAATCAAATCGGTGGCCCAACGGCCCTTTTTCAGGCCAATGGAAGGGATAATGGCGGGCGCAAAGCCGTTATGGTTGAAGGCAAGCTTGTCCTTCCAGCGACCCGTATAGCCGTGCAGGAGGCCGCCGGTGAGCTTTACCTGCAATGGCTGGTAGATCTGGGGCAGTTCCCATTTCTTGCCGATATAGATGTATTGGGAAAAGTCACCATACGAATTGTTGAACAGCGACAAACCATAGAGCCAGTTGCTCTTCTTGTTCAGCTCGATGTTTCCAAGAAGCGGCGGGCCTTCGTAATCGTTGCTAGAGCGATAATGCACATATCCCCCCAGCTGCAGGTGGACTTTGTCGCCTTTCTGGAAGAGTTCGGCCGAGACACTGCCAGGCAAAAAGGGCATGGCGAGCAGCAAGACCAGCCAGGGCTGGTAACAACGAGGGGAGCGTTTCATGTTCCGGAATCTTTGGTGTCATAGTCCGTCTTCGAGATCATAGGATCTTGGGGTGTGGGAGAAAAGCGTCGTGGGAATAATGATCTCGTTTTTGCATCCGGCCCAAGGTCATGTCTGAGAGGGACGATCGCCGTTGGATGCAACGGGCCCTCGAATTGGCGCAACGTGCGTGGGAGGATGGCGAGGTGCCGGTGGGCGCCGTGCTGGTGCGTCATGGTGAGGTGATCGGTGAGGGTTGGAACCGTCCCATCGGAGCCAATGATCCGACTGCCCATGCGGAGATTCAGGCCCTGCGAGTGGCGGGTCGGATAATGGGCAACTATCGGCTGCCTGGTACTACCCTCTATGTCACGCTCGAGCCTTGTCCCATGTGCGCCGGTGCCATCGTGCATGCCCGGGTCGAACGGGTGGTGTTCGGCGCCACCGACCCGCGTACCGGCGCAGCCGGCAGTGTGTTCGACCTGCTACCGTCCGATCGGCGTTTCAATCACCGCACTGCCTGCGAAGGTGGGCTGCTGGCCGACGAGGCCGCAAGGCTGTTGCGAGATTTCTTTCGCGAGCGCAGGAAATCACCGGGCTCGTCGCGATAGCCCAGGTAGGTTGGACTGCGACGGATCGTACTGGGTGGTCTCCCGAATAAACTGGACAAACGATCATACTCACCCCCTGCGGCGCTTCGCGCCTTGTCGAACCGCCATTCTGAGACGTCGTTGGTTCGAACCCAACCGGGTTTCGCGCAAGAAAAAAGCCCGATGCACCGATCGGGCTCCGGTGTTGGCTCCCCCGGTTGGATTCGAACCAACGACCAACGGATTAACAGTCCGCTGCGCTACCGCTGCGCCACAGGGGATCGGCTTGAGGCCGCGCATATTACTGAGCCATGAGCGGGCGGTCAAGGGGCTATGGTGCACTCTGTTAGCAACAACTAGAACTGTCCGGTTTTGTAGCACATGAACTGTTTGCTTTGAGTTCACTGATGATCCGGCTTGTCAGCGGACTTGACAGGTCCGGGGGAATCCATAGAATAGCGGCTCGTTCGGCGGGAATAGCTCAGTTGGTAGAGCACAACCTTGCCAAGGTTGGGGTCGCGAGTTCGAGTCTCGTTTCCCGCTCCAAATTCAAACTAGGCAATTGATTTCACTCCAGTTGCACGTCGCCACGGCGGAGCCTGAACCGGATTTCACGGTTCTGAACCGCAATCGACTGGAGGAACCGCAATGCCTACCCTCAAAGACACCGTGGACGCTTTTTTGGCGTCGCGGGAGTATGACCGGGCCACCCGTTCGCGGCTGGCCTTCTGGGTCGAGCAGTTCGGTGAGCGCGACCTGCTCGACATCTCGGCCGATGATGTGGACGCCGCCTTGGTCAGACTGGCCGAGCGCGGCTGTCTCAAGCCGGCCCGTCACCGACGCGCCCAACGCGCCGGCAAGCCGTTGGGGCCCGGCACCATCAACCGCTACATCAGCCAGCTGGGCTCGATCTACCGTTATGCCCGCCGTCTGCGGCTGATTCCCCGAAACTTCGTCTCCCCAACCCTCGGCATCGAGCGCGAGCGCGAG